>CANQME010000059.1 GCA_947624815.1 uncultured Lachnospiraceae bacterium | reverse complement strand
GCCCTCAGGGACTCGAACCCTGGACAAATAGATTAAGAGTCTACTGCTCTACCAACTGAGCTAAGGGCGCGTCATATGCATTTCTCTCGAACACTCGACTATTTTAGCGCAGGGGTTGACAAAAGTCAACCCCCTTTTTTATATTTTGTAAAAATTTTTTCAGCCCTGCAGCGCCGCGTCCAGGGCGCCGGACAGCGTCTTCTTATCCTGCATGCCGACAAACTTCGCCGCGGCCTCTTCGCCCCTGAATACGATGAATGTGGGAATCGACATGACTCCGTACTTCACCGCGGTATCCTGGCTCTCGTCCACGTTGATCTTGCAGACCTTGGCTCTGCCCTCGTATTCGCCCGCCAGCGCCTCCACCACGGGGCCCATGGCCTTGCAGGGGCCGCACCAGTCGGCGTAGAAATCCACCAGCACCGGCATATCCGCCCTGTAGACTTCCTCATCAAAGCTTTCTGTGGTTATTAATTTTGCCATATTGCGCTCCTCCTCGCTTCGTATGCTGTGTCAATGTTTCCAGTTGCCGGTTTTCCGCTTCGCGCTGCCCTTCCCTCCGTCCTGTAAGACCTTCTCCACATCCTGAAAGGAACGCCAGAGCCGCAGAAACTGCCGGTTCAGTTCCGGTTTATCGCAGGTGGTCTGCTGCAGTTTTGTCAGAACCGTCTCGCGCATCCCCATCCATACCACCAGTTTTACCGATTTCCTATATTTTACTCTATTTTCCGCCGGGTTGCAACCAGTTTACAGATCGGTTTGCCTTCCGATGCAAATTTCTCCTCGTACTCGGTCATCACATTGCCCTCCGCGTATGCGCTGTGATGCAGATCGAACGTGGAGAAAACGATCTCCCATCCGGCGGACGGGATCGATTCCAGCGAATACGCAAACAGCTCCCGGTTATCGGTCTTGAATTCCAGCGTGCCCTCCGGCGCCAGGATCCGGTCGTAGACAGCCAAAAAACGCGGCGAAGTCAGGCGGCGCTTGGCATGCCGCTCCTTGGGCCAGGGATCGGAAAAATTCAGATAGATCCTCGACGCCTCCCCCGGCCCCAGCATCTCCGCCAGCCCCAGCGCGTCCGCGCAGAGAAAACGGACGTTGGGAAGAAGCTCCTCCTCCTGCTTCTGTACGGCCTTCAGAAGCACGGAGGAATAGACCTCCACGCCCAGATAGTTGATCTGCGGATTCCGCCGCGCAAGCTCCATCAGGAACCGGCCCTTGCCCATACCGATCTCCACATGGACCGGCCGGTCATTGCCGTATATCTCATGCCACCGGCCCTTATGCGCCTCCGGGTCTGAGACCACGTGGACGCTCTCCGCGATCCTCTGTTCCGCGCCTGTAATGTGGCGTAATCTCATAAATAGTCTCCTTTTAAATGCTTTGCGGACAGTATAGCAAATTTTTCTCCAATTTTCGATAACTTTTGAAAATTTTTAGTGCATATTTTGTCGATTAATAGTATAATGGTAAGGAAGGTGTACCGCCGCGCCGCATCCGGCGGACGGATCACCCGCATGTTACGGAATCGCCGAGAAGGAGGGTATCTATGCCAGCACCAGTTTCGGGCAATAATTGGGAAAAGATCCGTCAGGGCCTCAAAGACGCCCAGCTGTTAAACAGCCAGAGAAAATACAATCTGTCCATGGTCAAGTGCCGTCAGACTCTGGAATTTATGGTTCAGGATCTGTGTGATAAGGCAGCTATCACCACCACGAACACCAATCAGGATCTGTCGTCCCTGATCGATGAACTTTATTCCAACCGCTGGATCAGCAAAACTACCTGCGAACATTATCATAAGATCCGTATGCTTGGCAATAAAGCCGTACACGAGGGCAATGACAACGCCTACGATGCCAACCAGGCGTGCCAGCTGCTCTCGCACGAAGCCGTTACCTTTTCCAAGGACTATATGAATGATTCCCGCCAGCGGCCGCAGCAGAGGCCCTCGCAGCAAAGGACTTCCCAGCAGAGGCAGCCCCAGCAGAGAACGTCCGGCGGCAGCTCCCAGCAGAGAACCCATTCGAGCTCCTCCCGAAGCCGCAGACGCTCCCAGGACGGATTCCCGCTGACCAGCACGGACCTGATGCGCATCGCGATCGTGATCGTCGCGGTCGTCATCGTGATCTTCCCGATCCGGCTGCTCCGTTCCGACGATTCCACTCCGGATGAAACCGCGCCCGCTGCTTCGACCGAATCCATAGCCGACGAATCCACAGCGCCTGAGGAAGAGATCCCGACGACCGCGGCTCCCGAGACCATGGCTGAGACGACACCGGCTCCGGTCTATAAGACCACAGACTACCTGAATGTCAGGGCGGAGCCCAGCACCAGCAGCCGCCGGTTAGGCGTCCTGGATACGGACACCGTCGTCGATTACATCAGCGATTACGACGAAACCTGGGCCATCATCGAATACGAAGGCACACAGGCATATGTATCCAAGCAGTATCTGACTCAGGACTGATCATAAGCGCGAACATTCCAAAAGGCCGCAGACGCGGCCTTTTGCACGTCCGCGCCAAGATTGACAAACAGGCCGTTTTCCTCTATACTGGGAGATAGTTTTGATAACAGAATCGAGGGCTTTCCATGAAATTTGTACATTACGCCCTGGGCGTCCTGCTGACCTTCTGCCTGATGATCGTTCTTCTGCTCACCTCGGTGGAAGCGGTCGCTTACTGGACGCCGGGCTACTATGAGAAGGAATATACCAAATACAACGTCACCGAAGCCGTTCACATGGAGATGAGCGACCTCCTGGACGTGACCGACGAGATGATGGCGTATCTGCGCGGCCGCCGGGAGGACCTGCATGTGCCGACGATCGTGGACGGACAACCCCGCGAATTCTTCAACGACCGGGAGATCGCGCATATGGAAGACGTCCGCGGCCTGTTCATCGGCGGCCTCCGGCTCCGCCTGCTGTGTCTGGCGGCCATCGTGGTCTGTCTGGCCGTCATGGCCGTATCAGGGGCGGATCTGCGCCATGTGCTCCCAAGGGCCGTCTGCGTGGGAACCGGTCTGTTCCTTGCCTTTGTCTGCGTGCTTGCCGCCATTATCTTTTCGGATTTTTCGAACTATTTTATCGTCTTCCACCACATTTTCTTCGACAATGATCTGTGGATCCTCGATCCAAGAACCGATCTGCTGATCAACATTGTGCCGGAGCCGTTCTTCATGGACACGGCGGCGCGGATCGCCGTGACCTACGCAGTCTCCGTGGCGGCGGTCTTTCTGATCTGCCTCGGGATCATACTGGCCGGACGGCGCAAAAGTCTTCTGTGCCTTGTCCTGATCTTCAGCCTGCTGCCCGCACATAAAACCTTCGCGGCGGGAGACTGGCCGGAGAACGTCAGCATCGAGGCCGAAGGCGGCATCGTCATGGACGCCTCCACCGGAGCGATCCTCTACGGCAGAAATATCCACAACGCCTACTACCCCGCCAGTATCACCAAGATCCTGACGGCTCTGATCGTACTGGAAAACTGCAGCCTGGACGAGACGGTCACGTTTTCCCACAACGCGGTCTATAACGTAGAGGCCGGCAGTACCAGCGCGGGACTGGACGAGGGCGACACATTAAGCGTCCGCGACTGTCTCTACGCCCTGCTTCTGAAGTCGGCCAACGAAGTCGCCAACGCCCTGGCGGAGCACGTAGCCGGCAGCATCGATGAATTTGCCGTGATGATGAATGAAAAGGCCAGCTCTCTGGGCTGCGTGGATTCCCATTTCGCCAATCCCAGCGGACTGAACAACGAACAGCATTATACCTCCGCCTACGATATGGCCCTGATCGGCCGCGCGGCACTTCAGAACGAGACCTTCATGAAGATCGACTCCACGCTCTACTACGATCTGCCCGTCACCAAGCGGAATCCGGAGGGTGTGCGCATCTATCCCGGGCACAAGATGCTGAAGAAGAACATGCCCGAGTATTACAACGGCTGTCTGGGCGGCAAGACCGGTTATACCTCCCTGGCCGGCAACACACTTGTCACCTTCGCGGAGCGGGACGGCATGCGCCTGGTCGCCGTCGTGCTGAACGGCCACCAGTCCCATTACCGGGATACGAAGGCGCTTCTGGATTTCGGCTTCCAGAATTTCCAGACCGTGAAGGCGGTGGATTTCGATTCCTCCTATACGGCGGTCGAGAACGATATGGTCATCGCGGGACTGCCTGCGGCGGAGCTGTCCGGTATGCAGCTGGATCCGTCGGGAACCCTGACGCTGCCCCGGTCCGGCGATCTGTCCTCCGTAACCTCGCAGCTGACATACGATCTGACGGAACCCGTGCCGGAGGGAGCCATCGCCAGGGTCGATTATATGTGGGGCGACCGAACGCTGGGATGCGCCTACCTGACCATGAACACGGTCGGAGACGACGCTTCCGCCATCCCCGCATCCATGCTGGAGGAGATCCGCGACATCACGCTCCAGGCGGAAAGCGACGCCGCGGAATCCACGGCCGCGTCGCAGCCGGAACGGGCACCCTTCTATATCCCGCCTATCGTCTTCGTCGCGCTCGGCACCCTCGCCGTCCTCGGCGCGGTATTCGCTGTCTTCGTGGCCATCCGCTCCTATCAGGAGAAGAAGGAAGCGGAGGCGCGCATGCGCAGGCGGCAGAAGCGGATGGCGCGCATGGGAGACGGATTGTCCACGGTGGATATCGACCTGGAAATGGAACGTCGAAGGAATTACTACACGGCTCAGAAGCGCTCCCGCAGGAGACATCCTTAACGAATGGATCTTCGCACAGCAAAAGCGGCGGAAACCCGCCGCTTTTTTTATGATTTCTTCGCCGTCAGCCGTCTCTCCCGGTTATGCTCCCGTTTCTTCTGCCGCTGCTCGTTGCGCTTCTCAAAAACCTCCTGCGCGGCGGCTTCATTTACCAGCTTCATGGTCTTTACCACGTAAACGCTGTCGTCGTCCTTCTCCTTCTTCCGGATCCGGATCTTGCCCCGCACGTACCCGTGCTCCGGACAGACCGCCAGGCAGAGATACTGTCTGGAATTGACCGCGAACCACTGGAATTTCTTCCGCAGCATCCGCCGGCACTCCCGGCAGACCATATCGGTAACATTCTTATCCGCGAGGGCGTCGTCCCGGGAGGCAAACTCCCGCGATACGTATTTCAGATACGTCGGGAACTCCAGCCGGATCTCTTCGTCCGCGCTTCCCGGCAGGCGGTAGTAATCCACCGAAAGGTAATCCCTAAGCACCCCGAAATCCAGGGCCTGCATCACCTTGCCGGTATAGTAAGCGTCGTCCAGCGCCCGGTGGAACGGACGCTCCTCCTCCAGTCCCAGCTCCTCGACCACCCGGTCCAGGGACAGCTTCTCGCTGCTCTCGCCCAGCTGAAGGGCGTACAGCTTCTGTACGTCGTAGTAGCACAGAGGGAACCGAAACGGATTCTCAAGCCCGTAGAAATCCATATTCCTCTGGAGTTCCACCAGATCCATGGAGCCCCAGGTACAGAATACGGCCTCTTCGCCACACCATTCAAAAAAGCTCTTCACCGCGTCCGGAAAATAGCTGCCCTGGCTTATCAGATCCTTCATACGCAGATGCGTCACCTGAATGATCCTGTAATGCAGCTGGGTATATACCTGAGGCGTCACCAGCTGGTGATACTCGGAAACGATCCGGAGCTGTTCGTCAAGCTTCACGGCGCCGATTTCGATGATCTCAAAAGGGAAATGCTCTATGGAATTCTCTTTTCCGCTCGGACTCTGGTTCCATTCCAGGTCGAACACAATGTACGTACTGCTCATTATGCGCCCTGCCCGTTTCACATGATGACCGTTACCGCCCGGACGGCTTTCCGTGCGCTTTAAGACCGTCTGGGAAGACACGCCGTTCCGGCAATAACGCAGGAGACTCCTGTGTGGACAGTATAGCACAGTTTTCAGCCCGTGTACAGAGACTATATAAATAAAAATCAATAGTATCGGCGCGTGCGCCCGGCGCGACGGCCCGCCGTTCTCAGTATGTAAACAGCTGCGTCCAGTACTTTACGCCATTCTGTTCATAATACCCGACGCCCAGCCTCGTGAAGCGGCTGTCCAGTATATTGGCCCTGTGGCTGGCGCTGTTCATCCATTCGGTCATAACCCGCTCCGGCGTGTCGTAGCCGTAGGCGATGTTCTCGCCGGCGCCGTTGTAGGAAATGCTCCTCTGGTCCAGAACCGTGTTAAAATATGTGCCGTTTGGACGGTAATGGGAGAAACTGCCGGTAATCTCCCTGGCCCGCACGTCGGCCGCCGCAGAAAGCTCGGAAGATACCGTCACCGGAGAGAGACCCGCCTCGGCGCGCCGGGCATTGACCAGCTCCGCAATGCGAGTGATATAGGAAACCTCTGCGCTGCTTCCACCGCTTCCGCTGTTGCCGCTGCTGTTGCCGGTGCCGCCGGTATTCCCGGTATTCCCGGTATCTCCCGCGCCGCCCCACCAGAAATCGCCCGTGCCGGGCTGCCAGAAGCTGCCGCCCTGCCCGTTCAGCCACGGGAACCACTCAGTCCAGGGAAGCTGAACGTCCGGCTTCTGTTCCGTCTCCGACCCCTGGCCCGGGAACCATTCGACACCCGGCTTCTGCGCTGTCTCCGGCCCTTGTCCTGGGAACCACTCAGTGCCCTGGTCCTGCGCCGTCTCCGGGCCCTGGCCCGGGAACCACTCATCGCCCTGATCCTGTGCCGTCTCCGGCCCCTGCCCCGGGAACCATTCGACGTCCTGCTCCTGCGCTGTCTCCGGCCCTCGCCCCGGGAACCGCTCTGTGCCCGGCTTCTGCGCTGTCTCCGGCCCCTGCCCAGGGAACCACTCATCGCCCTGCTTCTGTGCCTCTTCAGGATCCTTGCCCGGGAACCGCTCGCAGCCCTGGCCCTGCGCCATCCCCAGCCCCTGACACGGGAACCGCTCGCAGCCCTGGCCCTGCGCCACCCCCGGCCCCTGCCCCGGAAACCGCTCGGCTCCGCGAGCCGGCTTCGCAAGTACGCTCGATACAAAGATTCCTGCCGCCGCCGCATAAAAAATAATCCTCTTCATCTGTTTTCCTCCTGCGTTACATATATTTTACATTTCTGTTACAAAATTATCGTATCACACAGGTACTGGGAATTCCATAGGGAACGGATGGAAGGATTTCCAGTCCTTCCATAATCACGCCGGCGCATAGTCAGAAATCCTTAAATATCGTAAGGTAGCCGTTATAAATCTTACCTGAATCTTCATAGTTTAGTTCTTGTAATTTATTACCACTTTCTGTATAATATAGGTGATCGAGAGAGAGGATGTCCCCCCTTATGGATATCTGACAGGAATACCACACTTCTCTGGAAAGGACACAATCATTATGCGGAAAACAATTCTTCGCCGCGCAGCCGCGCTGGCCCTCGCATTTGCTGTCGGTTCCCTGAGCCCGGTTTCCACCGCTCAGGCAGCCGTTTTAAGAACTCCGTCGGCAGACGGAGCCGTTACTTACGGCAACGGCGTCGCCGTGATCGACGCCTCCCATACCTCGGACGGCTACGTCATGATCCGGTATTCCGGAGGCGCCAGACGGATCAAAGTCCGTATTACGAAGAATACTCAGTACACCTACGACCTGAACGTCTCCGGGGCTTATGAGACCTTCCCGCTGACGGAGGGCAACGGCGCATACACCATCGCGATCTTTGAGCAGGTGGAAGGCACCATGTACGCGCAGGCCGTCAACCAGACGGTGAACGTCACCCTGTCCAACGACAAGCTGCCGTTCCTGTATCCGAACCAGTTCTGCAACTATAACGCCATGTCCGCCGTGGTCGGCGTGTCCGACGCCGTATGCGCGGGCATCACGGATCCGCTTCAGAAGGTCGCCGCCGTATACAACTACGCGGTGAATACGCTGTCCTACGACTATAACAAAGCGGCCACCGTCCAGAGCGGCTACCTGCCCAACATCGACAGCACGCTGGCGACCCGCAGCGGCATCTGCTTCGACTACGCGTCCATGATGGTCGCGATGCTGCGGCTTCAGGATATCCCGTCGAAGCTGGTGATCGGCTATACCGGCGGCCAGTATCACGCCTGGGTCAGCGTCTATACCGACGCCCAGGGCTGGATCGACAACGTGATCTTCTTCAACGGCAACGACTGGCGGTTCATGGATCCGACCTTCGCCTCTACCGGCAAGGGCAACCCGGCCACGCTCGAGCACATTAAGAACTCCGCCAATTACTCCGCGAAGTTTTCCTACTAAGACAGACGGAGGTCATCACCATGGCGAAGACGAAATCACCGTTTAAAGGGCTGGCTCTGGCCGGCTTCTGTATGCAGATATCCCTGCTGTTCAAGTCCGCCGTCCCCATCTATGAGGGACTGGCGGTCATGGCAGAGGACGCCGCCGATGAGAACGAGAAGAAGATCCTCACCGGCATGTCCGACAAGATCCGGATGGGAGGCTCGTTCAGCCAGGCGGTCACGGAAGCCGACTGCTTCCCTCCCTATATGGTCGAGATGATCGTTCTGGGCGAGCGTACCGGTACCCTGGACGTGACTCTGGAAGGTCTTTCCGATTACTACGAGCGTGAAACCAGACTGGCCGAGAGCCTGCGCAGGGCCCTTACCTATCCGGCCATGATGGTCTTCATGCTTCTTGTGATTTTATTTATCCTGTTTACGAAGATCATGCCGATCTTCTCCGGCGTCTACGAGCAGCTGGGCGCGGCGATCCCGCCGGTGGCCCAGGCCGCTATCAATATCGGCGGCATCTTAAGCGGCGCGGCCCTGGCGGTCATCGTCGTTCTGGCAGCAGCGATCGTCGCCGTCCGCCTCTTAAGCAGCAGCGGCAGGCAGCCGGCATTCGCCACGGCAGTCATGAATTTCATCAGCTCCCATTCGAATATCAGCCGGATGTCCGCTTTGCGCCGTTTCTGCAGCACCATTTCCGTAACGCTGCGCTGCGGCCTGCGGCTGGAGGAAGGCATGAATATGGCCGAGAAGCTGGCGGATCATCCGCAGATCTCCGCCGCCATCAAGAAGACCAACGAGCTGGTGCTTCAGGGCAGCAGCTTCTACGATGCGGTGAAAGACGCGGAGCTGTTCTCCGGCTTCGACCTGCAGCTTCTGCGGGTCGCCAGCCGCGCCGGGCAGCTGGAATCCATCCTGCGCAAGCTGGCAGACGATTATGATCAGAAGACCGAGGACGCCCTGGATTCCATGGTGGCCCGCCTGGAGCCTGCCATCGTCACGATCCTGGCCGTAGCCGTCGGTCTGGTGCTTCTGTCCGTCATGCTCCCGTTAGCCGGCATCCTGTCCGCGATCGGTTAAGGAGGCGCTGGCTATGATACATGTGGTTCGGCAGAAGAAGAAATTTCCCATGGTCGGCCTTCTGGGTTCCGCAATCCTTGTGGCAGCGTGTCTCTACCTGTTCACCGTAGGGACAGGCGGAGTGGCCCAGCGGACGAAGGAGGAGAATCTGAACGCACTGGTGGAGGCAGTGAGACGCGCCTCTGTCCAGTGCTATGCCATTGAGGGGCGGTATCCGCCCAGCGTGGAATATCTGGAAGAGCATTACGGCATCTCCATCGACCGGAACGCCTACAATGTGTTTTACAGCGGATGGGCCAGCAATATCATGCCGGACATCACCATAATCCCGATCGAAGAGGAGGAAGAGTGATGGCGCACGCAAAAGCATCCAAACGGCCTTCCCAGGGAGCGGAGCAGCTTTTCCCGGCTCTGCTGTTTTTTGTATTTCTGATCTGTACCATATTCACGATCCTGATCGGAAGCCGCGTCTACGAGAACATCCGGGGGAGGGACAACGCCTCCTTCGAGACGGACACGGCTCTGGCCTATATCACCAATAAGGTCCGTCAGAGCGACAAGATGGACGCCATCGAAGTCCGCGACGTCGACGGCTGCTCGGTACTTGTCATGCTGTCCCATTACGGAGACTCGGACTACGAGACCTGGATCTATGAGAGCGGCGGCCAACTGAAGCTGAAGGAGCTGTTCTCACGGACGGACAGCGGCCTGAGCGTGGACGACGGCCTGGACATTATGGACTGTCAGTCCTTGAAATTCTCCATTGAAGAAACGAAAAGCGGCGATCGGATCCTTACGATCTCTCTGGGAAGCGGCGACGACGCGCGGCTCCTCCTGCGCAGCGGCGGGGAAGGAGGCGCATCATGAAGAAACGGGAACGTACCTCTTACGCTTTTCTGATGGAAATGATGTGGGTATGCGCGTTTTTCCTGATTTGCGCCTGCATCTTTGTGCTTGCGTTCGCCAGGGCGGAGCAGATGAGCCGCAAGGCCGAGACGCTGAACAAGGCCACTCTGGCGGCCTCCAACGCCATGGAGGAGATCTATGCGGCGTTCGACGACGCAGTCAGCGAAGCCGGCTTTGACGCCGCCGCAGGCGGGCAGACCGGATTCCCCGCAGAAGCGGACCGGATCGGAGCCGCCTGCTCCTCGGATACCTATACGCTGAAGATCACGACCAGCATGGAGGACAGCCTTCTGACCGTCGTCATCGAAGCGACGGATACGCGGGACGGCGAGATCCTTTGTACGCTGAACGGAGCGCGGGCCGCAGCGGCGGCGCTTCCCGACGGCGCGGGGGCTTCCGCAGACGCGGCAGCCCCCGTTTCCCCAGACGGCGTCCGGCCCGTTGCGGCGATGTGCGCAGCACAGAGCTTCCGCAGCCTGTCTGCAGAAAGGAGGCCGCTATGAAGAACCGGATCTCGATCGGCATCTCTTCGATCGTATTGATCTTCCTGATCCTGTGCCTGGCCGTATTCAGTCTTCTGAGCTTAAGCGACGCCAAGACGGCCCTGTCCTTCTCGGAACGGCATACGAACGCGGTGCGGATCTACTATACGGCGGACGCACAGGCGCAGACCTTCATCCGCGACTACCGGAAGGCGCTTTCCGCAGATGCGGACGGCGCAGATCCCTCGGCCGCCTCCGCTCCTTCGAACGAAGCCGCCCTGAGGGCCGCTACGGCCGCAGCGCAGACGCTTCCTGAAGGGTATGAGGTATCGGTATCCGAAGACGGCGCGGTACACTGCGATGTGCCTCTTGAGAACGGCCAGACGCTCCGTATGGAGCTGGACGGCTCAGGCCGTGAGATCCTGGCCTATTATATCTTTAACAGCACGGAGTACGTTATCGACACGCGTATGCCTGTGTTCGGCGCAGACATGGCGCAGTAAGAATAAATCCAGGAAAGGAAGTATTCCACCATGAATATCCATGCAATCCTAAAGCAGGCTGTCGACCAGGAGGCGTCCGACATCTTTATGATCCCCGGCATTCCGATCTCCATGAAGGTCCACGGACAGATCCGCCCCATGAATGACGAGCGTATTTTCCCCGACGCCATGGACAAGCTGATCACCGAGATCTACGAGATCAGCAACCACAGGAAGATGGACCACATCCTGGACACCGGCGACGACGATTTCTCCTTCGCCCTTCCCGGCCTGTCCCGTTTCCGCGCCAGCATCATGAAGCAGCGCGGCTCCCTGGGCGCTATTATCCGGATCGTCCGGTTTGAGCTTCCGGACTATACCCAGCTGGGCATTCCGGAAGGCGTCATGAAGATCTCCTCCCTTAAGAAGGGACTGGTCCTCGTGACCGGCGCGGCCGGCAGCGGCAAATCCACGACGCTGGCCTGCGTGATCGACAAGATCAACCATGAACGCGGCGCTCACATCATCACGCTTGAGGATCCCATCGAATACCTGCACCGCCACGACAAATCCGTCGTGACCCAGCGTGAGGTCGGCCAGGATACCGAGAGCTACGTCAACGGCCTCCGCGCCGCCCTTCGGCAGGCGCCGGATGTCATTCTTCTGGGAGAGATGCGTGACTACGAGACGATCCGTATCGCCATGACGGCTGCGGAGACGGGCCATCTGGTCATCTCTACCCTGCATACCGTGGGCGCGGCCAATACCATCGACCGTATCGTGGACGTGTTCCCGCCGGACGGCCAGCAACAGGTCCGCGTACAGCTGTCCATGGTCCTGCAGGCGGTCATTTCCCAGCAGCTTCTGACCACGAAGGACAACAATCTGGCTCCCGCCTTCGAGATCATGTATCTGAACAACGCCATCCGCAATATGATCCGCGAAAACAAGATCCACCAGATCGACAATGTGATCGCGACCAGCATGTCGGAGGGCATGGTCAGCATGAACAACAGCCTTCTGCGCCTGTTCCAGCAGGGCCGGATCGACAAGGAGACCTGCATCAATTACAGCACGGATCCGGAGCAGATGCGGATGCGCCTGATCTAAGGCTGCGGACATGAATAAACGCATATGACGCTTTCCTCCCGGATGCGCCATATGCGTTCTTTTTTATTTCAGTTCGACCGTATATCCTTCGGATACCTCCGTAAGAACCGCCGCCGGATCGTTCACGCGGATCACGTCGCCTTGCCTGTATATCGAATAAACCGTTCCGGCAGGCGCTGACGCGGAACCATTCGTTCCGGCAGGCGCTGTCGCGGAACCGCTCGTTCCGGCAGGCGCTGTCGCGGAACCGCCCGTTCCGGCAGGCGCTGTCGCGGAACCGCCCGTTCTAACAGATGCTGCCGCAGATCCGCCAGCTTCAGCCTGCGCCGCCGCGGAGCCATACGCTCCCGCAGCCTTCCCCGCCATCGCTTCCACCGCGTCCGCGTCGAATTCATCCGCGATGTAGACCGGGACCATCGACAGAAGAATATCCGCGCAGCCGGCATCCGTCTCATACGAGTACGAGATCATGCTGCTGACGGAGCTTCGGCAGAGACCGTCCCGGGGATCGATATACACGGTGCGCATTTCTCCGTCCGCCATCTGGTAATAGCGCTGTTGGTCCAGAGAGGTCATCGGATAATCATGCAGATATACCAGGCTCAGCGGTCCGTTATACTCCAGGACTGCCAGCTGGCGGATTCCCGCCCCCGCCGACGCTTCCCCCGAATCTGCGACGCGGTCATAAATGTTAAAAGAATAGCTCAGCTCCCGCCCGTCCAGATTCCGCACGAACCCGTCGAAGCTGGAGATGCTCCCCCTGGTAAACCCCGCCGCCGTAAGCGTCTCCGCCAGATAATCCGCGATAAACGCGTTCTTCATCCAGCCGAAATCGATAAAGCTGTCGATCCCGTTCTCTTCCGCAAAGGACAGATACGCTTCCGAAACAGAAAGCTGCACCTGGTTCTCCCCCAGAAGCTTAAGGCTTACGGACGCCGGATCGTTTGCATACGACAGCACCTCTTTCACATATGACGCCACGATCTCGTTGAGCTGCGGATCGAATTCTGCCGCCATCAGATCGGATTCACTCTGAAAGAGATTCTCATACTCCCTGTAGACTGCCGGAAGATACAGCCACCGGCCGCCAGCGGCTTCCAGCTTCGCAAACGCCTCATACAGGGGCGCATCCACCGTAACGGTCTGATTCGGATTGTCATTGAGGAAACGCACGCTCCCCATGACCGCCGCACCGCTTTCGCTGTCATGATTCCCCGCAGCCGCTGCGCCGTGAATCACGGACAGGCTTTCCCCGTCTGTTTCCTCCGAAGTACTTTCTGCCCGCACATTTTCGAACATCCAGTACGCTTTCTCCGCCGCCTCCGTGTATGCGGCGGTCACGTCCCTCTTCTCGCTCTTCGCCGCGCCGCTTTCCGCTCCTACTTCATACAGAAAGACGAAGTCGCCGCTGCAGCTCACCCTCGACGACAGCGCCGTGATCTCTGTCCAGCCGGGCTCCCCCCGCACCAGACCTACAATAAAATACGCGAACGCCCCGACCCCGATCAGAAGAAACACGGCCGCAGCGATTACTCTGCGGCCGACATGTTTCTCGGAAACCTCGATCTTTGCTACCGGCTCCTGATAGGGCTTCGGGCTGTCATTGACCCCTCTTCTGCCCATCTAGACCACCGCCAGCAGCAGCAATAGCAGGAACACCACCAGGATCACCGCGATCACGATCAGGCCGATGACAGCGCCCTCAAAGCAGGATCTCGCGTTCCTCCTGAAATGGAAATGTTTGAATACAGCCCCCCCGATCAGGCCCAACAGCGGCAGGAAGAAAGAGATCAGCGCGTACCAGAAGCTTCCGGTATCACGGGTCGGAGCCGCCAGGAATTCCTCCAGATCCTTCTCCATCTTCTTCGACTGCACCGCTTCGTTGGCCTTCCGGGCCGCGGCCGCCTTCTCCGTCTCTTCCGGAGAAATGATCGTAACGGCTTTCACCGGCTCGCCCTTCTCGCGGATCGCCTTATACTTCTCGATCTCCGCCTTGTTGCCGTAGACCCAGTGGTCGTGGCCGATGTTCACGAACTCCGGCTTATCCACGCTGTAGTCATGGATCGACGGATCGTACACATACTGGACCTTGTTCTTCTCCAGCTGCGGGTCCGGGATCGGAATCGCGGAGATCAGGGAGTGGGTGTACGGATGCAGCGGGAAGTTGAACAGCTCCTCCGCTTCCGCTACCTCCACGATACGGCCCTTGTAGATAACGCCAATCCGGTCGGATATAAACCGGACGACGCTTAAGTCATGAGCGATGAACAGGTAGGTAACGTCCTTCTCCCTCTGGAACTGCTTCATCAGGTTCAGCACCTGCGCGCGGATCGACACGTCCAGCGCGGAGATGGGTTCGTCGGCCACCACCAGCTCCGGTTCCATGACCATGGCGCGGGCGATGCCGATACGCTGCCTCTGGCCGCCGGAGAACTCATGCGGATAACGGGTCAGGTGCTCCGGCAGAAGGCCGACCTGATGGATCATGTTCTCCACCTTCTGCACGCGGTCCGCCTCATTCTCGAAGAGGCCGAAGTTGTAAAGTCCCTCGGAAATGATGTAGTCCACGGTGGCGCGCTCATTCAGAGACGCAGCCGGATCCTGGAACACCATCTGCACGTTGCGGATGACCTCCCGGTCAAGCGCATGGGGAATCTTTCCGGAAATGCGGACGCCCTTGTACTGGATCTCGCCTGCCGCCAGCGGGTTCACGCGGATGACCGCGCGGCCGATGGTGGTCTTGCCGGAGCCGGACTCGCCTACCAGGGAGAACGTCTCGCCCTTGTAGATGTCGAAGGACGCGTCCGTAACGGCGCGGACGGCGTTGTCGCCCTTGCCGAATGTAATATCAATATCTTTGATCGACAGCAGGATCTCCCTGCCGTTCTCTGCAATCGGACCGTGCTCGGGGAAGAGGGAACGGCCTTTTTTGGTTGTTTCTGTATTCGCCATCTTGCCTTCCTCCCTTAAATGTTGAATGCTTCCATGAGCTTGCCGTGGATATCGTGAATGCCTTCCGGCTTCTCGATCTTCGGCGCCCTCGGATCAAGCAGCCATGTCTTCGCGTAGTGGGTGTCCGTCACCCTGAACATCGGCGGCTCTTCCAGCGTGTCGATCTTTAAGCAGTGCGGATTGCGGGGCGCGAACGCGTCGCCCACAATGCTGTTGTACAGGGACGGCGGCGTACCGGTGATGGAATACAGCTGCGTATTCCTCTGGGCCAGCTGGGGCAGACTGGACAGAAGCGCCCAGGTGTACGGATGGCGGGGATCGTAGAAGACCTCGTCCACCTTGCCCAGCTCGATCACCTGTCCGGCGTACAGCACCGCTACGCGGTCGGCGATATTGGCGACCACGCCCAGGTCGTGGGTGATGAATACAATGGTGAATCCGAACTCCTTCTGCATATCCTTGATCAGCTGCAGGATCTGGGCCTGGATCGTCACGTCCAGGGCCGTGGTCGGCTCGTCGCAGATCAGGATCTTCGGCTGGCAGGACAGGGCGATCGCGATAACGATACGCTGTCTCATACCGCCGGAGTACTGGAACGGATAGTCGTCAAAACGGGACTCCGCATTGGGGATTCCAACCTTGTGCATCAGCTCGATGGCGCGGCGCCTTGCCTCTACCTCCGAACAGCCCTGATGCCGCATGATCACGGAGGTGATCTGCTTGCCGATCGTGACGATCGGGTTTAGGCTGGTCATCGGGTCCTGGAACACGGTTGCAATGCGGCGGCCGCGGATCTGCTGCCAGTCGCGGGCATACTTCACATTGGCCAGGTTCAGGATACAGGTACCGTGAAGCTGATCCTGTGTCTCATCCAGGTACTTGACACGGAACGCCACCGTATCAAAGACCGCGTTGCGCTGGTTCTCGTCGTTTAAGTCCACGCCGATCTGCATGGCCTTCTTGAGCGCCACCAGAAGCCCGTGGGTCAGCTGAATGCGCTTCACCAGGCTGTAGCGTCCCACGGACAGGCGGATCTCCTTGCCGAGGATCTCGTTGCGCTTCTTCGTCTCCTCGGAAATCTGTCCCTTGATCTCCTGCTCGTACTTCGCCTTCAGTTCGGCCATCTGCTTCCTGTAGCTTTCCAGATAGGCCGTGTCCTTCGCGGCTTCCGCCTTGCGGGCCTTCTCCTCCTCGGCTTCCTTCTTCTCCAGGGCCTTGATCTTGGCGTCGTAATCCTTCAGCTCCCGGTCGGCAGCCTTGATGCGGTCCTTCTCATGGCGTGGATCGTAGGTCTGCTTCTCGTTGAAAAGGTTCGTCCGCCTGAACTTCATGTCGTTCAGCTCTTTCTCAATAGCCGCCCGCTCCTCGTCACTGATGGTCTCACGGCTCTTCTTTTCCGCCTCCAACGCCTTCATCTTCTTATACGTCTCAGCGCCCAGCTCGTAGCGGGAAATATCGTTCAGCCTGCTCAGCGTCCCCTGCATCAGCTGCCGCGCTCCCGGCGTCAGATTCACATAGGTCTCCGCCAGCTCCGAATCATTTAAGATCAGCTGCCCTTCCGAGATGAAGCCGTTGGAATCCAGCATACCGGCGAATGTCTTCGTGAACACGGATTTGCCGGAACCGGACTCGCCCACGATAGCGATGGATTCATTCTCATAGATATCCAGGTCGATGCCGCGGATCGCGGTCAGGATACGGCCGCGGACGCGGAATTTCACATGCAGGTTGCGTACGGAGAGCAATACTTTCTTATCTTCCATCTGAATGCCCTCCTTACATATGCGTCCTGGGGTCGCAGGCGTCGCCCAGGTTCTGACCGGTCACGTAAAGCACGACGGTGATAACGGAAGTAACCGCCACAGGCGTCCAGAACTCCCAACCCCAACCGGGCGTCACCATCGCGTTCTGAGCCTCGTAGATCATACGGCCCAGGGTCAGCTCATTGATTCCCAAACCGATATAGGACAGGAACACTTCCGAGGAAATGTAACCCGGTATCGCGGCCGCGATCTCCAGAACGATGACGCTCGTCATAAACGGCAGGATATTCTTGAGCGCGATCTTGAAGATATTCGTGCCCAGACAGCGGGACGCCAGGTTGTACTCATGATCGCGGATAATGATAACGCGGGTCCTGATGTAGTAGGCGATGCCCATCCAGCCCAGGATCGTCATGGCAAATACCAGCGTCCAGAAGGTCGGCGAGAAGATCATGACCAGAACCGACATCAGCAGCGTACTGGGGATATTGCCCAGCACATTGTAAACCTCGTTCATCACGATGTCCACCTTCCGGGAGAAGCCCCAGATCGCGCCCAGGATAATGCCGATGGACATATTGATGGCCGCGCAGATAAGAGCCAGGGAAATGGAAATGCGCGAGCCGTTCCAGATCGCGTTAAAGGTGGACGAACCCGTACCGCCGGTTCCGAAGATCCACTTCAGGCTGAAGCCGAAGCGGGCGATCGCCTTCTGAGGCGACAGATGCAGGGAGCCGACATCATTGATATTGACAAACGGATCGACCTCCGGATTGTATCCGATCGCAGTCGGATAGACATAGGCGAATACGATCACCACCGCCAGGATCACCAGCACCACGATATTGATCTTATTGCGGAAAAACACGCGGAACACCGATTTCCAGTAGGAATACCGGGGAGCGGTGATCTTCTCGGACTCCAGATCATTATGATCCACCGGGGCGAACAGCTCCGCCTCCGACATATTGTACTTCTTGCAGAAATCTTCCATACCGCTCACCTCGCTCTCTCTGTGAAGGAAATTCTCGGGTCAACCATCGCCATCATCACGTCGCCAAGGATCAGCGACAGCACCGACAGGATCGCATAGAACAGCGTAACGCCCACGATAACCGCGTTATCGTACTGATTGATGGCGTCGATCAGAAGACCGCCGGCGCCGGGGATCAGGTAAACGCGCTCCGTGATCAGCGCACCGGTCATCGCAAACAGCAGCGAACCGGGGATGCCCTGAACAATGGGGATCGCGGCCACCTTCATAACATGCTTGAAGAAGATCTCCGTCTCCGACATACCGCCGGACCGGGCGAACTTCACATAATCCGAATTCATCTGGTCGATCATGTACCGTCTCATCCACTTCATCATACTGGCGATGGACGGCAGTGCCAGGGAAACGATGGGCAGAACAAACATCATCTTCGTGGCGCTGTCCATCATGAATGTGGTCGGCAGACCCATGACGCGGCCGATCGCCTTGAAGATAAAGATGTACGCAAGGCTCGGCACTGCGGAAATGAACATAATATATACGGTCCCCACCCTGTCGAGTATGCCTTCCTTATAGCGGGCCATCAGAACGCCAAGGGGAAGTCCCAGTATATACACAATGATCGTTGATATGATACCGATGACAAAGGAGAATCCCATGCGGGACATGCTGTTGCGCGTGGCGCTCACGTTGGTGTAATCGTCGGTGTAACGGTCGGCGTTCAGCGTATTGGCGTCTCTGGAGTCCTGAACATAGGTCGCGGTATGCAGGTTGTCCGCGCTCATCTCCTTAAGTCCCGTCGGATAGGTAATCAGGCTCTGGATCCAGGAGCCCTGGCTCTGCGTCATCGTCTGGAAGACGTCCACGCCCTGCGTTACGGAGAAGGATGTTCCCAGGTGAACCGTCAGGAAGTTCTGATGAATGTACGGGAACTGATTATCAAAATAGAACAGATACTTGTGCGTTGTACCATTGCCGGTGATCGCGGGCGAGAACCTCTTCTCCCCGGTCTCATGGTCGATATTCAGCGGATCATAAAGCGTGAAGCTGAGCCCTCGCTTCCCGATGTCCACATAGTCCGGCACTTTATGGATATTGTCAATGACTATCAGCCCTTTGAAGTAGTTGACCAGTCTCTGCCAGAGCGAGAAGTCCTTGTAGGCAAACAGGGCCGGCTGGCCTCCGTCAGCCAGCTTGTTCCGCAGAACGACCGCCTTCAGACGTGTAACTTCATATCCTTTGGACGTATAATAGTCAGTAAATTTCTTAATATACTCGGCAGCGATCTCGCTGTCGTTGGAGCCGTCGTCCGCACGGCCCAGCGTAACGGCCTTGGCGCGGGTCTCTTCATCGAGTTCGCCGCTGCCTGCCAGTTCATTTATAAAGTCAGCGTATGGAATGTAATCCAGATAACCGAATTCCTCCCAGCGCCTGTACCGGTATGTAACACGGTTGTTGTTGGCCTGTTTGTTATAGTTTCCGTCAGCCACGAATACCTTGTCACGGTTCATAAGTCCGTAGACAAGAAGCATGACGATCGTAACGACCAGAACAACCGATACCGCGCCGTGGAGAAGCCTTTTCAATACGTATTTAGCCATATGTCACCACTCCGCCCTCTCATTTATTCGGAAAATACAGGAAAGGGCGCCGGCGGCGCGCTTTCTGTATGCCAACATGATATGAGAAGGGGGGCGAGGAATGCCCGCCCCCTCTCATCAGCTTTCAATTTCTGCAAACGCAAGAGGTAATTACCACAGACCAACGTTCTGCATCATGCCGCCGGTCGGAAGCATGGTGTCAAGGTAAGTCTGCGCATCGCCGTAGTCGGGGCCCCAGCCGGAGCTTCCGCCGAAGTCGAAGTTGAACTGATAACCATAGTCGCCCATGTAGCTGGCGTAGGTACCGTTATCGGAGCTTCCGGCCGCTACCAGGTCAACGACAACCCTGCCGCCCAGCGCAGACTCAACGGACTGCTTCATAGCCTGATCCATAGCGGCGCCGGTGGTGCTGTAATCACGGTATACCAGGTCAAGGTGGATCGGATTCTCGGCGCTGATCTCGATGCCGTCAGCCGCCAGCTCCTCAACAGCCGCATCCATGTACTTGGCTGCCTCTTCCGGGAGATACCAGCCGTCGAAGCCGTAGCTTGCGCCCGCGCCGTCGTTGCCGGCCGGATCCCAGACCTTCATCGGATATCCGTCCGCGGTCAGCTGAGCCTGAAGAACTTCGCCGTAGTAGGTGCCTGCCGGGAAGGTCGTTGCGGTACCGTTGATGTCAACGGTGAACTCATTGGCCGCCACGATGAAGCTTCCGGGTACATAGGAGTTGGTGAGGGACGCTGTCTTCAGATCCTCGCCGACGCTCAGAGCCATGATCGTAGCACGGTCACGGGCCAGAGCCAGAGCCATACGGAAGTTGTGGTTCAGCTTCGCTGCAGCCGTACGCTGAGCCATATCGACCGTCTGCGCGGAGCGCACAGCGCTCTCATCATTGAAGTTCGCATATGCGTAACGGTTTACATTGATCCAGTTCAGGAAGGAAGTGTCGTCCTCCAGAACAACATACGCATACTTGTCAAAGTAGGTCTTGCCGTCGGGATCATCCGGAACCACGACCGTCTTAGCCTGCTCAAGAGCCTGAGCGCCAAGGCCGATGCCGCCGTTCAGAGTGCCATCCAGGAATGCGTTCCATGAAAACAGAGGATCGGTGCCATCGTTGAAGATATAGGTGATGGTGTCCAGAGTCACATTGTCAGCGTTCCAGTAGGACGGGTTCTTCGTGTAGGCAATGGTGTTCTGATAGGTCCAGTTGCTGATCAGGTAAGGTCCGCAGTAAGCGATGTGCTGCGGGTCGGAGCCGTAGGTATAGTCTGCAGCGGAGCTGTCGAACTCGGCGCCGAACTTACCGCCCTGAGAGGTGTAGTACTCGCGGCACAGAGGAGCCATGGCGCTGTAGCCAAGAACCGTCTCAAACCACGGAGTCATCTCCTTCAGGGTAACTTCCAGGGTGTAGTCGTCAAGAGCCTTGATGCCGACCTCGCTGAAGTCGGTGATCTCACCGGAAACATACTCATCCAGGTTCACGATCGGGGAGATAACGCTGGACAGGGAACCGCCGCAGTCAGCAGCATGCTGTACGGAAGCTACCCAGTCGTCAGCCTTGACCTCGGTGATCGGGGTGCCCTGATAGGTAACCCACTGCATGCCGGGACGGATGTGGAAGGTGTAGACCGTACCATCCTCAGACTTCTCCCAGCTCTCCGCCAGAGCGGGCTGCTGGATGTTCTTGGCGTCGTAGGCCAGCAGACCTTCCCAGGTGAAGGAAAGGGGGCCGCCGACAGCCGTCTTGTTGGTGGAAAGGGTATCCCACACATCAGGCTCATAGCCGGAGGTATAGGTCGTGGTGTAAGTGTTCTGAAGGGTCACGCCGTTCTCCTCGCACCACTGCTTTACATACGCGATATACTCGTCAGCGGTAGCGCACTCGCTCCACTTCGCGGTGAAAGCCGCACGCTCGTCGGGAGTAAGGATACGGTCTGCAATCAGGGCGCTCTTCAGAACGCGGTAATCACCGTCCATGCCCCAGGATACGGTTGCGCCGTAACGCGGGATAATGCGGCTGATCGCGTAGTTGCCTGCGTTGTTGACATAAGGCAGAACCACGCCGGTCTCCAGAAGCTTCGCCTCTGCGATCGCCATCAGGCCAAGACGCTCGCCCTGGTCGCCGACAGCGAGGGACTTCTCATAGTAATCCACATACTCGCCGAAGATCTCATCGTAAAGAGTATCGGAAGTGGCGCTCTCTGCCTCCACATCGATGGCGTCCTGCGTATTGACGTCGGCCATCAGAGTTCCGTCGTCTTCTGCCGGAGCCTCCGTGGTCTCTTCTGCAGCCGCTGTGGTCGCCGCTGCCGTGGTCTCCGACGCAGCCGTGGTCTCAGAACCGCCACCGCCGCCGCAGGCAGCCAGAGATGCAACCATCGCCGCCGAAAGAAGCATGGCAAGCACTTTGTTTGCTTTTTTCATTGTTGTTTTCTCCTCCTCTTTCTTTAATAACATGTACTGCTAAAGTCCCCGGCAGCGGTTGTTTAAGCGTCCGTCTGGAAAGGACAAACCTCCGCCGCCAAAAAACTAACTTACATTTTACCGCTTTATTGTGCTAATGTCAATCGGAAATGGCAGGATTTTCGTGCTTTTATAAGCCAAATATGATAATGTCCTAGTATACCGCAAATGAAAATGTCCCAAGTTGGATATCTATTGTGGTAAA
>CANQME010000058.1 GCA_947624815.1 uncultured Lachnospiraceae bacterium | reverse complement strand
CCATAATGCTTTTCAAGAAAATAGCAAAGGTTTCCCAGACTTCCGGCCAGTACATCCGTATCCATATCCCAGCTGCACAGCTTTTCATACTGCTCCTTTTGCTTCTCTGTAAGGGCCGAACTGGTTCTGAGGAAATCAAAACGGGAGGCCTCCTGACTGATCTTATTCGCGGCCATCCGGCAGGCAGTCCGAAAATCATTTCCTTCCATGTCCTTCAGCGTCACAAATATCACCGGGTACTTCCCCATGTGCCGCTCGCACAGCTCCCTCTCTCGTGAGATCGCCAGCCCTTCAAAGAGCGATGGATCCGCTCCGATCTCAAAGAAGCATTTTAACGTTGTCATCGCCAGCGTTTTACCGAATCGCCGCGGCCGCGTGAACAATGTCACATCGGCGTTGGAATTTAAAAGCTCCGTGATCAGTCGGGTCTTATCTACATAGTAGCAATTGTTTTTTCTCAGCTTATCAAAAAATTCTGTCCCGATTGGGAGCAGTTTTTTCTTAAGAGACATAGCTTCCCATCCTCCTTCCCGTTCTGACATTTCTGATCCGGCAGGACAGTTGCCCATCGCCTTGTAAGCTCTTTCAGCCAACAGGCATTATCCATCCGCCAGCTCCACCCGGCACCGCTTCTTGTAGCAGGCAATCCCGTATTTCAGCACATTCTCGATACCATCGTCTGCAAATGCCTCATCATAGCGCTTCGTTTCGATCTGCGCAAGCGCCGCCTGCGACGCTGACTCCATGTTGCCGTCCTCGGCGTATTTCACCTCGATGACGACCCCCAGGCTGCCATCCTCGGCCTCTACCAGAATGTCGCTGTAGCCCTCGCCGCTCTCACGGTTACTGGTCACGATCCAGTCCGACTTGTACGCCAGGAGTCCCATCAGGATCCCGTGGTAGAAACTCTCCTTCCGCGCCTTCCGTACCGACGTGTCACGAATGCTGATCGCTCGCCGCAGGTAGCCGCCAAACGCCTTCTCCACCCCGGCCGCGTCCCCGGCCGCGAACGCGCCGCACAGCTTCTTCAGCGATTCTCCGTCATTCCGCGTCTCCTCCCGGAACAGTTCCATGATCTGGTCCGCGAAGATCGCACGGATCTCCCGGTTCGGGATGGTCAACGGGATCCCCTCTTCATCCGGCCTCCCGGCACTCGTCAGGTATCCGGTCATGTAAAGCAGGCTCCACAGGTTCTCTACCGTCATATACATATCCCGGTAGGTCAGCTCCTGATGGATCCGCTTCTTCACCGTTCCGCCGTCTGCCAGCACCTGCAGCTCCCGGCGGGCCGAGCCGGCGTCCATCCGCCGCACGAATTCCCGCACCGCGTCGTTGCTGCTGGAATTCGCCCAGAAATTTCTCGGAGTGTCCACCGGATTGAATTGAAGATCGTAGATATAATTCACCATATCCCATGGGCAGTATATCTCTTCTTCACCGAACCGGTAGCCGTCATACCACTCCTTCGCGCTTTCATAGGAGCCCGTCAGGCCATAGTAGTCCATAAGATCGCGGACTTCCGCGTCCGTAAATCCGAAGCAGCCGGAAAACGCCGAATCCGCCACCGTGAAAACCTGCAGATTATTCATTCCCGTGAAGATACTCTCCTTCGAGATCCGCAAACACCCGGTCAGCACCGCACGCTCCAGGCTGTCGTTGGTCTTAAGCGCCTGCGCGAACATATTGCGGATCAGCTGCACCATCTCGTCGTAATACCCGGCGTAGAACGCTTTTTGCAGCGGCACATCGTACTCGTCGATCAGCAGGACCGTTTTGCGGCCATAGTGCTTCTCCAGAAGACGGCAAAGCGTCCACAGGCCGTCTGTCATCGCCTGCTCCGACATACTGTAATGCCGCAGTGCGCGGAAACTGTCCTTGTCCTCATCGGTAAGCTTCTCGCTGCGCGCCAGAAAGTCCAGCCGTTCGGTCGCCCTGGCGATCACACTTCCCATCTGCTCCCTGGCCCTGGTGAAATTGGCTGCGTCCACGTCTTTCAACGACACAAACACCACCGGGTACTTCCCCATGTGCCGCTCGCACAGCTCCCTCTCCCGTGAGATCGCCAGCCCTTCAAAGAGCGACGGATCCGTTCCTATCTCAAAGAAGCATTTTAATGTCGTCATCGCCAGCGTTTTTCCGAACCGCCGCGGCCGCGTGAACAGCGTCACCTTAGCCTGACTGCGCAGAAGTTCCGCGATCAGCCCGGTCTTATCCACATAATAACACTCTTTTTCCCTTAACTCATCAAAAAATTCCGTCCCGATTGGGAGCGGCTTTTTCTCCCGCAACATAACTTCCCGTCCCCCTTCCCGTTCTGACATATCTGGACGTCTTATGCTCACACATAACCTCTATATTCAGTATATCGGAAATGCCGGGAAACCGCAAGGGGATAAATTCCACTCTGTTCAACCCTGTTCCACATCGACCAACATCGAATGAAAAGTCCGGTCAGTAAATCGCATCACCGGATTTATACTCCTTCACGACGGATTAATCCAATCCCCAGCAGTATCGCGTACAGATAACCGTCATTGGGTATTCCCAGCTGATCGGGGTCTCCTGTCATGTCCTGCAATTTCGAGATTCTGTCGAAAACCATACGGATCTCTGTCATGGGTATCGTCATTCCATCCGGTTCCAGGATCAGGCCTGCTCCTGCTCTTCCCGCTGCAGGTACAGACAGGTGATAAGTAAATTTCATGCTCCCTTTCTCATCTGTCCCCCGCATCAAATGAAAAGGATACTTCTGAAAAATCTCCAGGGCGCTCCAGAGATTCTCTTCCGTCATCGCACATGTAAGGTCCGCCTTCGCCTTCTTCCGTTTCCGATATAATAATTCTCTTTCCGCTGTCGTCGAAAGACGGTCCATCTTATAAATCATCTTTGAATACGGCAGATATGAATGGACGGAAGCCCTGCTCAGATTTAATATACGCCCAATCTTCGCGACACTTCTCCCTCTCCTGTACAGATCCTGAACCTCCCGTGAAACAGCAGTAGAATATACCCCCGCCGTAATAAGGATTTTCCTCGCTTTCAGGGATGTGATACCGAACTGGGCAGCTGCTTCATTCAGTGTCATACGCTGCTGCTCTCGTCCCTTCCGGTCATCATAGCTCCCAAACACTTCCGCCATTTGGGTTATCATCTCTTTCGACAGCGCCACCGAATCATAATCCGGATGCTTTTTCGGATTCATTCTGAAACTTCCTTTCTGAAACACACTTGCCTGCAATAGCATATATTGCAAACTGTAATAATCTAAATATTTGTGATACAATCTGAACTTTCTGCTTTTTTCTCACTCAGATAGCCTTCTCAGAGCGTTCGGTGAATCCGGCCGTTCTTTTTTGCCGCCATATACACGTCTTTAATCATACGTTTCATGCCACTCCCAACCAGGATGTTGTAGGGCATTACCAATCCATCTGATATTATCACATCCCTGAATGGCATAAACGTTGCCTCAAGTATCAGCGGCATCGGCGCTCCATAAAACATCTCTTCCCAACTCGAGGTGATTCCGCTTACCTGATATACTTCTTCATTTTCCAAAGAGATGAAGATCGTTCCCTTTTTCAGATGCCGCTCCATCAAAAACTTTCCCTGAATCCGTCGCTTCCAGCTTCGAATGATTTCCTTATGCTCTTCTGGAAGGTCTTCATTTTCCTTCAGATAGTCATCTATTATTGTGACATCGCTCCACAGCTTGTTCGCTACTTCTTTCACTTCTGCCGGATCCAGGCCTTTTGCCGTCGCCATGCTCTTCATCTTACTGTTAATCCGGTACTTCCTGTTCACAAAGTCCAGCAGCGGCAGCCATAGTTTATAATACAGTTGTCCATCTTCCTGTGATAAAGTCATCCGTTAGTCCTCCGCTTTTAAAAATGCCATGATCTCGTCATATGACCTGGAACTGTTCTCTATTGCCTCCAGCAGTTCCTGCTTTCTCTGCGCTTCTTTCTTCTCGAGTGTCAAATAGTCCAACCATACGATCACCCCGTGTTTATTGATATTTCTGATTTTTTCTATATCGCCCTCCAATACCCATTTTATATCCCCACATTGGTGTTAAGCTTATCAAACGGAATCGTTACAACGATTGAATTCTCTCTGAATTCAAATATGTCTTACAACCGCTGGAAAGGATTGAAATAGAAATCATTCATCAGGATCCATCCCTTATTCTCCTGTTTCTGAGTATAAAGATAAATCAATCCGGCACCTCCTACAGTCTTACTTTGGTTCTTCCCCTGTATTCTTCTATTATATTCATCTTCCCCAATATGTTCAAGAACTATTTCGTCCTCGTCAGGCGGGCAAAGTATAGCGATTTTATTTTTTCTTTTTGTTCTGCCGTAAGCCTGGTTGGTCGGCCTGTCTGCTTTTTGGGGCGGAGCGCATCGAAGCCTTTTTCATCATCAGCCTTCATCCAGGAGATAAGAGTCCTGGTTGTTTCCCCACAGGAAGGGCTCAGGGAAGAGGTACTAGCGCCATTGCGGCCCGTACTTCTTGTATAAAAAAGCACGCAAAAAGGAGCCATCCTGTCCGGTGACTCCTGTAACCAGTGTAATCTTCATGCTATTATTTTGTCTGGATCTTCAAAGTGAAATCCCCCCAAAAACCTACTGCAGATATCCTCTATGGTATCCTGATAAAGAGCCTTCAGCCGCTTATCCTTTATCTTCTTAAGGTACTTCGCCGCAGGCGGGAGAAAGCGTACTTCTGCCATCACTTACTCCCCCTCGCCGAAGATATCTTCATATGACGCGTAATCCGTCTCAGACGCAGCGGCCCGCGACGCTTCTTTTTCAGCCTGCTGAAGCCATCATCCATCCCCTATCGCCACCCGGCACCGCTTCTTGTAGCAGGCAATCCCGTATTTCAGCACATTCTCAATGCCTTCGTCTGCAAATACCTCATCATAGTGCCTCGTTTCGATCTGCGCAAGCGCCGCCTGCGCCGCAGACTCCAGATTGCTGTCCTCGGCATATTTCACCTCGATGACGATTCCCAGGCTGCCGTCCTCGGCCTCTACCAGGATGTCGCTGTAGCCGTCGCCGCTCTCACGGTTACTGGTCACGATCCAGTCCGCCTTGTACGCCAGAAGCCCCATCAGGATTCCGTGGTAGAAGCTCTCCTTCCGCGCCTTCCGTACCGACGTATCACGGATGCTGATCGCCCGCCGCAGGTAGCCGCCGAACGCCTTCTCCACCCCGGCCGCGTCCCCGGCCGCGAACGCGCCGCACAGTTCCTTCAGCGATTCTCCGTCATTCCGCGTCTCTTCCCGGAACAGTTCCATGATCTGGTCCGCGAAGATCGCGCGGATCTCCCGGTTCGGGATGGTCAACGGGATCCCCTCTTCATCCGGTCTCCCGGCGCTCGTCAGATATCCGGTCATATAAAGCAGGCTCCACAGGTTCTCCACCGTCGCATACATCTCCCGGTAGGTCAGTTCCTGATGGATCCGTTTCTTCACCGTACCGCCGTCCGCCAGCACCTGAAGCTCCCGCCGGGCCGAACCGGCATCCATCCGCCGCACGAACTCCCGCACCGCGTCGTTGCTGCTGGAATTCGCCCAGAAATTTCTCGGAGTGTCCACCGGATTGAATTGAAGATCGTAGATATAATTCACCATATCCCATGGGCAGTATATCTCTTCTTCACCGAACCGGTAGCCGTCATACCACTCCTTCGCGCTTTCATAGGAGCCCGTCAGGCCATAGTAGTCCATAAGATCGCGGACTTCCGCGTCCGTAAATCCGAAGCAGCCGGAAAACGCCGAATCCGCCACCGTGAAAACCTGCAGATTATTCATTCCCGTGAAGATACTCTCCTTCGAGATCCGCAAACACCCGGTCAGCACCGCACGCTCCAGGCTGTCGTTGGTCTTAAGCGCCTGCGCGAACATATTGCGGATCAGCTGCACCATCTCGTCGTAATACCCGGCGTAGAACGCTTTTTGCAGCGGCACATCGTACTCGTCGATCAGCAGGACCGTTTTGCGGCCATAGTGCTTCTCCAGAAGACGGCAAAGCGTCCACAGGCCGTCTGTCATCGCCTGCTCCGACATACTGTAATGCCGCAGTGCGCGGAAACTGTCCTTGTCCTCATCGGTAAGCTTCTCGCTGCGCGCCAGAAAGTCCAGCCGTTCGGTCGCCCTGGCGATCACACTTCCCATCTGCTCCCTGGCCCTGGTGAAATTGGCTGCGTCCACGTCTTTCAACGACACAAACACCACCGGGTACTTCCCCATGTGCCGCTCGCACAGCTCCCTCTCCCGTGAGATCGCCAGCCCTTCAAAGAGCGACGGATCCGTTCCTATCTCAAAGAAGCATTTTAACGTTGTCATCGCCAGCGTTTTACCGAATCGCCGCGGCCGCGTGAACAATGTCACATCGGCGTTGGAATTTAAAAGCTCCGTGATCAGTCGGGTCTTATCTACATAGTAGCAATTGTTTTTTCTCAGCTTATCAAAAAATTCTGTCCCGATTGGGAGCAGTTTTTTCTTAAGAGACATAGCTTCCCATCCTCCTTCCCGTTCTGACATTTCTGAACATCTTACGCGCACACAAACTCTATATTCAGTATATCGGAAATGCCGGGAAACCGCAAGGGGATAAAAAAGAAAAGCCTGCGATTCAGATGATGCGGTTCACCCATATGGAAAGTGAGGCTGTACATTTTTGTACAAAAAAACATCCGGCAGGACAGTTGCCCATCGCCTTGTAAGCTCTTTCAGCCAGCAGGCATTATCCATCCGCCAGCTCCACCCGGCACCGCTTCTTGTAGCAGGCAATGCCATATTTCAGCACATTCTCGATACCATCGTCTGCAAATGCCTCGTCATAGCGCTTCGTCTCGATCTGCGCAAGCGCCGCCCGCGACGCTGACTCCAGGTTGCCATCTTCGGCGTACTTCACCTCGATGACGATCCCCAGGCTGCCGTCCTCGGCTTCCACGAGAATATCGCTGTAGCCGTCGCCGCTCTCACGGTTACTGGTCACGATCCAGTCTGCCTTGTACGCCAGAAGCCCCATCAGGATCCCGTGGTAGAAGTTCTCCTTCCGGGCCTTCCTTACCGACGTGTCCCGGATACTGATCGCACGCCGCAGGTAGCCGCTGAAGGCCTTCTCCACGCCGGCAGCATCTCCGGCCGCGAATGCATCGCACAGCTGCTTCAGCGATTCCCCGTCGTTCCTTGTCTCCTCCCGGAACAGTTCCATGATCTGATCCGCGAAGATCGCGCGGATCTCGCGGTTCGGGATGGTCAGCGGTATCCCGTCCTCATCCGCTTTCCCGGCGCTTGTCAGGTAGCCCGTCATGTAGAGCAGGCTCCAAAGGTTCTCCACCGTGGTATACATCTCCCGGTAGGTCAGTTCCTGGTGGATCCGTTTCTTCACCGTACCGCCGTCCGCCAGCACCTGAAGCTCCCGCCGGGCCGAACCGGCGTCCATCCGCCGCACGAACTCCCGCACCGCGTCGTTGCTGCTGGAATTGGCCCAGAAATTCTGCGGCGGGGCCTGCGGATCCGCCTGGAGCAGATCCATATAGTTGATGACGTCCCAAGGGCAGTAAATCTCCTGATCCCCGAACCGGTACCCATCGTACCACTCACGAACCACGTCCCATGCGTCTGACAGACCATAGTATTCCAGAAACTGTCTGACCTCGCAGTCGGTAAATCCGAAATAACTGCTGAACCGAGGATCCGCGATCGTCAGTACACGCAGGTTATACAGAGAACCCGTCGCTGGCGGGTTCTCTTGCATGCTAACGCGATTCATCCCCGTGAAGATACTCTCCTTCGAGATCCGCAGGCACCCGGTCAGCACCGCGAACGCAAGACTTCCATTTGTCTTAAGCGCCTGCGCGAACATACTGCGGATCAGCTGCACCATCTCATCGTAATACCCAGCGTAGAAAGCCTTCTGCAGCGGCACATCATACTCATCAATCAGCAAAATGACCTTCTGCCCATAATGCTTTTCAAGAAAATAGCAAAGGTTTCCCAGACTTCCAGCCAGTACATCCGGATCCATATCCCAGCTGCACAGCTTTTCATACTTCTCCTTTTGCTTCTCTGTAAGGGCAGAGCTGGTTCTGAGGAAATCAAAACGGGATGCCACCTGACTGATCTTATTCGCGGCCATCCGGCAGGCAGTCCGAAAATCATTTCCTTCTATGTCCTTCAGCGTCACAAATATCACCGGGTACTTCCCCAGATGCCGCTCGCACAACTCCCTCTCCCGGGAGATCGCCAGCCCTTCAAAGAGCGACGGATTCGTTCCGATCTCAAAGAAGCACTTTAAGGTCGTCATCGCCAGCGTTTTTCCGAACCGCCGCGGCCGCGTGAACAGCGTCACCTTAGCCTGACTGCGCAGAAGTTCCGCGATCAGCCCGGTCTTATCCACATAATAACACTCTTTTTCCCTTAACTCATCAAAAAATTCCGTCCCGATTGGGAGCGGCTTTTTCTCCCGCAACATAACTTCCCGTCCCCCTTCCCGTTCTGACATATCTGGACGTCTTATGCTCACACATAACCTCTATATTCAGTATATCGGAAATGCCGGGAAACCGCAAGGGGATAAATTCCACTCTGTTCAACCCTGTTCCACATCGACCAACATCGAATGAAAAGTCCGGTCAGTAAATCGCATCACCGGATTTATACTCCTTCACGACGGATTAATCCAATCCCCAGCAGTATCGCATACAGATAACTGTCATTCGGTATTCCCAGCTGTTCGGGGGGCTCTTCCATGTTCTGCAATCTCAAGATTCTGTCGAAAGCCATAAGGACCTCTGTCATAGATATCATAATTCCACCCGGTTCCAGGACCAGGCTTGCTCCTACTCTTCCTGCTGCAGGTACAGACAGGCGATAAGTGAATTTCATGCTCCCTGTCTCTTCTATCCCCCGCATCAAGTGAAAAGGATACTTCTGAAAAATCTCCAGGGCGCTCCAGAGATTCTCTTCCGTCACCACATGTGCGAGATCCGCCTTCGCCTTCTTCCGTTTCCGATATAATAATTCTCTTTCCGCTGTCGTCGAAAGGCGGTCCATCTTATAAATCATCTTTGAATACGGCAGATAAGAATGGACGGAAGCCCTGCTCAAATTTAGCATACGCCCAATCTCCGCGACACTTCTCCCTCTCCTGTACAGATCCTGAACCTCCCGTGAAACAGCAGTAGAATATACTCCCGCCGTGATAAGGATTTTTCTCGCTTTCAGGGATGTGATACCGAACTGGGCAGCTGCTTCATTCAGGGTCATACGCTGCTGCTCTCTTCCCGTTCGGTCATCATATCTCCCAAACGCTTCCGCCATTTTGGTTATCATCTCTTTCGACAGCGCTATCGGATCATAATCCGGATGCTTTTTCGGATTCATTCTGAAACTTCCTTTCTGAAAACATATATGCCTGCATCAGCATATATTGCAAGCCGCAACAATCTAAATATAAATGATACAAAGAAACCGGATTCAGGCGGCAGCGTTTTCTGCAATCCTTCATCCGGCTCAAAGATATCCATTATACATAACATCTACCCTATTTCCATTAGATTCCTCCGAACCGTTGATTTTACGTGGTTTTCTCAGTGTCTGTCACCAACTTTTAGAGAAGAGCCGTAACTTCCAAGAAACCAAACGCAAGGAATCCTCCTGCTATGCGGTTGCATAAAGGGGAATTCCTCGCGTTTTGCGAAGCCCATAGATACGTCCGACCTTAAAATAGATCTCGACAATAATAAGCTTTTACCTATCTCACCATGTGTTTTTTAACCAAAGGAACACATTTTTCCATCATAATCCCATAGGATTCCTGAATCTCCTGTTCGGAAAACCTTGCACTCTTGGCTCGCCTCACCTTGTCGAGAACAATGTTTTTATCATCCTGGCTAAACAACGCTTTCTGCTGACAATCAATAAAAAATGTCGTCGCAATAATCTCTAACTGCTTGGCCGTTTCCGCTTTAAATGTATCTACAACGTCTTTAACAATCTGTTCCTGATCATCGTCAGGAGCCCAAGACGACGAAATCTCTCTATAGTACTCCTGGAACTCTTCTCCTTCCCCAATCAGGCCATTATGCTCAGCAAAAATATGGTCAATAATCCCATCCTGTAAAGCATCGGCAACCTGCTGACTATATGGGCCATAGATATACAGTCTATAACTGGCATCCACATCAGCCCCACACACTTTACAGAAATAAAGCAGTTTCTGCAGCGCTACCCGTCCATGAATCTGCCCATTCATGTATTTCAAAAGCTGCGCTATTAACGCCCTTGCTTCCATCGCATCTACCTCCTGTGTTCCATTATAAATGATATTCCCTGACCTGACAAGATATAATATCATTCATATTATGTTTTTTCTAGTCCACACCAAGTGCGTCATTCAACCGCTCAAGAGCAGCCTCCTGATCTTTCAGTTTCTTCTTCGACTGCTCTATACCATGAAGCAATTCCTCGCGTTCTTCTCTCTTCTTGTCATACTCTTCCGTAAACCATCTGGTGCATTTCTCCCGAATACTTTCACTGTAATCACCAGTGGCGTAAATTCGGAGTATACCAATCTTGCGATCAGAAATACTTTTTAATGCAAATGAATAGTTTTGAATCGCAACACATCCATTATTATGCTTCGCAAGCACAGGAATTGCCGGAACAGGCTGATCTTTATGATCGCTTAGTACCACGTCCCCTCGCTCTTCATCATATCCCCTAATATAAAAGAAATTTTTTGTAGAAGAACCTGTTGCCAGATCGACATATATCTTTTCCTGTTCGGCAGGATCGATTTCATTTAAATAACTCTCCAACTGACGTTTTACATACGTTAATCGATAATAATCGTCTCTCCCGCTCTCATTCTCATTTTGCATATTATAATGTACATAGGGCGGATCAAAAACAACCTTATGATGCTCTCGCAGATACAACCGCTTTGCAAACCGGCAAATTGTCTCTTCGTTTTTCGGAATTGGATATTTTGTGGCATAATACTTGATCTTTTCATATAGGAAAAAATCGTCAAACTTCATGTACTCCCCAACATTCTTTGGATACTGACCGCTTTTTTCACATTCAAGCGTCAATAGCTCTTTCATAAACGAACTAAGATAATAATCGAACAATCTGCGGTACTTATGAAAGTAAACCTGAATGAACATCCAATATCTTGCCAAAACAAAAGATTCAACTGCCTGAATACCATTTTGGCTAATCGCCAAAACACTATTTCCATCAAAGAATGCTACCCGAAGCGACGCGATCAATTTTTCAAGATCATAAACCCCATACTCTACTCCACAATAATGGCTGTCCCTCAAAAGATAATCCATTTTATCACAATCCAACTGCCCGCTAATAATATCATCAATAAAACGGTATTCCGGATCATCCGAGCTTTGACTCAAAATCATCAAAATCCTCGGGACCATCTGAAACTCATCATTCGGCCAATATTGTTCAATGATATCTGACAGACGCTCTTTTATAATACATCGAGTATATACTTCATGTCCGCTTTCAAATTGTCCATTAACTGGGTCTTTTATGTTTGGATATATTTTATCACCCTCTCCAACATGTGAATAGCAGCCATGCCCTAAATCATGCAAAAGTCCCGCCATACGCACTGTAGCTTTTCTAATCTTAAAGTCATCATCCGACAACTTATTTAACGGTTCAAACTGTCTAAGATGATCCATAATACGCCCGGCAATATGCATCACGCCTATAGAATGCCCCAAACGTGTATGCTCTGCACCGTGATAGACCAAATTTGTCATGCTAAGCTGATGGATCCTCCTCAAGCGCTGAAACTCCGGAGTTCCTATCAGTGCTTTTTCCCACGGATAAACTTTGATTAAGCCATGAATTGGATCACGGAATACGTCAAAAAAGTCAAAAGATGGTATGCCCATACAAACCTCCCAATACGCAGCTCTTAAAATACCCCTTTACGATTATACTACTGATTGAATATTGAGGCAAGTTATTTCAGGCTTGAGGATAAAGCAAAATTTAAGTCATTCACATTTACGACAGCGACGTGGCAAAACCCAGCGGTTATAAATTTGAGGCTCCCGGCCTTGTCAGGGATGGTTCCAAAAGCACAGAGACCAAAAATGTTTATGTGAAAGGGCACCATGTCACGGAAGCCAAAAAGATCACTAACAAACTCATTTCTCTTCCTCAGGATGTATCCATCGATATCAGATTTCTCCAAACCACCAATTTTATATGGATTTCCCTATGTCTGTCATCAACTTTTAAGAAGAAACAGTTTTCCAATAAACAACACTTCTAATACTCTATATCGTCAAATACTACTGGTATCTTCTCCTTAAAGGTTTCTAACATCGGTCTTGCAATCTCCTGCATCTGCGGATGAGCTGTTTCTGCTGTACGAAGCCGGAAGAAATGCCGCCATTCCCTTAAATTCATCGTCACTACAATCTCTGTTTTAAGGCTGTTGGGCAGAATACTCCGGGTTTCCTGTGGCGTAGCGCCCATATCGATCAGTTTCATATAGTTGTCCTCGATCTTCTGCATCATATCACACCACAGAATATACTCCTTGGAATTTTCCTCCCAGAACACCGGCTTAATGAATGTCAGTTCATTGCCAAACTTGTCCTTCTGGTAATTACAGTACCGCGTACTCTCCTGACTGTAGCTGGCAATCCTGTGTCGCACAATCTCATGTGAAACGCCTCGGTCACAGATAACCCTCACAGTTACCTTTTCATGCTCGATTACCGATTCATGTCCCCGCTTCAGGATATTCGCCACAAAAGTTTCTGCGGATGTATCTGTGATCAGGTTTTCACTCTTATAGCATGTACGACCGCACCGCTCGATATTCTGTAGTATTTCTCTTCCATTAATTTCCTGCATAAACTCAAAATATGGCGCAATAACTCTCATTTAAAATTCTCCTTTTACCTTTTTACACCATCAACATATGCTAACTCACTGATAATTCTATGCCGACTGGATTATCTCCTTAATAACACCAAATCTGGCTAAAAGTATAAAATAAACCTCAGTTACGTAATCATTATTACGTCTGGTTTCCTCCCAATTCAATCTGTCGGTTACATGCCAGGCACTTATCCGCCTCGTTTCTGTCACAAGTATTCCGGTCGATCAGGCTTACTGAGTAATTTCCATTAATATAAAACACCTTTCGCATATATTTCTCTGACATATCATCTTTATTGATTTTTATAGGACGATATAATACAGTATAAATTGCTTTGATACTTTCCACACCGATCTTGTAAGAAACACATTCCTCGTCAATACTATGGGCAGTTGTAACCACATCAGTAAATAATACTATATTTTTTTCCTGACTAAACTCCTGTTTCCTATCATGTTCTGAATTCTGATTTATCTTATGAACAGGAATGATATATGTAAAAGGAACGCCCAATACAAAACCTATGGTTGATGCAAGCAGGGATCCCTGCAGGTCTAAGCCTATCAGAAACGCATTGTCATATTTATTCATTTTCATATGCTCAATGAATATTCTTACACTCTTATTGTAAATATCTCTGTCTTCCAATATAGCCTGTGTATCAATCCAGTCATCTACGCAATACCTGCTATTCATGATAAAATGTCCTGGTTTCAAAAGCTTTTTCATCTCTATAAGTTTCGTTATTTCCCGTTCAAGTTCCTCCGAATTTTGAAGTTTATTGGCATGATACTCCGTCTTACTCTGTTCATCATCTTCAACGTTTCTTTTTATTTTCTGGTATTCCTTATCCAACTGGGATTTCAAGCTTGATTCTATTCCCGATACTTCAATCCTGTCGACAGCGATAATATATCTGGCACCTTCCGTAGTATCAAACAAAACCTTCTGAATTTGCAGGAATTCTCTACTGACTTTACAAAATACCGCCCTGATTATATCTTCTGCTTCCAATTCATTACCCGAATTAATATCTTCCTGAATCTTATGGTCATTTCCTTTTAGAATAATACAGGTATTGTAACGCTCCACATCCAAAAAATAGTGCAGTCTCTTCCAATGCGTATATGATTGCGCTTGAGGTGCCAATCGCTCCATTTCCTGTTCAAGACTGGAACGTATAAGAGAATCTGTAGTCGTTTCATACTTAAATTGGGCCTGCTGATATTCGTAGTCCTGGTTCTTTAACTGTTCCTCAAACCTGCGATCTCCGATCCGAAGTTCAGAAACATCTAATTCATCAACTAATCTCAAAATTCCAGCCAGAATCCTGGTTCTGATTTTCCCAAACTTGGCAGTATAATCCGTTAATTCAGGATTAAAGATACCTTGGCCTTTTTCTCCATCACTATGAGCTTCAATAATCACGCACAATGCTCTTACTTCCTCTGATGTCATATCGCATGCATCAGCAAAAGCAGATCTGGTATCATTATATTCATCAAATACCCACTTTGCAGATTCTTCAGCATGTGATTCCCTTCGACATCCGTTAACCAAATGTAGGGAGATATCATGAAACAATATAGCCAGGTTTAAGATATACAGTTCCCGGCTTCCTAGACCCACCGTTTCCAAATAGGCGGTATTTGACAGAAGCACTTCACTGACATATTTGTATAGATCATAGCAATGGTGTTCAAAATCATGCAACGTCAACCGTAAACCCGTTGCATTTGTGGTCTTCCCTCCTCCGAGACATCCTGCATAATGCTCAACAATTTTATCAAAGCAACACTGCTCAGCACTGCGCATATTTTTGTAACAGGCAAAACTTTTATATCCATCGTTCATGATATTCCCCATTATGTCTCCTCCTACGGTATCTCTATTTTATAGTCTATCTCCTTATAATCCTGTATATTGATAAGCGGATGCATCTTACTTAAGATCAGCTTTCTTTTTACAATCTCTTCGTGATTGCAATGAATATAACTTGCCGGTCCGACCCCACCAATCAATTTCGATTTTTTATCTGAGATGAATGTGCTAAGGATTTTCAATTCCGTTCCCAGGCTTATAAAATCAAAAATATAGACGTAACGTTCATTTTCCTGCACTACTTCTACGATCTCATCCGGCCTGACAGCAAATCTCGGTCCCATTCCGACGCAATAAACCACAGGCACATCAATCATTTTCGATATGATATTGGCAAGTATCGCACCTGTTTTACTGGTACAGATCAGTTTATAACTTCCGACTGATCCTCCAATATCTCTTACTTTCAAAGCCAAACGATACAATAAAAATCTGGCATCCGACGGTCTCCTGAAAATATCTTTAATATTGACATATTTATTGCTGAACACACATGACGATTCCTGAAACTGATGGGGTTTTTCATCACTTTTCATACAACCAGAAACCAACGCTGCAATATGATTGTTATAAACTTCGGACAACTCTGTTGCTTTTTCATTCTGTTCAGCCCATTTTCTCACTTCACTATTGGAATATATTATTCCCCTAATTCCATCTTGTTCTTCTATTGGAACATTAAGATCCTTTACCGCTTTATCAAAGATACCTGTTTCTCTTGACAAGTTGGACAGAATAACCCTATTCGCTTCTTTGGAGACCAAAACACTGAAATTCTTACAGTCCTTGATCTTAACCCCCTGGAAATCTATTATGATGGTTTTGTCTGGGCTATACCTCCTTAACTCCTCATGTATCTCTTGTACGTCACCATCACTCATCAGTATTCCACTGGGCAGTAAAATATTTCTATCCGCTTTTTGCCCTATATCTGATTCATCGCTTTCTGAAGAAACTTTAACGGAATAATCATTAAGCTTTTTTATATATTGATTAAATGAGACCGGATAAATAATCGTTGTATCAGTTTCTATCACAAACATCTTATCACTCCGCTTATCTATATTGGTAATACAATTTCCACATGTACGCCTGGAAAATACAGATTCTCAAAATAGTTGAACCCCTTATTTCCCCTTAGTTTCCGATTCAATCCAACATAATCTTTTTTCAATATAGATTCTAAGTAGGAGTCTTTTTCTGAATAAGACAATCCTGATCCTATGCCAGTATTTTCACTGTTAGTAAGAACAATACGGGTTGTATTGGAATGAATACGAACGATTCCATACTCTTGTAGCGTTCTGCAAATCACATCATACAGTCCATATTTTTCATCATATGCGCGCCACAGCACTCCCTTTACAATCGCATCTCCTTCATCAAGTATTTTTATTCTCCTTAGATTTGCCTCATCTTCATTGACTTCCTCTATTTCATCTTTTTTATTATTTAGAGCCGCATTAAAACCAATCCCAAAATCGGAAAGTGTCAGATATATCTTCCTTCTTGCTCTGTTAATCTGATATGTAACATAGGAGAAACTTTTACCATGTATCAATGAATTCTTAACCAATTCAAGGGTCATGTACAGCGCCATATTGCTTTTCATTTCTGAATATTCATCATCGTAAACAATAAACTTTTGATATGGATTCAGATATTCCTTCGCAAAGTCATACAGGTTTTCATGTATCTCTCCCCATATCCGACTACTGAGCAGGGGATAGTCAGGCTCTTGCTCAGGTGCCAGTTCTTCCGGCGTTGCAGCACTAAAAAATACTGTAATATTCTTTTCATCCATCCCTTTGCTTGGCCAACCAGTATATTTATCACAATCCAGATCAAATCTGCTGTCTTGTTCACACAATGAAAAGAACCTAATCTGATATAAATACTTCTTCAGGTTGCCTGAATAACTGCTTTCATTAATATACAGAACAGGTTTATTACCCGTTTTCCGTTCAATATACTCACCCAAAACCAGAAGATTGGGAATAACAGAAGATTCGATTACCGTAACATCCGTGAAATCAAAAATAATACACGCTTTTATATCCTGAGCAAGTAATCTATTTATCTGGAAAAGTACCGTTGTATAAAAAAAATAGATGGAAATTTTCCCATTATATTTTAAAATGTATTCCCTCATCGATACACCCTTCTCTATTCTTCAATCAATCCTATTTGCATTGAATCGCTATTCTAAAATTGCCTTCAGCTGATATCGTTATTCTTGTATTGCTGATTTTCTCCCATCCTGTTATTCTAGTTCACCACTAAGAATCCCTCTCTAACAATAAGGTCACTATCCTCTTACTCCCGCATCCATCCACTAGTTCCTGCATTCGTCTACTGACCGATTTTCTTCTTTCAAAATCCACAACATAATCTTTTATCATATATACGATAGAACGGCAGCACTCATTAATCTCTTTTCTCACGTCTCCGACCCACGGTATTAAATTCATCTCAGACACTGCCCGCGCAATATCAAACTGATTATCCGCAAGCGTATACACAATCGCGGGTGTTCCGCAAGCCATAAGTTCATATACAGTACTGCCACCAGCAGTTACAGCTATATCACATGCCATCATATAATTTGCCATGTCCATGACATTGTAATGGAAATGTATATTATCATACCGTTCCCATTTGGCAGTAAGTTCATCAATGTGACTGTTAAACCTTCCTACAATCACCTCAAATTTCAATTCCGAGAACCAGCATTGCCTGCTTAATTGCTCAAGCAAGTGCCCCGTTACATCATAAATATCGGTTCCTCCTGTTGTGATTAACACCTTTCGCACACGTTGAGAAATTGAACGTTCTCTCCCCCTAAACTCATCACGCAAAGGTGCATAACTGCATCCGAGCGCAAACTTTGCCGTCAGCCCCGCCTCGCTGTACCTCCGCGGATAATCCAACTGCTCCGCATAAATGTTATAATTGATAAGCAGATCCACCGGATAGATAAACTGGTCAAGATCATCCACATATGCAATCTTTGTGTACTTCCCTAACGTCGAAAGGTATTTCTCAGTAGCAAAGTAGGAATCTACCAGCAACAGAGGAATCCTTTTTTCTTCAATGATTCCAACCAGCACATCCAGTTCCTGCTCAAGATCGTTCCACACGGAGTTCAGGCATATATAAGAAAAGCCATTCTTTTCGATCAGATCGCCTGCCCTGTCATCGGCCATCAAGAATATGGTCTCGCCGCCCTGGCGTCTATATTCCTCTGCGATGGAGAGGCACCGCATAACATGCCCGGTTCCTATCTCCCCATTTCCGTCTGTCCTGACGTAAATCACAATAGCTATACCTCAATTCTGCTCCTTATCAGAAACCTTTACAGATATGTATTAACTCATCCGCTTTCATTTCATACGAGGAAATGTTCTTTTTGATCCGTTCCCCATCTTTTACCGAGTGATAGTTTCCGGAACCAACCGCTTTCTTCTTTAGCGACTCCCAATAATCATAATACATAAATGCTTCTTTAAATAATTCTTTTGCTGCCTTATCCAACGCATAATAATTTTCTGCAAGCGTTTTCTCCCTGTCCATCGGTACAAACCTCTGGGTAATAATATAACCCTTGTCGAGTTCCCGATCCATATAATGAAGGGTGACTCCGCGCGGCGTATTATCAACTATGCTCCATATATTCGGATCAGCTCCCCGGTTCCATGGCAGGAAGGAGTTATGAAGATTCACTACATTACTGCCAAGCGCCTTTATTGTACTTTCCTTAAGGATAAACCGGTAAGTATAACTGACGGCAAGGTCAAACTCCTGCCGCACACACCATACATCTTCCAGCTGCTCTCTGCATAAGTACACCTCATGCCCCTGTTTCTGAAGCCAGTCAAAAAGTTCTTCCGCACAGACATTGTTATACAGGCACAGGATCTTCATGCCGCCAGCACCCGGCAATGACTGCCAGTATCAGCCCACGGCTTTATACCCCCCCCAATTCTTCCCATTGGATACAAATCTCTAAGTCGTTCAATCTCCAGTATCTCTCTTAAAAGCATGAAACCCTCCGCATATTCCATGCCGGAATTGCTTCCCCTATACTGGGCCAAAGCACGGAGGGCTTCCCCGCTGCGCGGGTGTGGGAACTCTGTCCTCTCACTTTCATAACATTCCATTCCCCGCGTCTTCGCATCTATCACCTCACTGATGTCAACATACACGTTCGGCCGGAAACTGTTCTCATATGTATAGTTCCATTCCGTAGACGACGGGGTCTCAAAAGCATAAATCCGCCTGACTGTGTCCTTTCCAGCCGGACGGCATGCCGTCAGCACGGCTTCACAGACACGCCTGTGGTCTATGTTCAGGTCCCCATGATGGTGCGTGAAAATCGTATCCGGACTGTACTTTTCTATATACTGCGATACTGCTTTTATAATATCCAGAAGGTCTACTCCATCCATCCGGTTATCGGGAAAATCGCAGAAATCAATGCTTGCAAAGCCCATGATCTCAGCTGCCACTGCCGCGTTCTCACGCAGGCGGATAATAACGTCCGGCGGAGTGTCTTCCCTTTTCTCTGTGCGGGATGTCTGCCCTTCCGCCAGTATCAGCGCCCTGACCACAACGCCTGCGTCAGCAAGGACTCTGACCGTTCCCCCAACGCCCAGTATCTCATCATCCGGGTGGGCCGCTACAATAAGCACATTCCTCATGGTTCCTCTCCTCCGAAAAAAGCTTCCGCTGATACCCTGCCATTTTCATATCTCGCGTTTCTGAAATAGATCCGGTTCTGTCCGGCTTCCACAAATGCTGCCGGGTATCCCTCTCCGTCCAGCATGCGGATATAATCGTATATCTGACGCTGGGAAAGCCCGGGCGGGATCTTGCTCTGTTCCGGCAGCCTCCGTTTAAACGCAACCGGCTCGCCTTCCTGTTCCCGGCAGGTGATATCACTTTGTAAAAAGGCCGGTATCATTTCATTAAATACAATAGACGATACTCTCTTTAGAATATCATCCGCGTTCCCGAACGATATATCCAAAGGTTTCTTGAGATATACAGGTCCCGTATCCATTCCCCTGCCGACTTTAATGGCGGATACCTTTGTGTCATAAATGCCCCGGACAAGCAGGTTCTGGAGCGGGCTTCCTCCCCGCCCAAACGGAAGGTCTGTCATATGGAAGACAACGCAGTTGAAGCGGCTGTATATTTTCTCCGGGATGATCCATGACCAGTGAGGGAAAAATATAAAACGCGGATCGATTTCTTCCAGTCTTTCGTATGTCAGATCCTTCTTATCCGTAATCAATGTGAAATCATATTCCGGGAATTTTTCTTTCACGATATAGAAGTTTTGGATATTCCATGATTTTACCGTTGCTATCACATAACTGGTCATTTCAGTCTTCTCCCGTCTTTAAGGCTTTAATGTCAAATTCATACTGCTCAAAGATCTCCTGGAACCCATTCTCCTCAAAACAGTAAATGGATGCCGCATTTGACGGTTTCACTTTGGCGGTTAGTTTCTGTATGTCCGGATATTCCCTATGGATCAGCTCTTTCATAAGCTGCACCATCTTTTTCCCATAGCCCATTCCACGCTTCTCGGGAATAATGCTGTAATCGATCTCCGCACTCTCCCCATCTCGTGTCAACCGGATCTGGCCGAGAGGCAGGCTGCCTGACATCATGATGAACTGCAGCTGGGAATCGTCCTCCATCATTTTCCTGAACCATTCCTTATGCTCTTCATAAGAAATGGGGGCGGTATGGAACGCATTTTTCCTTACTGCCTCATCATTTGCCAGTTCAAACAGCATATCCATATCCGACAGCACAGCTGGCCGCAAATATAATTCTTCGCTCTGCATTCTAATCCCCCGCTGTAAGCTAATCTTATTCCAGATCACCCGGTACGATTGGTTCTCCCCTGCGGATGTCCCGCCTGCTTTCTCTTCCAAGCAGTGCAGCCAGATGCTTCGGGGCTATCCCATAACCCGGACGGATGACACGCAGGTTTTCCTCCGTAAAACACTCTCCCGCCACGATATCCTTTACCGCAAAGACGCTCCGCCGGAATACCGTTGAACTCTTTTCGCCGTCAGTCAGTTCATATACCGGTCCCCTGGCTATCGCTTTCGCGTTTTTGACATCCTGAACCATCCGGGCAAACTCATCCATCGTCATGCTAAATTTGCTGTCAGCGCTTTCCACACCATCCAGCTTAACATGCTTTTCGATCACACACGCTCCGAGGACCGCACCTACAACTGCCCCCAGGCTTCCCGCACTATGGTCTGACAATCCAATAGGAACTCCGAAACGCTCCGCCATATCCGGTATATTGCCCAGGTGCATGTCCTCCCACGGGGCCGGGTACTCACTGCAGCATTTTAAGAGTACGATTCTATCATTCCCAGCTCTGCGGCATGCTTCCACCGCATCCTGTATCTCTTCCAGACTCCCCATACCCGTTGATATGATCATCGGCTTTCCCTTTGATGCCGTATACTCGATAAGAGGGATGTCAACCAGTTCAAAACTGGCGATCTTATATGCTTCTGCTCCGATGCCTTCCAAGAAGTCAACAGCCGCCCTGTCAAACGGTGTGGATAAGAAATCCACCCCACACCGGTCACATTCCTCCTTTATCCGCGCCTGCCATTCATACGGTGTCCCAGCATCCTGATAGAGATCATACAGCTTATATCCGTCCCACAGGCCGCCCTTGATCTGGAAGAATTTGTTATCACAATCGATCGTCATGGAATCAGCTGTGTAGGTCTGGATCTTTACACAGTCTGCACCGGCCTGGGCAGCTTCCCTTACAATCTCCAGCGCATTGTCAATGCTGCCGCCGTGGTTGGCGCTCATTTCCGCTATCACATAGACATCGCCGCTACTTATTTTATCCATCATGTGAAACATCGGTCCATCCTTCTTTCCCAGCTTTTAAGAAGCTTATTTCCCTCCCGCTAATTCAACCGTTCAAATCCCGCATGGCATACAGGACCATGCAGCATCTCTTTAATATCCCGGCCTGTCCGCACGATATCTGAAATCTTGAGAAATACGCTTTCAACAGCCTCCAGATATTTATCGATAATCTCATCTGTGTGGGCATATGACGCATACAGTCCTGTCGCTGAAAGGAAGCCCTCTGCCAGCATTTCCTGGGTAAAATATGTCTTATACGCAAGCGGCTCATCGTATTCAAACTCAAAATGGATCAGCGGCAGGATCCCGGATGTGTGGATATGCAGTCCGGCCGCATCTGCCGCTTTCATCCATCCTTCCCTGACACGCATGCCGACGTGTTCCTGTACTTTATCCACCCCATACTTCTCATAGCATTCGATCGACTTGACTGCCGCCGCCAGAGCAATGCGTTCTGTCCAAAACGTGCTGCTGATAAAGGTCTCCTGGGCAGCCTCCATTACTTCCTTCGTTCCAATAATCGCAGAAACAGGATAGCCATTTGTCATTGCTTTTGC
>CANQME010000057.1 GCA_947624815.1 uncultured Lachnospiraceae bacterium | reverse complement strand
GTTATGAACGTGATCGCCGGCGAGCGCTACAAGCTGGTTCCGAAGGAGTCCAAGAAGATCATGATGGGCGAGTTCGGCCAGACCGTCAAGCCCTTCAATCCGGAGGTCCAGAAGAAGATCATCGGCGACGCCACACCGATCACCTGCCGTCCGGCAGATCTGATCCCGCCGCAGCTGCCTCAGTTCGAGAAGGAATGCGCGCAGTGGAAGCAGCAGGATGAGGATGTTCTGTCCTATGCCCTGTTCCCGGCTGTGGCCAAGGAATTCTTCCAGTACCGCGAGGCTCAGCAGACCAAGGTGGACCAGACGGCGGCCGACAAGGAGAGCAAGGCGTATCCGGTCTGATGACCGTGTCGGAGCCGGTTCGCGCATTTGGCGCAGAGCCGGTTGGGGAACCGGCAGACAGAGAGTGTGATTGAGAGAGAATGCAGTCCGTGCAGGGCGTAACAGTGTCCTGTACGGGCTGTATTTTTTAATTTTTATTTACAGATTTTTGCAAATATTTGAAGTTTTCGATATAGTGTTGACATAAGGCATGGTTTGTCCTTATAATGGATAATGTAGTATTATGTGGGAAAATGTCAATATATAGTGGTGTTGTCCTGCCAGCCGGGGCATAAGGGTTCAGGAAGAAAACCAGGTACACGGGAGATCATCTGATGAAGAAGAACATTATTCGACGGGGAGCTGCAGTGGCGTTGTCTCTGCTCCTCGCGATAAACAGCATAACAGGACACGGAATCTTTTCTGGGATCGTAAGCTTTGCGGATGTGGAGCGGGCGGCGGTCGTCAACGCGACGACGCTGAACGTAAGAAGCGGAGCCGGGACGGGCTTTTCCGTAGTCGATAAGCTGACGAACGGAGCGGCAGTGACGGTTCTGGGAGAGACGAACGGAAGCGACGGCATGGTCTGGTATCAGATCCGCTTCAGCGGCAGCACCGGCGCGGAGAAGACCGGTTATGCCAGATCCGATTATATCCGGTTCCCGGTGGCCTACTCCAACGATGCGGATTTCGAGGCGTATCTGACCGCGCAGAGATTCCCGGAGAGCTATAAGCCGGGACTCAGACAGCTGCACGCCATGTATCCCAACTGGGTATTTACCGCGCAGCATACGAATCTGGACTGGAACACTGTGATCGATAATGAAAGCCTGGTAGGACGGAACCTGGTCTATAACGGAAGCATTTCCTCGTGGAAGTCCACGGCGGAGGGCGCGTACAACTGGGAGACCAGTACATGGCCGTCCTTTGACAGCGGCTCTTATGTGGCGGCGTCACCGGCGCTGATCGCCTATTATATGGATCCCAGGAATTTCCTGGACGACAAGTACGTATTTCAGTTTCTGTTACATAGCTATGATGCTTCCGTTCATACGGCGGAGGGTCTCCGTTCCATGGTAGAGGGAACGTTTCTTGCCGGAACGGCCTCGGTCAGCGACGGATACGGGAGTTCATCCGGAACCCAGAGCGGTCCGATGGGAAGCGGGCCGTTGGGAGGAAGCAGCTCAGGGGCCAGTACGCAGGGACCGGGCAGCGGGAGCAGTTCGGGAGCTAGCACCCAGGGACCGGGAGGAAGCAGCTCAGGGGCCAGTACGCAGGGACCGGGCAGCGGAAGCGGTTCGGGAGCCAGTACGCAGGGACCGGGCAGTGGAAGCAGCACGGGAGCCAGTACCCAGAGTCCGGGCGGATCGGGGACAGGGAGCGGTCCATTAGGCAGCGGAACCGGAAGCAGCTCAGGAGCCAGTACGCAGGCGCCGGGAAGCGGGAGTGGAAGTACCGGAAATAATTCGGGAGTCAGTACCCAGGCACCGGGAAGCGGAAGTACCGGGAGCAATTCAGGAGTCAGTACACAGGCACCGGGAACTGGGAACGGAAGTACCGGAAGCAATTCGGGAGTCAGCACGCAGGCGCCGGGAAGCGGAAGCACCGGAAGCAATTCAGGAGTCAGTACGCAGGCGCCGGGAAGCGGGAGTACCGGAAGCAATTCGGGAGTCAGCACGCAGGCACCGGGAAGCGGAAGCACCGGAAGTAATTCGGGAGTCAGTACGCAGGCGCCCGGGACGGGAAGCGGAAGTACCGGGAAAAATTCGGGAGTCAGTACGCAGGCACCGGGAAGCGGAAGCACCGGAAGCAGTTCCGGAGTCAGCACACAGGCGCCCGGAACCGTGGCGTACGCGCCGGGAGGCGGCGGAAGCTCGAGGATCCTGGGAAGTATCGGCATGGTTATGGACGGACGCCATATCCTTATGAATCTTTCCGCAGGTCTGACAGGCGGCCCGGGAGGCGGCAGTACCGGAAGCAGCGGACCGCTCAGCAGCGGGCCGATGGGAAGCAGCGGGTCCGGCAGCGGGCCGACCAGCAGTGGTTCCAGCGGAAGCGGACCGTTGGGATCTGTCAGCGGAAGCACAACGGCTCCGACAGCGGATTACGTGAATATTATCATGAACGCCGGCGCCCAGTCGGGAGTGAATCCGTATGTACTGGTGGCCATGATCATACAGGAACAGGGAACGGCCGGAACCAGCAGTTCCATTTCCGGACGGGTCTCCGGATATGAAGGATACTATAATTTCTTTAACATAGAAGCCTATCGCTCCGGCGATATGGAGGCGACGACCCGCGGACTGTGGTACGCGTCCCAGTCCGGCAGCTATGGAAGACCGTGGAACAGCGTGGACAAGTCGATCACGGGAGGCGCCCTCTATTACGGAACGAATTATGTGAAGGTCGGCCAGGATACGTTCTATCTGAAGAAGTTTAACGTTCAGGGAAGCAACCTTTACAAGCACCAGTACATGACCAACGTCCAGGGCGCGGCGTCCGAAGGCGCCAAGCTTTCGGAAGCGTACAGCACGCAGCTGAAGCAGACGTCGAGACTGGAGTTCAAGATCCCGGTCTACCTGAATATGCCGGAGATCGCGTGCGCGAAGCCGACGGTGGACGGAAGCCCCAACAACAAGCTTTCCGGTCTCGGCGTGGACGGCTTTGCATTAACGCCGACGTTCAGCGCGGATACGGCCACCTATGACCTGATCGTGAATTCCTCCGTGACGGAGGTGACGGTCAGAGCGTCCGCGTATTCCGACAGAGCGGTCATCAGCGGAACAGGCATTGTTTCCCTGCAAAGCGGCAATAATGAGATCAGGATCGCAGTGAAGGCCCAGAATGGAGACGTGAGGGAGTATGTGATCCGGGTCGTGAAGCAGCAGAACGGTCCGTCCTACAACAGCTCCATCGGATCCGGAATCACGGGCGGAAGCAGCGGCCCGATGGGACCGGGCGGCAGCTCCTACCAGAGCGGCGTATCGTCAGGTCCGATGTCGTCCGGAAGCGGACCGCTCGGAACCGGTTCCACAAGCGGTCCGGGAGGCAGCTCCTCCGATGTGGTCAGCAGCAGCGGGCCAGGCAGTGTAAGTTCAGGGAATTCCTCCGGAGGGTATGGTCCCGGAGGAAGCAACGTGACGATAGTTCCATAAAATAAGAAAGGGGATAACTCAGAATGAACGGAAGTATGAAAAGAATTCTGACAGGAGCTGCGTTGATCGCCGTTTTGACGCTTGGAACATCGTTTTCGGCGCTGGCGGGCAGGATCGCGTTCTCGGACCCGTCTACGACCACAGGCGAGACGGTGAGCGTCAATATGAAGGTAACGTCGACCGGCGACGAGACCATCGGAAGAGCGGACGTGACGCTGTCCTATGATGCCTCCATGCTGGAATTCGTAAGCGGCGATGGTGCAAGCGGCGGCGCGGGTACCCTGAAGGTAACCGGCAGCAGCAACAGCACAAGCTCGAAGGAGCTGGCATTTGTGCTCACATTCCGGGCGCTGCGGCCCGGCAGCACCAGCATCACCATCGCGTCGCAGGAGGTCTATGACAGCGACAGCCAGACCGTGAACATCGAGCGTGAGGGAAGCTCCGCCATCACCATCGCGGCTGCCGCGGGAGATTCCACCAATGCCAACCTGGCCGGCCTGCAGGTCTCTCCGGGTACTCTGGAGCCTGCGTTTGCAAAGGATGTGCTTGAGTATACCGTTACGGTAGGCGGCGACGTGGACAGCCTGGTGGTAGACGCGCCGGCGGTCGATTCCGGCGCCAGCGTATCCGTAAGCGGCAACGAGAGCCTCCAGGTCGGTGAGAATACGGTCGTCTGCACCGTAACCGCGCAGGACGGACAGACGGTGAAGACCTATACGATTACTGTAACGAAGGTGGAGGGCTCTGCAGACGGAATTGAGGCCGGCGCTCCCGCTGAGGAGGGCGTCATTCTGCGGACGCCGGAGAGAAGCGTTACCGTGTATCCGGTAACGGACGACGTTCCGATCCCGGACGGCTTTGTACCCGCCCAGGTCAGCATTGACGGCCACGACGTACAGGGCTGGATCTGGAATGGCGACAAGGACGATCCCAGATACTGCATCTTCTACGCGGCCAACGAGAACGGAGAGTTCGAATTCTACCGCTATGACCTGACCGAGAAGACGATCCAGAGATATTTCCGCGATCCGCTGGTAGACGCGGCAAGCGATGCGGAATATGCCGCTCTTGTCGAGAATTACAATTCTCTGCTGAGCGACTATAACATGAGATTCTATATCATTATCGGACTGATCGCCCTGGCTGTCGTGCTGCTGATCGTGATCATCGCGCTGGTAGCAACCAGAGGCGGCAAGGACGATTTCTATGAGAAGCAGCGCCAGGATGGCGGAAGCTATCCGGAGCGCCACAATTCCAACCGGCAGGGCCAGGGTGGCTCCGCGCAGACGGAGCGCCGCAGGTTGTCCCGCGAGGAGCGGTACATGCGCGGCCTTGAGGAAGAGGAAGCGACGGCCGAGAGGGAAGAGAACTTCCGGGCGGAGCAGCAGATCCGCGAGCGTCAGGCCCAGAGGCGGCAGGTGAGAACGCAGGGGCAGCCTGCAAGACAGATCGGCGTATCGCAGGGCCAGCGTCCGGCAGGTCAGACGCCGGCACAGAGACCGGCAGGAACCGCCCAGGGCGGCCAGCGCCCCGTGAACCCGGCGGGTACAACGAGACCTGCAGGAGCGGGACAGGGCCAGCGTCCGGCAGGTCAGCGGCCTGCGGGTCAGACGGCGAGGCAGGCGATCCCCGACAGTCAGAATTATGTGGTACGCGGTCCGCTTCCCGGCGACGATCTGACGGATGTGCGGACATCCGCTCCGGGACGTCCGGTATCCCAGCCGGGACCTCAGGACGACGATGATTTCCAGATCATAGATATTGACTGAATTTCACAGGGATCAACCAACGGAGGGCTGTCAGGTTTCTGACAGCCCTTTCCATCTTGACGGACCGGCAAAATTGTTATATAATTGCTATAACAGTTATAACGAAAGATGGTGGGCATATGGTTCTAAGAGTGGATTTTAACAGCGACGAGGCTCTTTACATGCAGCTTCGCAACCAGATCATCTTCGGCATCGCCACAGGCCGTATCCGGGAAGGGGATTCCCTCCCGTCGGTGCGCCAGCTGGCGGAATATGTCAGCATCAACATGCATACCGTGAACAAGGCGTATACCGTTCTCAGGGAGGAAGGCTTCGTCAAGCTTGACCGCAGGAAGGGCGCCGTTGTGGCCCTCGAGGCGGACCGGAAGCGTGTGATGGAAGAGATGAAGGAAGAGATCGCCGTTGCGATGGCCAAAGCGGTCTGCCGCGGCATTGAAAGGGACGAGGTACACCGGCTGGTGGACGAGGTGTTCGACGTCTTCGCCAACTGGGAAGAATCTGAGGAGTAAAGTGGAGGATCTGACATGTTGTGTGAGGTTTGCAAGATCCGTGAGGCGAACGTACAGTACACGGAGGTGGTCAATGGCGTGAGGACGGAGCACCATTTCTGCTCCCAGTGCGCCAGGGATCTGGATTTCAGGCCGTATTCGGCCATATTCGACGGCGAATTCCCCTTCGCCGAATTCCTGTCTGCTCTGCTTGGCGGGGAGACTCCGGCGCAGAAGCAGGACAAGTACCAGCAGATCGTCTGCCCGACCTGCGGCATGACCTACGGCGAGTTCGTGAAGAACAGCTGCTTCGGCTGCGCGGACTGCTACAGCGTGTTCGACGTGCTGATCCATGATAATATCAAGCAGATCCAGGGCAGCGAAAGCCATAAGGGCAAGAAGCCTCTGTACCAGAACGCCGGTTCCGCAGACGGAGAAGCCGCTGCCGGTGAGACCGCGGTCGGAGAAGCCGCGGACGGCGGCTCCGCCTCCGTGGAGGAGCAGATCGCTGCCCTGGACCGTCAGCTTAAGGACGCGCTCCGGAGGGAGGAATACGAGACGGCTGCCCGGTGCAGGGACCGGATCCGGGCCCTGAAGGGAGGTACGCAGCAGAATGGATAACAGCAGGAATATCATTTACAGCAAGGTCCGCCTGTCCCGTAACTGGAGCGAATACGTATTTCCGTCCAGGCTTACGGACGAGCAGGCGAAGGAGATGGTCGGACGCCTTTGCGGGGGCTTAAAGGATATTGACGGACAGCTGAATCTGCGGTATGATCTTGTGGATCTGTCCGAGATCGGCGAGCTGGGCAAGCGGCTTTTGAAGGAACGCCGCGTGATCAACCGGGTGATCCTTAAGAAGCAGGCGCCCATGTCCATGTACCTGTCGGACGACGAAGATGTGAGTCTGGTCTTCAACGGCGCGGATCATATCCGGATCCAGGTGACGAAGCCGGGATTCCACCTGGGGGAGGCGTGGAAGGACGCCAGCCAGCTGGATGATTTCGTGAACGCCAGATTTCCCTACGCCTTTGATCCCAAGTACGGGTATCTGACCTCTTATCCGACGAATGTGGGGACGGGCATGAAGGCTGCTGCCATCGTCCATCTGCCGAGTCTTGCCCTGGGGCAGAAATTCCCTTCCCTGATCACCGATATGGGCCGGTTCGGCGTGTCCATCCGCGGCCTGTACGGAGAAGGCAGAGAGAATTACGGCGCGTTTTTTGAGATCTCCAACCAGAAGACCATGGGCCTTACGGAGCAGGAGATCGTGGATCTGGTGGGACGGGTGGCCGCTCAGCTGAACGATCAGGAGAACCAGGTCCGGGAGAGGACCAACCAGAGCCACCGGCTGCTTCGCGAGGATGAGATCTACAAGTCCTACGGAATCCTGCGTTACGGCAGGAGGATCAGCATGAAGGAGGCCATGTCCTATCTGTCCCAGCTGCTTGCCGGATGTACGGATGAGCTGATCCGTTTCCGGGAGCCGTGCGATATCTACCAGCTGATCCTGGGGATCCAGACAGCGGGGCTGCAGAGCCGGTCCAAGAGACCGCTGGACAAGGATGAGCTGGACGTCGCCAGGGCGGAATATCTGCGGGAGCAGCTTCCGGAACTGGCGGAATAACATAGAGGAGGAATCGGATTTATGATAGACCGTTTTACGGAGAAGGCCCGCAACGCCATTGAACTGGCGGTGGGAGCGGCGGAGGAGCTTGGGCACAACTATGTGGGGACCGAGCATCTGCTTTTGGGACTTCTGCAGGAGGGAACCGGCGTGGCGGCCCGGGTCCTGGAGGAATGCGGCGTGCGGGAGGACCGTGTGATCGAGCTGATCAGCCATCTGATCAACGGGAACCAGCCGGTGGGCCTGGCCGGTCAGACCACCTATACGCCGAGCGCCAGAAGGGTGATCGAGGGAAGCTACCGGGAAGCGGTGCGCTTCAAGGCGCCGCTGATCGGGACAGAGCATATCCTGATCGCCATGATCCGGGAGAATGACTGCGTGGCCACCAGGCTTCTCAATACCATGGGAATCAGCATCCAGAGGCTCTATGTGGACCTGATGGGCGCGATGGGAGAGGACGGTGCCGCCGGCAGAGAGGACGGGCAGGGTTCCCGTTCTGCGGCGGCGTCCCGGAACAGGACGAGCACGCCGACCCTGGACAGCTACAGCCGCGATCTGACGGCGCTGGCCCGGGAAGGGAAGCTGGATCCCGTCATCGGACGCAAGAGAGAGATCCAGCGGGTGGTGCAGATCCTGAGCCGGCGTACGAAGAACAATCCGTGCCTGATCGGCGAACCCGGCGTGGGCAAGACCGCCGTGGTGGAGGGACTGGCCCAGATGATCGTCGAGGGCGACGTGCCGGAGACCATTCTGCAGAAGCGGGTCCTGACCCTGGATCTGTCCGGGATGGTAGCGGGCTCCAAGTACCGTGGCGAGTTCGAGGAGAGGATCAAGAAGGTGCTCTCCGAGGTCATGGAGGACGGCGAGGTGCTGCTGTTTATCGACGAGATCCACACGATCATCGGCGCAGGCGGCGCGGAAGGCGCGATCGACGCCTCGAATATCCTGAAGCCGTCCCTGGCGCGCGGGGAGATCCAGCTGATCGGCGCGACCACGATCGAGGAATACCGCAAGTACATCGAGAAGGACGCGGCCCTGGAACGCCGGTTCCAGCCGGTGACCGTCGAGGAGCCGACGGAAGACGAGGCATATGAGATATTAAAGGGACTCCGCGGCCGGTACGAGGAGCATCATAAGGTGACGATTACCGACGAGGCGCTGCGGGCGGCGGTGCGCCTGTCGGCACGTTATATCAACGACCGCTTCCTGCCGGACAAGGCCATCGACCTGATCGACGAGGCGTCCTCGAAGCTGCGTCTGACCGTGTTCGTGGAGCCGGAGGAGATCAAGACCCTGGAGAAGGAGATCGAGACCCTGGAAAAGCAGAAGGAGCAGGCGATCTCCTCGGAAAACTACGAGAAGGCAGGCGAGATCAAGAAGAAGCAGCAGAAGAAGCGGGAGCGCGTCGAGAAGGTCCGCGACCGCTGGCAGAAGGAGAAGACGACCAGGAAGCTGGTGGTCGGCGAGGGAGAGATTGCCGACGTGGTGTCCGGCTGGACCAAGATCCCGGTGCGCAAGCTTGAGGAGGAGGAATCCGAACGGCTCAAGAAGCTGGAATCCATTCTCCACGAGCGTGTCGTAGGCCAGGAGGAGGCGGTGTCCGCCGTATCCAAGGCGATCCGCAGGGGCCGCGTGGGTCTGAAGGATCCCAGGCGTCCCATCGGTTCCTTCCTGTTTCTGGGACCCACGGGCGTCGGCAAGACGGAGCTCTGCAAGGCGCTGGCAGAAGCCATGTTCGGCACGGAGAACGCCCTGATCCGGGTGGACATGTCGGAATACATGGAGAAGCACAGCGTCTCAAAGATGATCGGTTCGCCGCCCGGCTATGTGGGCTACGACGAGGGCGGCCAGTTAAGCGAAAAGGTGCGCCGCAATCCGTACAGCGTGATCCTTTTTGACGAGATCGAGAAGGCGCATCCGGATGTGTTCAATATCCTTCTGCAGGTCCTCGACGACGGTCATATCACGGACGCCCAGGGACGGAAGATCGATTTTAAGAATACGATCCTGATCATGACCAGCAACGCCGGCGCGGAGAATATCATTTCCCCGAGGCGTCTGGGCTTCACATCGGTGGACGACGACGCAGAGAAGTACCGGTTCATGAAGGACCGGGTCATGGAAGAGGTCCGGCGGATCTTCAAGCCGGAGTTCATCAACCGCGTGGACGAGATCATCGTGTTCCATCCGCTGACCCGGGAGAACATGAAGGAGATCGTCGATATCATGCTGAAGAACATCAACCGGCGGACGAAGCAGCAGATGGGCATCGAGCTTTCCGTAACGGACGGCGGCAAGGCGTACCTGATCGACAAGGGGTATGATGAGAAGTTTGGCGCGAGACCGCTCAGAAGGACGCTGCAGAGCCAGGTGGAGGATCAGCTGGCGGAGAAGATCCTGGACGGCGCCGTGAAGGAGGGCGACCGTGTGGAGATCGACGGCGGCCCGGACGGGCTGGAATTCGCAGCGAAGGAGCTGCAGGAGCAGGCATAGAGAACAGAGACGATCGCCTCATGGCAGACAGCCTGAGATGACAGAGGCGGCAGAAGGGGGAGAATATGGCAGTACAGGAACTGATCCGCACAGAAGCGGACGGAAGCATCAGCTTCGGCGATTATAAGCTGGATGCGAAGGCAAAGGTGGAGGATTTCGAGAGCAGCGGCGACCTTTATAAGGTGAAGACTTATCATGAGATCACCAAGCTGGAGAGGAACGGAATGTTTGTCTATGAGTCTGTTCCCGGAACGGAGGTCGGCCATCTGTCCGTAGACGATGTCAGCATGGAATTTACGGTCAGCGGCAGGACAGACGCCCAGATCACGGTACAGCTGGAGGAAGACATGGAATACGAGGTCTTCGTGGATGATTTCGCCGTAGGCGGCATGAGGACCAACATGAGCGGCAAGTTGAGCTTTTCCGTGGAGCTGAGCGAGGGGATCCCTGCCCAGGTACGGATCATGAAGCGGTGACGCGGTAAAGGATGATATCATGGCGAAAGCGAAAACCACCGTGTTCTTCTGCGGAGAATGCGGCTTTGAATCAGCCAAATGGATGGGCCAGTGCCCGGTCTGTAAGGCGTGGAACACATTTGTAGAGGAACCGGCAGCCAAAAAGGAGGGGCCGGGAACAGCCGCCGCGAAGCTGCGGCCTCTTAGGAGGCAACAGCCAGCGAAGCTGGACGAGATCTCCGTGGAGGAGAAGGACCGGACGTCCACCGGCTACGCGGAACTGGACCGCGTACTGGGCGGCGGCGTAGTAGCCGGTTCCCTGGTTTTGGTAGGCGGCGATCCCGGAATCGGCAAATCCACCCTGCTTCTGCAGGTCTGCCGGAACCTGACGGCGGCAGGCAAGAAGGTTCTCTATATCTCCGGCGAGGAGTCCTTAAAGCAGATCAAGCTCCGCGCCAACCGGATCGGCGCCATAACCGGCGAGCTTCGGTTCCTCTGCGAGACCAGTCTGGACAGCATCCAGGAGACGATCCTGGAGGCGAAACCGGATGTGGTCATTATCGACTCGATCCAGACCATGTATCGGGAAGAGGTGGCTTCCGCCCCCGGCAGCGTCAGCCAGGTACGGGAATCCACGAATCTGCTGATGCAGATCGCCAAGGGCGTGGGAGTGACCGTCTTCATCGTCGGTCACGTGACGAAGGAGGGCGTAGTGGCCGGCCCCAGGGTGCTGGAGCACATGGTGGATACGGTCCTCTATTTCGAAGGGGACCGGCACGCCTCCTACCGGATCCTGCGCGGGGTGAAGAACCGCTTCGGCTCAACCAATGAGATCGGCGTCTTCGAGATGCGGGAGCAGGGGCTGGTGGAGGTGGAGAATCCATCGGAATTTATGTTGGACGGCCGTCCGGAGGGTGCCTCCGGCGCCGTGGTGGCCTGCGCGATGGAGGGAACGAGACCGATCCTTCTGGAGGTGCAGGCACTGGTGACCCAGTCTAACCTTGGGATCCCGCGGCGGACGGCGGCGGGCACGGACGCCAACCGCGTCAACCTCTTGATGGCCGTTCTGGAGAAGCGCTGCCGCTATGAGATGGGCCGTTACGACGCCTACGTGAATATCGCCGGCGGGATGAAGATGAGCGAGCCTGCCCTGGATCTGGCCATCGTCATGGCCCTGGTGTCCAGCCTGAAGGATAAGCCGCTGGACGAGAAGACGGTCGTTTTCGGCGAAGTCGGCCTCTCCGGAGAAGTGCGGGCCATATCCATGGCCGACCAGCGCGTTCGCGAAGCGGTGAAGCTGGGCTTTTCGGGCTGCATTCTGCCGCAGACCTGCCTGGATAAGATGAACACGTCGTCCCTGAACGGGAAGATCCGCCTGACCGGCGTGAGAAACGTGCGGGATGCGATCGCGGTGCTGTAGGAAAAACCTTGGATTGCGGACTCTTTGGAGTCCGTTTTCTGTTTTGTGCGGTAAAGGAGCCGTTGTACGGAGCTATAATTGAAGGAGGGCGAGAGGGAGGATCCCTGTCTGTGTAAAATGCAGACGCGGATCCTTTTCTGATGGGCAGAGAAGAAAACACGTATGTCAACATGCTCAAATTGTGCAAAAAGAAGCACGGATTTTCCATTAAAAGTGACAAATTCAGGAGTTATAATAAAACCATAAGAAAGAGGAGTATATAAAAATGGAAAAAGCGATTGCAGTTAAGAAAGGATTTGTTCAGGTTGTCGGAGATCATTTCGAACGGGACGGGGAGCGGATTCTGCTGCGCGGCTGGGCGCTGGGTTCCTGGATGAATTATGAACATTTCATGATTGGACTGCCAGGCACTCATTCCATGATTCTGGAAGCGTTTGCAGAGGTTTACGGGAAGGAGCGGGCCGGTGAGTGGCAGGAGCGTATGCAGGAGACTATGGTTGCGGCTGAGGATCTCCAGTTTTTGAAGAGTATTGGCATCAACTCGATCCGGATACCCTTCGGCTATCATCATTTCATGGACGATGACAATCCGGGCGTATTTCTGGAACATGGCTTCGCACGCTTAAACCGGGTAGTGGAGTTGTGCGCACAGAACGGTCTGTTTGTGATTCTGGATATGCATTCCGTACCGGGTGGGCAGAATACAGACTGGCATTCGGACAATGGAACCGGACAGCCGCTTTTTTGGCAGTACCGATGTTTTCAGGATCAGACGGTGTGGCTGTGGGAGCAGTTGTCTGCCCGGTTCGCGGATAACCCCTGGGTGATCGGATACGATGTGATCAATGAGCCGTCCTTCGGGTTGACGGAGGAGCAGATCAATGGATTTTACGAGCGAGCGGCCAGCGCGATCCGCGCGCATGATCCGAACCATATCTTATTCCTGGAGGGCGTCGATTTCGGCAGGGATTTCACGCCCCTGAAGGAGCTGCCGGACCCGCAGGTAGCTTATACCGTGCATTTCTATCCCTTTGTCCTGGAGGAGGACGTGCTGGATCCCGGCATGAGTGAAGCGCGACGGGCAGAGATCTTCACGGAGATCTTCGAGCGTCAGCTGCGCGAGACGGGTCGTTTGAACCGGCCGATCTGGTGTGGGGAATCAGGTTATAATATTATGGAAGGTCAGGAGTCGTTTTACGCGAAACTCCTGATGCTCAACGTAGCTTTATGCGAGGAACGGGGTATTTCCTGGAATCTCTGGACATACAAGGACGCCAGACGCATGGGGATCGTGGTACCAAGTGAGAATTCTGACTGGATCAGGCTGCGCAGAAGGGTTGAGGCGTGCTGGAGTCATGAATGGGAGCAGAAGGTTTCCATGGAGGTGACCCGCTCTATCGGAGAAACTTACTACCGCCCGCTGGATGATACTCTGGCGTATGTGCTGGATTTTCGGATCCGTTCCGTGCTTCATCGCATTGCGGTGGAGCAGATCCTGAAGCCGGCCCTGCGGGAGATCCCGTGGGAAGAGATGAAGCGCTATCCCGACGGTTTCGCTTTCGCTAACTGCGAAAAGAGGGAGACCATCGTCGATACCATAAAACACTATATTCAAACCAAGGAGGAGGAAAGCGTATGAAGAAAAAGTGGTTGTCGGTAATTTTGGCTGCAGCGATGCTCGTGGGCTGTGGAAGCAGCGGGGGCGGGTCGACGGAAGCACCCGCGCAGAATCAGGAGACCACGGCGGCTCCGGCGGAAACGGAGGCTGTGCAGGAAACCGAAGCGGCAGAGGAGCAGGAGGAAAGCGCCGAAGAGCCGGAAACAGAGGCATCAGCGGACGGTGTGGCGGATCCTTTCGGTTATGACTATGTACCGCAGGATATCGAGGCGGAGCTGAGCATGTATCGATACTATGCCGATTCCGATAAGGAAAACATGGATTATGCAATCGCGAAGATGCAGGAGAAATATCCGGGTCTGTCCTTCAGCATAGAGCATCGCACGGACTCCGAGGGAGGTGCTCTGCGTACCTGGGCTGCCGTGGGAGAGCTGCCCGATATTTATGAGGTCAACGACTCCGCAACCTATCAGATGCTGAAGGATGAGGGCGATGTCTATGTGGTTGACGCAGAGGTGGAGAAGACCGGCTTCTACGATCTGTTCAGCAACGGTGCAGCCGCCAAGGAGGCCAGGACTGCAGAGGACGGACATCAGTATGGTTTCGGCTGTGAGGCGAGTAATCTGGGCGAGTTGTGGTATAATAAAGAGCTGTTCGAGGAGCTGGGCATCAGCGAACCCACCAATTATGAGGAGTTCAAGGGCACTATTACGGCGCTGGTCGATGCAGGCAAGGTTCCTATCGCTCTGTTCGGCGCAGAAAAGTGGCCGGGCACCTCGCTGTTTTCTTTGGCCAGCATTGCAGAGGGACAGCCGATGGGGCTTGACGCAGTCAACGATGGGGACGCGTCTATTTCGGACGAGGCATATGTGAAGGCGGCGGAGAAGTACGTCGAGATCTCCAATATGGGTGCGTTCGGGAAGAGTGCCCTGTCCACTAACTATCAGCAGGCGTATGAGATGATGTATTCCGGAGAGGCCGGATATTTCCTTTCAGGCGCTTGGTTTTTCCTGACGCTGGAGTCCGATGGCATGGGAGATAAGATCGACTACTGCAATTACAACGTGTTCGCGGACGATGCGGTGAAGGAGGATGTGCGCTGGAACGCACTGGGCGGTTATCAGACGGAGTTCAAATATTCCGTGAATTCCAAGCCTCCCTGTGGGTTGTCTCCGGAGCTCGTAACCTACCTTGGCCTGGAGTTCGAATATTGGACGAGAGTTTCCGCCGGTGTGAAGGGGAACATGACAACGGTGATCGGAGACTTTGAATTCTCTGGTTCCGAGGGGTATCGGGACTATTATGAGAATTATGGGAACTATGTGACTGTCACAAATTTCACAGGAGATTTGAGCAACGGGGAATTCCTCTCGGTTGCGGATAATGCCTGTGAGATGGTAATTTCCGGAAATTATACGACGGCGGAGGAGCTGATCGAAGATATCGCGAGTGCAGGATATTAACGGCGTTTCCTGCGCCGGAGCGCGGGCTGGCTATGCCGGGTCTCTTTTCGGCTTCGCTGCGGGCGGACGATCTGCCGTTTGCCCTAAGGTATTTGGCTTTTGAATCTGTTGTCTGACACCGTCAGGGTCAGACGTCCGGCAGTAATGCGGGCGCCTGACCCAATGGCGCGTTTTCAAGGAGAGGAAATTCGATGAACGCAACGCTGTTTCGAAAAAATAAGGGGTGGCTGATCCTATTCGCCGCGCCGGCCGCCGTGCTTTTCGGCATCGTCATCGTAATTCCGCTGTTCCAGACGTTTTACTACAGCTTTTTTGAGTGGAACGGGATCCGGACGGAGGCGTTTCGAGGGCTCGATAATTATCGGAAAATGTTTACATCCAGGGAGATCAATACGTCCCTGATTAACAGTATCGTTTATGCTGTCTTTCTGGTGGTGTATCAGGTCGGCCTGGGCACTGCTTTCGCGTTTATTCTGACTCAGGCCCGGGTAAAGGGCCGGCTGATTTTCCGTAACCTGTATTTTATTCCGGTACTTCTCTCTGTATCAGTTGTTGCCCAGCTTTGGATCTGGATCTATAACGGGGAATATGGCCTGATCAATCAGCTTATGAAGGCGCTCGGTATCAACTGGAGCCAGAATTGGCTGAATCAGAAATGGACATCGCTGCTGGCCGTGGCTTTTGTCGAGGCATGGAAGGGGATGGGATATATCATGCTCATTATCTATGCGGGAGTTCGCAACATCCCGGAGGTTTACAACGAGGCAGCAGCTATCGACGGCGCTTCGGCGCTGCAGAAGTTCCGGCATATCACGCTGCCTCTGGCTGCACCGACGATCCGTGTGACGGTGGTCATGTGTCTGACGAACGGGTTCCGCGCCTTCGACACGACCTATCTTATGACAGGAGGCGGCCCCGGGATCTTCACCTATAATCTCACGATTATGATGTACGAGGCGATGATGAGGAAGGTCGATTACGGCTATGGCAGTGCCATCGCGGCCTTCATCGTCGTGATCTGTGTAGGCCTCATGTACGCGATCAATCGGGCCACGCAGCGATACGACCGGATCTATGAGTGAAGGGAGGAACAATGGGAAAGAAGTTCGGAAAAATCATTTTATACACTATACTCGTGGCATATGCGGTTTTGTCCCTGTATCCGCTGATATGGATGTTCCTGTATTCCTTTAAGGACAACAACGAAATATTCATCACGAATCCCTTTGGGCTGCCCCGCGTCTGGCGGTTTGAAAATTATACCGACGCGCTCACCCAGTTCGACGTGCTGATCTATTTTCGGAACAGTATGCTGGTAGCGGTGGCAACGATCCTGTTGGTAGAGTTGTTTTCCCTGCTTTTCTGTTATGTGGTCGCCCGTGTGCAGAACCGGTTGACCAGGGGCTTGCATTTCCTGGTGTCCTCTGGCATGTTCATTCCGATTCAGGCGGTAATGATTCCTTTGGTGATCATCGTGCGGAGGTTTGGATTTACCAATTCCCTCTGGTCGGTTATCGTGCCCTATACAGCGCTTGGTCTGCCTTTCGCCTGCATGCTGTTTTATGGCTTTTATCTGGGGATTCCCATAGATCTGGAGGAATCGGCCTTCATGGACGGGGCGAATCTGGGCACGATCTATTTTCGGATCATTCTGCCACAGATGAAGTCCCCCGTGGTAGTGCTGGTCATCTATCAGTTCATGAGCTGCTGGAACGAGTTCAATCTGGCCTTGATCATGCTGACGAAGAATCGTCTGAAAACGCTTCCCTTAGGGTTGGTAAATTTCTGGACGGCCTATCAGGCCCAGTGGGGACAGGTTGGGGCGGCAATGATCATGTCCAGCATTCCCGTCATGATCGTCTATCTCTTTTTCAGTAATCAGATCGCGGATGCCATGTCCGTGAGCGGAATGAAGAACTGACGGCGTCTGGAGGGCGATGGAGATGAAAAGAAACGATAAATTCTGCTCGATCCTGGTAAAGCTGCGGATAGCTTTTTTCCTCCCGTTCGCCTTTTTTCTGCTGGGAAGCGTCCTGATCTTGGGGATTCAATACAAAAACGGGGCACAAAACGACGTCGTGAGCCGGATCTCCTATGAGGACGAGATTCTGGCACAGTCTCTGGAGGCACGGATACAGAATACGAGAAGCTCCATGAACAGCATTATCATCCATTTGAACGATGTGCTGGGCGAGCCCTACTGGAAGGATGGAAAGGGGCCTGCTGTGGATACGCCGACGCAGTGGCGGATCTACAGCTGTATGATCAACACGTTCGCTACGTCGAACGACGCGGAGCAGGTGATGATAGTCTGGGAAAACGGCGTCACCTGGTACGAGAACCGAACGGAAAATTATTCAATGCAGAAAGGTGGCGAAGCGCTGCTGCAGGAGATGAAGGCGTTAGGGATCGACCGTCATGGAAGTTGGCTGATGCAGATTCGAACGCAGTCTCAAATCGGTGGTACGGGGTATTTCTTTGCCAAGGAGTATGTGGAGATCGGAACGGGAGATAACCTTGGCTATGTGATCCTGAAGGTTCCGGGAATTTTCCATGGTATCGACGCCGGGAATCTGGACCGCCTCATCTATTTGTTTGGTCCTGCGGGAAATCTGTTGTACAGTTCAGACAGCCAAGAGCAGGAGAGCTATGAGAGGGCGGTGGAGAATGGCGAAGAAGAGGCGTTTTCCCAGGCACTGAGGGAGAAGATTTCAGAGAAGGAAAACGGAGACAGCAGGTGGCTGGTCAAACGGATGGCGTTGGACCGGGGATGGGAAATGGTGTCTGTGACCGATCTGCGGGGAGAAATGGAGGAGCAGTACCGCACCGTGCTGCTGCTTTTGATTTTGAGTCTGCTGATCACCGCTTTCCTATATCTGTTGATCAACTATACGATCAGCCGTATCGTCCGGCCGGTGCAGCTGTTATCCAATCACATGCAGGAGGCGGATCTGCCTTTGCCCATCGATCTCCCGAAGGAGAATGATGAGGTGGGAATCCTTGTCAGCCGGTTCAACGAGATGGCGGGTCGGAACCAGTCGCTGGTTTCGCTGCTGCTGGAAGAGAGGAAGCGGCAGGAGGAACTGAAGCTTTCGCTGCTGCAGGCGCAGATCAAACCACATTTCCTGTACAATACATTGGATGCGATTTACTGCCTGGTGCTGATGGGAAAAAATGAGGAAGGCGGAAGAATGACAAAGCTGCTCTCAGATTACTACCGGCATGTGCTGAGCCGCGGCATGGATTGGGTGCTGCTGTTTGAGGAAGTGCGTCAGGCGGAGGATTATCTGAACATTCAGGCCATCCGGTATCGGGAACTTCTGGATTTCCAGGTGAGCGTAGGGGAGAATGTGGAGAATATCAAGATCCCGAAGCTGACCCTGCAGCCCCTGGTAGAAAACGCGATCTATCATGGGATCAAGCCATTAGGGGAGAAGGGCAAGCTGCGATTGTCCGTCGAGCAGCAGGGCGATGAGGTTCTGATCCGTGTGGAGGATAACGGAGTCGGTCTCTCCATGGAGCGGTTCGAGGAAGTGCTGGAGAGAGGAAAGGCGGAGGGAGAGGGCTTCGGCTTGCGGAATGTGGTGGAACGCCTGCAGCTCTATTACCGTGACCGCTGCAGTGTGGAGCTGGAAGAGCGGGAACGCGGCACATCCATCGTCATTCGGATACGTCTGGAACAGGAGGAAATCTGACTGATTTGCCTGATCGAACGGTCAACCCCAGGGGCGGCTGATCGTCCTTAAGTCGTTTCCGGTGCATGGCAAGAGAGGAGGGAATTCATGTATCGCGTGCTTTTAGCGGATGATGAGCCGATATTTCTGGAGTTTATGCAGAATATCATTGACTGGGAAGCCTTTGGCTGTCAGATTGGCGCGTGCAGGAGAGACGGGAAATCCGCAATGTCCTACCTGGAGGAAGCACGTCCGCAGCTGGCCTTTCTTGATATCAGCATGCCGCAGGCGGATGGGCTGGAGGTCTGTCAGTTCGTTCGGGAACGTGGGATCGAAACGAGGTTGATCATCATGACAGGGCATGATGAGTTCTCCTTCGCCTATAAGGCTATCAAGCTGGGAATCGATGATTACCTGCTCAAGCCGTTTAGCCGGGAAGAACTGATCCAATCGGTCAAGAAGGCGGTGGCCGCCCTGGAGCGACACGCCGAAGGCGGAGAAGAGCGGGCCTTTGACCGTCTGGAGGAGGGCTCTACCAAATACGAGATCATGTCTCAGGCGATTGATGAATACCTGCGTGAAAACTATGCGCGCAGTTCCCTGAATCTGACGGTAATCGCCGGGGATATGGGCTTTGAAAGCAGCTATCTGCGGCGCGTGTATAAGTTCACCACCGGTATGACCATTATGCAGCGGTTGGAAGAAATCCGTATCACGCAGGCGAAGCACCTGCTGTTGAGCGGGAAATATCAGAATCAGGAGATATCGGAAATGATCGGATTCTCTGATCCGTTTTATTTCAGCCGTCGCTTTAAGCAGCTGTGTGGGATGACACCGTCGGAATACCGCAGTGCCGGGAGATGAGAAAAATGGCCACTTGGCATTTTCAGCACAAGATGGTGCTTATTGATTAGTTTTTGCGTTATAGCAGCTCGAAAACAGCTCGAAATTTTGACTTCCGTTGACAACTCGAAATAAGGACGATATAATAAAGGCATTATTACGATTTGGAGGTGTGCATGGGAGAGATGGCATACCGGTCTTTTCGTCCCGCTCCTCTGCCGCCGGCGCTGCAGATGGACGAGGAGATGATCCAAACGCTGGTACAGGCCTCCAGGGCCCTGGCGGTTCTCGATACATTATCCTCAAGCATTCCTAACATGAACCTGTTCGTATCTATGTATATCCGTAAGGAGGCGCTGCTCTCTTCGCAAATCGAGGGAACGCAGGCGACGCTGGAGGATGTGCTGGATCCTATGATCGAGAAGAATGCCAATCAAAATGTGGCGGATGTAATCAATTACATCCGTGCTACGGAGTATGCGCTGAACCGTTTGCATACGCTGCCGTTGTGCAACCGGCTGATCAGGGAGACCCATGCGATTCTGATGGAAGGCGTGCGGGGGCAGGAAAAGAATCCAGGAGAGTTTCGGACATCCCAAAACTGGATCGGCGCGGCCGGGAGCACGCTGAAAACAGCCAGGTATATCCCGCCCTGCCCGGGAGACATGGTGGAAGCTATGTCTGACCTGGAAAAATATATCCATGCGGAAGATCCGCTGGATGTACTGATCCAGGCGGCTCTGATTCATTATCAGTTTGAGACGATCCACCCCTTCCTGGACGGGAACGGCCGTGTGGGAAGGCTGCTGATCACTTTATTCTTGATGGAGAGGGGCGTGCTTCAGACACCTGCATTGTATATTTCGTTGTACCTGAAGAAAAACCGGACCGAGTATTTTGATCGGATGAGTGAAGTGCGCCGCAAGGACAATTACGAGCAGTGGGTCAAATTCTTCCTGCGGGCGGTGCAGTCCTCGGCGGAGGAAGCTTCAGCGACTGTTCAGGAATTGTCATCGCTGCATGTCCGCAGCATGGCGGTGATTGATGGAATGGGACGGGCCGCCAAGACGGCGAAGGCACTGTTCTCTTATTTGGAGCAGAATCCGATTATTGATATCGGGAAGACCGCAGAGGCGCTGGAATTGTCGTTCAGTACGGTGTCCGGCGCAGTGAAACGGCTGGAGGAAAAAGGAATCCTCATTCAAACCAACAACGTAAACAGGAACCGGGTGTTTGCCTATCAGGAATACCTGGATATCCTGCGGAAGGACACATAACCACTCAGTGCATCGCTTGACAGTGGCGGGGTACAGAATTATACTGAAAATGAGCGGTACTGCCTGAAGGCGGCTTGTAAAAACAAAGGAGAAGGAGGATACGAGATGGTTGATTTAAAAGCGAAACCCTATTATCTGGATGATGAGGGGGTCAAATGGGTCATGGACACCATTGCCGGTATGACGGATGAAGAGAAGGTAGGCCAGCTGTTTGTCAATATGGTATCCAGCGATAAGCCGGAAGACATTAAGCATGTAGTGGAAACCTATCATCCCGGCGCCCTGCGCTACCGCAACATGCCGGCGGACCGGCTGTGGGAGCAGAACAACTGCTTCCAGAAAGAAAGCAGGATTCCTCTTTTGATTGCGTCCAACTGCGAGGCGGGCGGCAACGGAGGAGTGGGCGGGGGTACCTACATATCCTGCGGAGCGGCCACAGCGGCCAGCCGCGACCCGGAGTGCGCCTATCAGGCGGCGAAGGTGGGCGGCATCGAGGCTATGGCTATAGGCTCCAACTGGAATTTCGCCCCCATTGTGGACCTTCTGTATAACTGGAGAAATACCATTGTCCAGCTGCGCTCCTTCAATCATGATGTGGACGAAACGATCCGTTATGCGAAAGCGTTCTTCCGCGGGGAACGGGAGTGCGACGTGGCTACCTGTATCAAGCATTTCCCCGGGGACGGCCTGGAAGAGAACGACCAGCATCTGATGATGGGGCTTAATGATATGGACTGCGAAACCTGGATGAATACCTTCGGAAAGGTTTATAAGGAACTGATCGACGACGGCGTTATGACAATTATGGCAGGCCATATCGCCCAGCCCGCATGGCAGCGCGCCCTGGCCGACGGTCCGGTAGAGGATAAGGATATTCTCCCGGCTACCCAGTGTAAGGAGCTGATCAGCGGCCTTCTGAAGGAAAAACTCGGCTTTAACGGTCTGGTGGTAACCGATGCCTCCCATATGATCGGCATGTTTGCGTCCGGCCCCAGAAGTCTGGTGGTTCCGAGAGCCATAGCTGCCGGCTGCGATATGTTTCTGTTTTTCAATGATATGGAAGAGGACTTCGGGTATATGATGGAAGGCTACCGGTCCGGACTGATTACCCAGGAAAGGATGCAGGACGCCCTGATGCGTATTCTGGGCGTGAAGGCGGCCATTGGTCTTCACAAAAAGCAGGCGGCAGGTACCCTGATGCCGCCGAAGGAAGGAATCAAGGTTGTAGGTTGCGAGGAGCATAGGGCCATTGCGGCCGCATGCGCCGATAAAGCCATTACTCTGGTAAAAGATACCCAGGGGTATCTTCCGCTTGATCCCGCCAGGTCCAAAAAGATTCGTATTGTCTACCTGCAGGGCGAAGGACATGTTGTAGCAGGAAAGCTGGAAAAACCGGATGATACGCCGCTTAAAAACCTGATCCGGGAGGAACTGGAGAAAGAAGGATTTGCGGTTACATATGCCGATGAGCCGGAGGTAGCCGCCAAAGGGAAAGGCAGTATGGAAGAGTTCAGGAGAGAGTGCGACGCCGTCCTGGTTATCAGCAACCAGGTGGGATTCGCCCAGCAGAACAGTATGAGGGTGAAATGGACTCTTCCCACGGACCAGCCCTGGTATGCGTCCCAGGTGCCTACGGTTTTCATCAGCCTGAACCTGGCGAACTGTCTGGTCGATCTGACCATGAGCCATTGCTACATCAATGCTTATGCTTCCAGCCCGGAGGTGGTTCACGCCCTGGTGGAGAAGCTGGTGGGCAAGAGTTCCTTTAAGGGAGTGCCGGATGAAAACGTCTGGTGCGAGAGATGGGATACGAAGCTGTGATCGGAAAGGCCGTTAGCCCGGAATAGTCTTTGCATCAGCAAGCCAGAAAGAGCGCCAGTGACGCTCTTTTTTGGTTCATGACCAGGAGAAGAGGGGCTCGAACCTCCATCTACGGTTTATAGACTTGATGGCCTTCGGAATGTTCATTCTCGCATTATTGGCCCTTGTCTCACCTCAAAGTAGGTCGACGGGTAGGCTAAACCAAAATCCGTTACGCTGAATTCAAACGGCCGACAAAGA
>CANQME010000056.1 GCA_947624815.1 uncultured Lachnospiraceae bacterium | reverse complement strand
AATATTGACAAAAAATTACCGCTAACCACAAGGGTTTGCGGGTGATTTCGTCTATATTAAACTTCGGAACTCAGGAAAGCCTGCGGAACGTATAATAAGAGGGAGATCATCAAGGTCGACGAGGACTGATTCCGGTCATGGCCGCGGATCAGCTTGTATAGGATGATTAGATCAAGGTTCTTCGTTTCGGGGAACCTTGATTTTTTTGCAATATTGTTTCTGTATGAAAAACTGGTTGATTTCTATTTTGATATGATATATAGTATGGGTAGATGCAGTCAGGAAGACTAAAGGAGCCGTTTGGGATGATAAAGGTAGCGGTAGACGCCATGGGGGGCGACAACGCCCCGGAACAGATCGTAGCCGGCGCAGTGGACGCGGCGGCGCAGAGGGCGGACATGCAGATCCTGCTGGTGGGCCGTGAGGAAGCGGTGAAGGCGGAGCTTTCGAAGCATTCGTACGACAGCGCCAGGATCAGCGTGGTGAACGCCACAGAGGTCATCGAGACGGAGGAGCCGCCGGTGAACGCGATCCGCCGGAAGAAGGATTCTTCCATCGTAGTCGGCATGAACATGGTGAAGCGGGGCGAAGCGGACGCTTTCGTCTCGGCCGGAAGCTCCGGAGCCGTTTTAGTAGGCGGCCAGGTAATCGTAGGCCGCATTAAGGGAGTAGAGAGGCCGCCTCTGGCTCCGCTGATTCCTACGGAGAAGGGCGTGTCCCTGCTGATCGACTGCGGGGCCAATGTGGACGCCAGGCCGTCCCATCTGGTGCAGTTTGCCAGAATGGGTTCTATCTATATGGAGAACGTCATAGGTATCAGTCATCCGAGGGTTGCGATCGTCAACATCGGAGCCGAGGAGGAGAAGGGCAACGCCCTGGTCAAGGAGACATTTCCCCTTCTGAAAGCCTGCGGGGACATCAACTTCATCGGCAGCATCGAGGCCCGTGAGATCCCGCACGGTTATGCGGACGTGATCGTCTGCGAGGCGTTTGTGGGGAATGTGATCCTGAAGCTTTACGAAGGAGTCGGCGCGACGCTGATCAGCATGGTGAAGAAGGGTATGATGACCAGCCTGCGCAGCAAGCTGGGAGCTCTTTTGGTGAAGCCTGCGCTTAAGACGACCCTGAAACGGTTCGATGCCAGCGAGTACGGCGGCGCGCCGCTTCTGGGACTGAACGGGCTGGTGGTGAAGGCGCACGGGAATTCAACTGCAGTGGAGATCTGCCATTCCATCATTCAGTGCGCTTCATTTAAAGAGCAGGATATTAACGGTAAGATAAAAGAAAGTCTGACGGTGGGGACGCCCGGCCCGGGCGGGTCAGACGGACAAATCTAAGGCAGAAAGGAGTGACGCAGAATGGAATTTGAAAAATTACAGAGCATAATCGCAGAAGTCCTCAATGTGGACGCCGAGGACATTACCATGGCCACGACCTTTGTAGATGACCTTGGTGCAGATTCTCTGGATGTTTTTCAGATTATCATGGGAATCGAAGAAGAATTTGATATCGAGATTCCCCAGGACGCTGTGGAGAGCATCGTTACGGTGGGCGACGCAGTCGAGCAGATCAAGAATCTGACCAATTGAGAGGATTGAACGGTGAGCAGGCGCTGCGGGGGCTTAAGAACCCATACGCAGCGCCTACTTTGTATCGTGCCGGTACGCTAAGGGCAGTGCCGGCAGAAGCATGAGGAGGAGGATTCCGATGAACAGAGATCTGGAAGAGCTGGAGCGGGAGATCGGCTACCGCTTTCAGGACAGGGACCTGCTTCGGCGGGCCATGACCCACAGCTCCTACGCCAACGAGCACCGGCTTGCGAAGGCGGACTGCAACGAGAGGCTGGAATTTCTGGGAGACGCGGTGCTGGAGCTGGTGTGCAGCGACCATCTGTACCGTGCCTGCGGGGACAAGCCGGAGGGAGAGATGACGAAGCTGCGGGCGAGCATCGTATGTGAGCCGACCCTTGCGCTGTGCGCCGAGGAGATCCGGCTCGGGGAGTTCCTGCTTTTAGGCAGGGGCGAGGAGGCCACGGGGGGCCGTATGAGGGCGTCGGTCGTATCGGACGCCATGGAAGCGCTGATCGGGGCCGTATACCTGGATGGTGGCTTTGCTAGTGCAAAGGAGTTCATTCACGGATTCGTACTGAATGATATCGAACATAAGAAACTCTTTTATGATAGCAAGACTATCCTGCAGGAGATGGTGCAGGCGGAGGACGGGGGCGAACTGAGCTACGAGCTTCTCCGCGAGGAAGGGCCGGATCATAACAAGGTGTTTGAGGTGAGGGCCCTTGTGGGAGAAGCGGAAGTGGGCCGGGGGACGGGACGCACGAAGAAGGCCGCGGAGGCCATGGCCGCATACCGGGCGATCCTGAAGCGGAAGAAGGCAGGGGCCGAATGAACATCGACAGACGAAAGAATTTGCAGGTGAGATATGTATCTGAAAAGCATCGAGGTGCAGGGCTTTAAATCCTTCGCCAACAAAATCGTATTTGAATTCCATAACGGCATAACCGGCATCGTAGGCCCCAACGGCAGCGGCAAGTCCAACGTGGCGGACGCGGTCCGCTGGGTGCTGGGCGAGCAGCGCGTGAAGCAGCTGCGCGGCGCCAGTATGCAGGACGTGATCTTCTCCGGAACGGAGCTGCGCAAGCCCCAGGGCTTCGCGTATGTGGCGATCACCCTGGACAATTCCGATCATCAGCTGGCGATCGACTACGAGCAGGTGACGGTCGCCCGGCGGATCTACCGTTCCGGCGAGAGCGAATATCTGCTGAACGGCAGCGCCTGCCGTCTGAAGGATATCAACGAGCTCTTCTACGACACCGGAATCGGCAAGGAGGGCTACTCCATCATCGGCCAGGGCCAGATTGATAAGATCTTAAGCGGCAAGCCGGAGGACCGGCGGGAGCTGTTCGACGAGGCCGCCGGCATCGTCAAGTTCAAGAGGCGGAAGAGCATCGCCCAGAAGAAGCTGGAGGACGAGCATCAGAACATGGTGCGCGTGGAGGATATCCTGGCTGAACTGGAGAAGCAGGTAGGACCGCTGAAGGCACAGTCAGAGAAGGCCAGAGAGTATCTGCGGCTGCGGGACGAGCTGAAGGTGTGCGACGTGAACCTGTTCCTGAACGAGACGGAGGTTCTGCAGACCCAGTTAAAGGATCTTTCGGAGAAGGAGGGTATCGTGTCGGCGGACCTGGCCGAAACCAGGGAGGAGTCGGACCGGCTGCGCACTACCTATGAGGAGCTGGACCGGGAGATTGCCGATGTGGGAAGCCGGATCGAGGAGAACCGGAACCGGCGGAATGCGGAGGACGTGTTAAAGGGCAATCTGGAGGGCCAGATCAACGTCCTGATCGAGCAGATCCGGACGGAGCAGTTAAACGCCGAGCATCTCGGCCAGCGGATCCAGGCCATCGACCGGGATGTGGCCGAACGGCGGGAGCAGATCGGCCGGTACCAGGCGGACAACGCCGATATCGCCGGCCAGGCGGAAGCCAGCCAGAAGAAGCAGGAGGAGACGGAGGAGAGCCTGCGGCAGGCGGACGAGCGGATCATGCTGCTGGACGCTAAGATCGAGGGCTGTAAGTCCGGCATCATCACGAATCTGAATGAGCGCGCCTCTCTGACCGCCAGACAGCAGCATTACATGACCATGCTGGAGCAGGTTCAGGTGCGGCACTCGGAGGTGGCCCAGCGGCTTCTGCGGATCAAGAGCGACGAGTCGGCTCAGGCGGAGCTTAAGAGCGCGGCGGAGGCGGAGCTGGGGCAGGTGGAGGAGCAGATCGCGGAGCTGTCCGCGAAGCAGGAGACCTGCGTAGAGCAGATCGCCGGCTGCGAGCAGGAGATGCGCCGCTTAAACAGGAGCCTGAGCGGGAAGCAGCAGGAATACCAGGCGGGCAGCGCCAGGCTGGAATCCCTCAGGAACCTGGCGGAGCGCTACGACGGCTACGGCGGCAGCATCCGCCGCGTCATGGAGGTCCGCGACCGGGTGCGCGGGGTCCACGGCGTCGTGGCCGACATCATTTCGACAAAGAAGGAATATGAGACTGCCATCGAGACGGCGCTCGGCGGCAGCATTCAGAATATCGTTACCGATTCCGAGACGGCGGCCAAGCAGCTGATCGAGTATCTGAAGAAGAACCGGTACGGCCGGGCCACGTTCCTGCCTCTGGACAGTGTGGGAAGAAGCGGCAGCTTCGGTCCGAAGGAGGCCCTGCAGGAGCCCGGGGTACTGGGGCTGGCCAGCCAGCTGGTCGAGGCCGACAGCCAGTACGCGGGCCTGGTGGAATACCTTCTGGGGCGTGTCGTGGTGGCGGAGGATATCGACCACGCCATCGCGCTGGCACGGAAATACCGGCATTCCCTGCGCATCGTTACTCTGGAGGGCGAGCTGTTGAGCGCCGGAGGCTCCATGACAGGCGGCGCGTTTAAGAACAGCAGCAATCTCCTGGGCCGCCGCAGGGAGATCGAGGAGCTGGAAGCCCTTTGCGGAAAGCTTCTTAAGGAAGCGGAACGGATCCAGGCGGAGCTCGACCTGAACGAAGGGATCCTCGCAGAGAGACGGGACGAGCTGGAGGAGGTCAAAACGGCCCTTCAGCAGGCGTACTTAAGGCAGAATACGATACAGATGAACATGGCACAGCTGGAGGAGAAGATCCAAGATATCGCCGATTCCGGTCAGGATCTGGTTCTGGAGAACCGGCAGCTGGAGGAGCAGGTACTGGATCTTCGGAAGAACCAGGAGGAGCTGTCCGCCGACGTGAAGGGACTGGAGGATGAGAACGACCGGGCCGGCCTGGAGATCGAGAGCCTGACCGGGAAGCTGGAGGAGGAGCGCGCGGACCGCGAGGCCATCGCCGAAGCGCTGTCCGCCATCCGGCTGGAGACGGCCCATCTGCTGCAGAAATACGGCTTCGTCCAGGAGAATGTGGACCGTGTGAACGAGGAAATCCGCCGCCTGGAGGAAGAGAAGGAGACGCTGTGTGCGGGCAGCCACGATACGGATGCGGTGATCGGCGGCAAGCAGCAGGAGATCGAAGCTCTGAAGGAGCGGATCCGGGAGTCGGAGGAGCAGAAGAACCGTCTGGACGCGCTGATCGAGCAGGACAGCGCCGTAAAGGAAGAGCAGTCGGCGAAGCAGAAGGGCCTGTTTGAGAGGCGGGAGGAGCTGTCCGGCCGCCTGGCCCAGCTGGATAAGGACCAGTTCCGCCTGCAGAGCCAGCAGGAGAAGGTAAACGAGCGTCTGGACCGCCATGTCGATTATATGTGGACGGAGTATGAGCTGACGTTTACCTCGGCCGAGGCCTTTCGGAATCCGGAGCTTTCTTCCCTGCCGGAGCTGCGAAGACGCGCCGAGCAGCTGAAATCGGACATCAAAGCGCTTGGGAACGTGAATGTGAACGCCATCGAGGACTATAAGGAGGTCTCGGAACGCTACGAGTTCATGAACGCCCAGCACGACGACCTGGCAAGGGCCGAGGCGACTCTGCTTCAGATCATCGAGGAGCTGGACGCGGGGATGAGGAAGCAGTTTACGGAGAAATTCCATGACATCCGCCTGGAATTCGACAAGGTGTTTAAGGAACTGTTCGGCGGGGGTCACGGAACGCTGGAGCTGGTGGAGGATGAGGATATCCTGGAGGCGGGTATCCAGATCATCGCCCAGCCGCCCGGCAAGAAGCTGCAGAACATGATGCAGCTGTCCGGCGGCGAGAAGGCGCTTACGGCCATCTGCCTGCTGTTCGCGATCCAGAACCTGAAGCCGTCACCGTTCTGTCTGCTGGACGAGATCGAGGCGGCGCTGGACGACTCCAACGTGGAGCGGTTCGCCAGGTATCTTCATAAGCTGACGAGGAATACACAGTTCATCGTGATCACCCACAGAAGAGGCACCATGGTCAGCGCTGACCGCCTCTACGGGATCACGATGCAGGAGAAAGGCGTATCGGCGCTGGTATCGGTGAATCTGATCGAGGATACGCTGGATAATTAGTAAGACAGAAAAGCCGGAAAAGGAGGACAGCCATGGCAGAAGGGAAAAAGGGATTCTTTGGGAGACTGGTGGAAGGTCTTCAGAAGACAAGAGATAACATCGTGTCCGGGATCGATTCGATCTTCAGCGGATTCTCAGCCATTGACGACGACTTTTACGAGGAGCTGGAGGAGACCCTGATCATGGGAGATCTGGGGATCGCCTCGACGATGAAGGTGATGGAGGATCTGCGCCGGCAGGTAAAGGAGCAGCATATTAAGGAACCGGCCGAGTGCAAGGCGCTTCTGATGGAAAGCTTAAAGAAGCAGATGGATCTGGGCGAGAACGCCTACGAATTCGAGAACCGCAAGAGCGTGGTCCTGGTGATCGGCGTCAACGGCGTGGGCAAGACCACCTCCATCGGCAAGCTGGCCGGACAGTTGAAGGATCAGGGGAAACGGGTGATCCTGGCGGCTGCGGATACGTTCCGCGCGGCTGCCGTGGAGCAGCTGACCGAATGGGCCGGAAGGGCCGGCGTGGAGATTGTCGCCCACCAGGAGGGCTCGGATCCGGCGGCGGTGGTGTACGACGCGGTGGCGGCGGCGAAGGCCCGCGGCGCGGACGTGCTGATCTGCGATACGGCCGGGCGTCTCCACAACAAGAAGAACCTGATGGAAGAGCTGAAGAAGATCGACCGGGTCATTACCCGCGAGTATCCGGACGCCTATCGGGAGACGCTGGTGGTGCTGGACGGCACCACCGGGCAGAACGCCCTGGCCCAGGCGAGGCAGTTCATGGAGGCGACCGAAGTGACGGGGATCATTCTGACGAAGCTGGACGGGACGGCCAAGGGCGGCATCGCCGTGGCGATCCAGTCGGAGCTGGGGATCCCGGTGAAATACATCGGCATCGGCGAGAAGATCGACGATCTCCAGAAATTCGACGCGGACGCGTTTATCAACGCGCTGTTTGCGTGATGCGCCTGCGCGGCGGATCAGGAAGAAGGCTCATGCGGGAGCGCAGGGCGCAGACCGCTTAACCGATCAAGGATAGAAGAAATACAGGAAGAGAGGACAGATTTACCATGATGACACTTGAAAGCTTCGAGGAAGCAACCGAAGTCGTAGGAAAGGTGATCCAGGAGACCAAGCTGGTCTACAGCGAGTACTATTCCGAGCAGACCGGAAACAAGGTCTATTTCAAGCCGGAGAACATGCAGTACACCGGCGCCTACAAGGTCCGCGGCGCTTACTATAAGATCAGCACCCTGACTGCGGACGAGGAGAAGAACGGCCTGATCACGGCCTCCGCCGGCAATCACGCCCAGGGCGTGGCCTATGCCGCCAAGCTGGCCGGCGTACCGGCGACCATCGTCATGCCGACGGCGACGCCGCTGATCAAGATCAACCGCACGAAGAACTACGGGGCGGAGGTGATCCTCTACGGAGACGTCTTCGACGAGGCGTGCGAATACGCGGAGAAGCTTGCGGCAGAGCGGAAGATGGCGTTCGTCCATCCCTTTGACGATCTGGCCGTGGCGACGGGACAGGGAACGATCGCGATGGAGATTATCAAGGAGCTGCCTACCGTGGATTATATCCTGGTCCCCATCGGGGGAGGCGGGCTGGCGGCCGGCGTCTCGACTCTGGCCAAGCTTTTGAATCCGAAGATCCGGGTGATCGGCGTGGAGCCGGCCGGAGCCAACTGCATGCAGGAATCCTTAAAGGCCGGCCATGTGGTCGCGCTGAAATCCGTCAGCACCATCGCCGACGGCACCGCGGTCAAATGCCCGGGCGAGAAGATCTTCCCCTACATCCAGGAGAATGTGGACGACATCATCACCGTGGAGGACAACGAGCTGATCGTCGCGTTCCTGGACATGGTGGAGAACCATAAGATGATCGTGGAGAATTCCGGCCTTTTGACCGTGGCCGCCCTGCGCCATCTGGATGTGAAGAAGAAAAAGATCGTCTCCATCCTGAGCGGCGGCAACATGGACATCATTTCCATGGCGTCCATCGTCCAGCACGGCCTGATCCAGCGCGACCGGGTATTCACCGTATCCGTGCTTCTGCCGGACAAGCCCGGACAGCTGGCCAAGGTATCCACGCTTCTGGCGGAGCATCAGGGCAACGTGATCAAGCTGGAGCACAACCAGTTCATCAGCATCAACCGCAACGCCGCCGTGGAGCTGCGGATCACGCTGGAGGCTTACGGCACCGACCATAAGAACGAGATCGTTCAGGCGCTGAACGACGCAGGCTACCGGCCGAAGGTCGTCAAGTCGACTGGGGCGTTCTGATGACGAGGCATGCTCTTTTGGACGGCGGCAGTCTCTGATATAAATGAATATTTTAGCAGATAAGGCAGAATATTTTAGAATATTCTGCCTTAATTTCATAAATCCATAGAATTTTTTCGTGAAATGTGCTATACTGTACGAATCACCAGAAGATAAATGGGAGGGGGCTTTGACATGATGATTGAACTTGGCAGAGCGAAACGGCAGGTGATCCAGCCCATCTGCGCGGGCAGCAGGGACGTACTGCTGCGGGGCGCTGCGGAAGGCGCCATCGGCCGGGTATGGGTTCCCCATCTGACAAATCCCGCTTACTGTCTGGTCGTGGTCGGTGATTTCGCGTATCTTCTGGGACTGCCGCCCAAGGGTGGGAAGGCGCTGGATCTGAAGGGTCAGATCTTCGAATCGGCGCAGCAGGCGTTTCTCTATCCCCAGGATGAGCGGTGGGCCGACTGGATCGAAGAACAGTTCGCCGGCCAGCAGCGGATCGTGACCCGTTACGCCCTTAAGAAGGACGAACACCATTTTGATCTGGAGAAGCTTCAGGGCTATAAGGAAGCGGTGCCGAAGGGCGTCAGGATCCGCAGGATCGACGAACGGCTCTACCATCTGGTCATGAAGGAGGAATGGAGCCGCGATCTCTGTTCGAACTTCGATACCGCTGAACGGTTCATGGAATTCGCCTTCGGCTATGTGGCGCTGAAGGGCCGCGAGCTGATCGCCGGCTGCTCCTGCTACGGCGTCAGCGAAGGCATGATGGAGATCGAGGTCGACACGCGGAAGGACTGGCGCAGGAAGGGACTGGCCCTGGCCTGCAGCGCCGCGTTTGTCCTGGAGTGCCTGCAGAAGGGACTGGTTCCCAACTGGGACGCGGTCAATCTCCAGTCCGTGGGACTGGCGGAGAAGCTGGGATATGTCTTTGAGAGAGAGTATCAGGTATATCGTCTGAAGGAAATGGAGGAAGAGTAGGTATGGACAGAACGAAAATGTTTCAGGCAGTGGATCACACGCTTCTGGCGCAGGGCGCCACATGGGAGGAGATCCGGCAGCTTTGCGACGACGCGGTACGGTACGGCACGGCGTCCGTCTGCATCCCGCCGTCCTATGTGAAGCGGGCGAAGGAATATCTCGGAGACCGGATGGCGGTCTGCACGGTCATCGGGTTCCCCAACGGCTACAATACGACGGCGGTGAAGGTGTTCGAGACGGAGGACGCCATTAAAAACGGCGCCGACGAGATCGATATGGTCATCAATATCGGCGATCTGAAGGACAAAAACTACAAAAAGATCCTGGAGGAGATCCGCTCCATCAAGGCGGCCTGCGGGAGCCATATCCTGAAGGTTATCATCGAGACCTGCCTGCTGACTGACGAGGAGAAGGTCAAGATGTGCGGGCTGGTCACCGAGGCGGGGGCGGACTATATCAAGACCTCTACCGGTTTTTCGAAGGCCGGCGCCACCTTTGCGGACATTAAGCTGTTTTCGGAGCATGTGGGACCGGGCGTGAAGATGAAGGCGGCGGGAGGTATTTCATCCTTCGCGGACGCGGAGGAATTCCTGCGCCTGGGCGCGTCGCGGCTTGGCACCAGCCGCATCGTAAAGCTGGCAAAGGCAGAGGAGGAAGCGCATGGACAGGACAAGTCTGATCAGGGCGGCTATTGATAACCTGCCCAACGCCTACGCGCCATATTCGCATTTCCATGTGTCGGCGGCGCTTCTGTGTAAGGACGGGACCGTCTATACCGGCTTTAATATCGAGAACGCTACCTATACGCCCACGGTATGTGCGGAGCGGAGCGCGTTTTTCAGGGCCATTAATGAAGGAAAACGGGAGTTTGAGGCCATCGTCATCTGCGGCGGCCCGGACGGCGTGATCAACGATTACTGCTCGCCCTGCGGCGTCTGCCGTCAGGTCATGAAGGAGTTCTGCGGGCCGGATTTTCTGGTGATCATGGCAAAATCGGAGGAGGATTATATCGAGAGAACGCTGGAGGAGCTTCTGCCGCTGTCATTCGGAGCGGAGATGCTTGAACCGAAAGCGTGAGAACAGGGGGAATGAGATATGATAAGGATGTATGATCTGATCGAGAAGAAGAAGCATGGCGGGGAGCTGACCGGAGAAGAGATCCACGGCATGGTGGCCGGTTTTGTTTCGGGCGATATCCCGGACTACCAGATGTCGGCCATGCTGATGGCCATCTATTTTCGTGGAATGAACGCGCAGGAGACCACATATCTTACTATGGAGATGGCTCATTCCGGCGATACGGCAGATCTGTCCGGGATCAGGGGCATCAAGGTGGATAAGCACAGCACCGGCGGCGTGGGAGACAAGACCTCTCTGGTCATCGGTCCCATCGCGGCGTCTCTGGGCGTGAAGATCGCCAAAATGTCCGGCAGGGGACTGGGCCACACCGGCGGCACCCTGGATAAGCTGGAGTCGATCCCGGGACTTACGACGAGCATCGATAAGGAGCGGTTCTTTGAGATCGTGAACGAGACCGGCATCGCCATTATCGGCCAGACCGGCAATATGGTTCCCGCGGACAAGAAGCTCTACGCCCTGCGGGACGTGACGGCTACCGTGGACAGCGTGCCGCTGATCGCCTCGTCGATCATGAGCAAGAAGCTAGCGGCCGGCAGCGACGCCATTGTACTGGACGTCAAGACCGGCAGCGGCGCGTTCATGAAGACGCTGGAGGATTCCATCGCCCTGGCGAAGGAGATGGTGTCCATCGGCACCGGAGCCGGCAGGAAATGCTGCGCGCTGATCACCGATATGGACGTGCCACTGGGGCGCGCCGTCGGCAACGCCATGGAGGTGGCGGAGGCCGTTCAGACGCTGAAGGGCGAGGGCCCGGCGGATCTGACCGAGGTCTGCCTGCAGCTGGTATCCAACATGCTGTTCATGGCGGAGAAGGGAACCATCGCCGAATGCCGCGCGCTGGCGGAGAAGGCCATGTCGGACGGCAGCGCCGTGGATGTGCTTGCGGCCATGGTGAAGGCCCAGGGCGGCGATCCGGCCTATATCTACGATACGTCCCGGTTCCGTCCGGCGCCGTACCGGAGAGAGGTGACCGCCCCCGCGGACGGATACATTACCCATATCGACACCGAGGGCTGCGGGATCGCTTCCACGATGCTGGGAGCGGGCCGCGAAAAGAAGGAGGATTCCATCGACTACAGCGCGGGCATCTATCTTCACAGGAAGTACGGCGACCGGGTGGCAAAGGGCGATGTGCTGGCAGAGCTGTTTGCCTCCGACGAGACGCGCTTTGACGGGGCGGAGAAGAAGTTTCTGTCCTCCTATACGATCGGCGATGAGCCTGCGGCGGAGAAGAAGCTGGTCTACGCAAGAGTGACAAAGGACGGCGTGGAGCGTTATTGAAGGTTTCAGGAAACAGTTACTTTTACTAATTCTGACAATTTTTCCCACAGTTTTTTGTGAAAAATTGCTTGCCAAACGGACGCTTCTGTTGTATAATAACTGCAACAGAACAGATGTGATTCCTGGGATGTTCGACAACTCTTACTTTCTTTGAACCTACATTGTGACAGAAGGGATTCCTATATTTTCCGGTGGATGTCAGGCCTCCGTTTGCAGTGGAAGGCAGAAGCCGGAGTGCGGTTGCCCACCTAGCTTGGCTAGGCGTCAAATAGTAAGAACCGGCATCTTGGGAGTTACAAATGAAAAAAGCAGCGAGCAATCGCTGCTTTTTGTGCAGGCGGCGTCCGCGCGTCTCCCGGGCTTCCGCTTTTTGGCTTGCGCCGCCTGACGGATTGTGCTATTCTATAAGAAACGGAGAGGCTCCGGCGCCGGATGAGGAAGCGCAGGCGGCGGATCTCTCGGGAATGAGGCGTACAGATGAAAGATCATAAATACGGCAAGTACATCGTTTGGGGAGTGACAGCATTTCTGGTGATCGTGGCCTGTATTCTGGTGGCGCTGATGCTTCTGCGCTGGCAGGCGGTACGGGGCGTGATCGGTATGATCAACGAGATTCTGGCGCCGATCACCTACGGCGTCATCCTGGCGTATCTGATGTCGCCGGTCTATAACCGGCTGTACGGATGGATCGTAAGCCTTCTTGAGAAGCCGGTGAAGAAGCCGGAGCGCAGGGTGTCTCTGGCCAGGGCGCTGTCCACGGCAGGAAGCCTTTTGTTCCTGGCGGCGATCATCATCGGGCTGATCTCCATGATCATTCCTACGGTGATCGAAAGCATCATGGGAATCGTGAATTCCATTCCGTCCTATGTACAGAAGATCTCCAGCTGGATCCAGACCATATTTGCCAACAACCCCGAGGTGGAGTCGGCGGTGATGAACGCCTACCAGCACGGGGTGGACCGGCTCCTGGAGTGGGCCAGATCCACGGCCAACTGGATGCCCAACCTGGAGACAGCTTTAAGCAGCGTTTATTCCGGCGTGATGGGCGTCGTCAACGTCACGAAGAACAGCCTGATCGGCGTGATCGTCATGATCTATCTGCTGAATATCAAGGATACGCTGACCGCGCAGGCGAAGAAGATGGCTTACGGGCTTTTTTCCCTCCGGTTTGCCAATGAGCTGGTAGAGAAGTGCCGCTTCGTCCACAAGGTGTTCGGCGGCTTCATCCTGGGCAAGCTGATCGATTCGCTGATCATCGGGATCCTGACGTTTATCATCATGAGCATCCTCAGAATGCCGTATACCATGCTGATCAGCGTGATCATCGGCGTGACGAACATCATTCCGTTCTTCGGACCGTTCATCGGGGCGATCCCGAGCGCGGTGCTGCTCCTTTTGGTGAGCCCGAAGCAGTGTCTGATCTTCCTGGTCATGATCCTTCTGATCCAGCAGTTTGACGGGAATATCCTGGGGCCGAAGATCCTGGGCAACTCCACGGGGCTTTCCAGCTTCTGGGTATTGTTCTCAATCCTGTTCTTCGGCGGCATCATGGGGCCGGTGGGTATGATCATCGGCGTGCCGACCTTCGCGGTGATCAGCCGTCTGGTGACGGAGACGGTGGAGAAGCGTCTGAAGAAGAAATCGCTGTCTGTCGATACGGACGATTACAGGGGACTAAAGCATATTGACGAGGACCGGAAAACATTTGTCAGGTAGGCGTGTATGAGAAGAGAAAAGGGCATCGTGTGGGTGCTTGGCGTTCCCTTTGTTGTTGTGGCGCTGGTGGCCGTGATCCTTTATCAGGAGCGGCCGGCGCAGGACGGGATCACAAGAGCCGCAGCCTGTAAGGCGGCGGCTCTTTTTTTGACGACGGCGGACGGGTGCCGGACGGAAGCGGAGACGGAGCAGTCCTTCTTCTCTGCGGCGGATCAGCGGCAGTGGTATGTGAAATACATGGACTGGCTGTACCGCCGCGGCCTGCTTTCCGAGGAGTTGACGCCGCCGTCGGCGGGGACCGCGGAGGGCCTGCTGACCTATGAGGAGGCCGCGCGGCTCGCCGACCGGCTGGCGGAGGCTGCATGGGGAGACGGCGGAACGAAGGCAGGCGGGGACCTGCAGGAGAAAAAGAGCCGTCTTGCCGGTATCGTAGGAAGAACGGCCCGGAACCGGAAGAAGCCTGTCCCGGCCGAACGCTTCTGGGAGATGTACGGGGAGCTCTGCCGGCTGTCGGCGGAGGCCGCGGACGGGTCAGGGCAGGAGGAGCCGGCGGATACGGAGACAGAAGGCGGGATGGAGGAGGTCGTCCTTCAGATCGCCGGGACGCCGGACAACACGGACGGCGCGCCGGCGTGGACGGCATACACCGATCAGGGGACCTACGGCTTCGAAGGACTTGGGATGTCCCGGTATCTGGACTGCCGGATCCGGGCGCTGGCGAAGAACCGTGAGCTGATCCGCGTCATCGGCATTGTCTCCGACCAGGTCTGCTATCGGAACGTGTGGATCATTCAGGTCTCCGGACGCGCCGTAACCGGCTTTACCGGGGACTGCGTGAGGGAATTTTCGGTGGAAAGGGAGCTGGCGCAGGCCGGCGACCTGGAGGGACAGCTGGCGGATCTGGAGCTGTCGGGCGGCCGCGTGGAGCGGATCGCCCTGAAGCGGGAACGGATCACTGCGAAGGTCCTGGCTGTCTGCGAGGACGCTGTCGAGCTGGAGGGCTACGGAGAGATCCCGCTGGATGAAGATTTCTGCGTCTATAAGGTCTACGGGGACCTGCAGCGGCAGGATCTGTCCCAGATCCTGGTGGGATACGATACCCAGGAATTCGTCGTGGCGGACGGAAAGCTGTGCGCGGCGCTGACGGTGAGAAGCTTCGGGGCGGAAACGATCCGGGTGCTGATCACGGACACGGGCTTTCATTCTGTTTTCCATCCGCAGATCCGGCTGGAGTTTCTGTGCGGCGGAATCATGCGGCAGGGAGAGAAGGAGACGGTCTTTCACGCGGGGGAGAGCGTGACGCTGAAGGCGGGAACCGGCGGGGAAGCAGGCGCGGAGGACGGCGCCGTCTTCTGCCCGGCAGATGAGCGGACCGTCTTCTGCCCGTCGGATGAAAGCGCCGGGATCCGCATTGCGAGCGTGATCCGGGAACAGGGAGAACCGGTCTGTCCGGGACGGCTGGAGGTGTCCTGCGAGGAAGAGGGACTTGTGCTGGTCAACGAGCTGTATGTGGAGGATTATCTGAAGCGGGTGCTTCCCAGCGAAATGCCGCTGAGTTACGAGCCGGAAGCGCTCAGGGCGCAGGCGGTCTGCGCCAGAACCTACGCATACCGCCAGATCCGGGCAAATTCCTGCCGCCGTTACGGAGCGCATGTGGACGACAGCACCAATTACCAGGTCTATAATAACAGCGGGACCGGACGGGAGGCCGCGGAAGCGGTGGACGCCACCTACGGGCAGATCCTGACGTATGGGGGCGAGGCGGCGGAGACATACTATTTCTCCACGTCCTGCGGCCATACGACCGACATGGGAGCCTGGGGGCAGGAGCCGGAGCGGACGCCGTATCTGCGCGCGGTGGAGGTGCGGCCGGACGGCGGCGGGACCGGGGCCCGCAGCGCCGTGGATGCGGCCGGCGGCATGGCGGAGAAGGGCGCTGCGGAAAACGGCGGACTGTACGCCGGCACGAAGACAGACGCGGCCGGCGGCATGGCGGAGAAGGGCGCTGCGGAAAACGACGGACAGTACGCCGGTATGGAGACAGACATGAACGGCTCCGCAGACGGGATGTCCGGATCATCGGAAGCGGAAGGGGAAGAAGCCTTCGCAGCATTCATCCGGAGCGATGGAAGCGGCGGCGGACAGACGGATTATGAGGCTTCCTGCAGGATGTACCGCTGGCAGACGCGGATCACGGCCGCCCAGCTTCAGGAGAATCTGCCCGGAACCGGCGCAGTCACGGACGTGGCGGTCGTCAGGCGGGGAGCGGGCGGCGCGGCGCAGTGCGTGTCCGTCACCGGTTCCGGAGAAACCGAAGAGATCGAGGGAGAAAGCCGGATCCGTGCGGCGCTGGGGCATCCGGACTGTGTCGTTACCTGCCATGACGGCAGTACGCAGAGCGGCTTAAACAGCCTTCCGAGCGCTTTTATCTCCGTCGAGGGCGGTGCAGCGGAGGACGGAACCCGGTACTGGGACATCTACGGAGGCGGTTATGGCCACGGCATCGGCATGAGCCAGAACGGGGCGCAGGCCATGGCGAAGCGGGGCTGGGGATACGTCGATATTCTGAACTTTTTCTACGAAGGAACCCGTATAGAGTCGGTATATTGACTTATTTTTCATTGCAAAAATAATTTGCATGCTATATAATAGAAAAGATTTTTGGTACAAGACGATAAAGTAAGCTTTAAAGGGGTTATGTGCTGTGAAACTGATTTTCCGCTATATGAAACCGTACGCGAAGGCGATCGCCGCCGTTATGGGGCTGAAGCTGGCGGCTACGATGGTCGAACTCCTGCTTCCGTATATCCTGGAGCACATCATCGACGTCACCGTGCCGACCGGCAATCTCATGCAGATCTTTTTGTGGGGCATTCTGATGATCCTGACCGCCGTCGCCACCCGGCAGCTGAACGTGACGGCCAACCGGGGAGCGGTGGAGAACGCCCACAATGTTTCCTATAACATCCGCCAGGATCTGTTCATCAAGACGGCCAATCTGTCCGGCAGCCAGTTCGATGCGTTCGGTCTTCCCAGCCTGATCAGCCGTATGACCAGCGACAGCTACAATGTCCAGTCCTGCGCCCAGTCGCTGCAGACGCTGTGCGTCCGCGCGCCGATCATGCTGATCGGCGGTATTCTGATCACGATGACCATGGACTGGGTGCTGTCCGCCGTGCTGTGCGTGATGCTGCCGATCATGCTGGTCGTGATCTTAAGCGTGTCGCGTTACGGGATCCCGCTTTACAATAAGGTGCAGGAGAGTCTGGACGACGTGGTCCGGGTCATGCGGGAGAATATCACCGGGATCCGCGTGGTAAAGGCCCTCTCCAAGGCGGATTATGAGAAACGCCGTTTCGCGGCCAGCAACGACGCCATGACCCGCAACGACATTAAGGCCAGCACGGTCATGGCCCTGCCGGGACCGATCATGCAGCTGTGCTTAAATACCGGGCTCACACTGGTGGTCTTTATCGGCGCTGTCCGGGTCAATAACGGACAGATGAATCCGGGCGTGATCCTGGCGTTTCTGACGTATTTCAACATGGTGCTTCAGGGCGTCATGGCCATCAACCGGATCTTCATGATGATCAGCAAGGCGTCCGCGTCTGCGAACCGTATCGCGCTGATCATGGCCGCGCCGCAGGATCAGCGGATCCTGACGGAACAGGAGGCGAAGAAGCCGTCCGGCGACGGTTTCATCCGGTTCGAGCACGTGAATTTCAGCTATGGCGAGGCGGGCACGGCGCAGGCCGAGGCGTTCGGCGGAAGCAGCCGCGAGCAGTGCCTCTATGACATCGATTTCACCATCAAAAAGGGCGAGAGCCTGGGGATCATCGGTCCCACCGGCTGCGGTAAGACCACGATCATCAACCTGCTGATGCGGTTCTATGACGTGGAGGACGGCGGCGTCTTCGTCGACGGCCGCGACGTGCGCAGCTATGAGAAGGACGAGCTCCACCAAAAGTTCGGCGTGGTCTTCCAGAACGATATGGTATTCAACGATACCCTGCGCCAGAACATTTCCTTCGGACGGGACATTCCGGAGGAGGGGCTTAAGAAGGCCACAGAAGACGCGATGGCGGCGGAATACATCGCGGGTCTGGACGGCGGCCTCGACTATATGGCGGATATCAAGGGTGCGAATCTGTCCGGCGGACAGAAGCAGAGGCTTCTGATCGCCCGGGCTCTGGCGGCGAAGCCCGAAATCCTGATCCTGGACGATTCCTCATCGGCTCTTGACTATAAAACGGACGCTTCCTTAAGGAAAGCGGTCTTTGAGAATTACGGCGGCACGACGACGATCCTGATCGCGCAGCGCGTCAGCTCGGTCATGAACATGACCAACATCCTGGTTATGGACAACGGGCGCTGCATCGGTTACGGAAACCACGAACATCTGCTTCGGACATGCCCGGAATACCGGGATATCTTCAACACGCAGATGGGCGCTCTGGCCTGAAAGGAGGCGGTACGGATGCCAGGAAGAGGAGATCGGGGCGGCAAGAAGGAGAAGCCCAGAGACGCGAAAAAGTCGCTGCGTCGCATTCTTTCCTATCTGAACGAGTACCGGTGGCCGGTGATCGTGCTGACTCTCTGCGCCTTCATCAGCAATTTCGGCAACCTTCTGGGGCCGAATTTCGCCGGAAAGGCCATCCACGCTGCCGGAGCGGGCGCGGGGAAGGTGGATTTCGACGTGGTATTTTTCTATGGGAAATGTATGCTGGCGGCTTATCTGGCCAGCGGACTTCTCACGTTTTTCATTAATATCGGCATGATGCGGGTCAGCCGCAATGTGATCCGCAGGATGAGAAAAGACGTATTCGACAAGCTGATGACCCTGCCGGTCGGTTTCTTCGACCGGAACCAGGCGGGCGATATCATCAGCCGCGTCAGCTATGACATCGACGTGGTGGGCACCAGTCTGGCCACGGACGTGGTGCAGATCATTACCAGCGTGGTCACGGTGGTGGGTTCCTTTATCATGATGTGCGCCATCTCCCTGCCGCTGGTCGTCTGCATGCTGGTGACGATCCCCATGGCGATCTATTATACCCGTTACATGGGCCGCAGGACCAGACCGCTGTACTCGAAGCGCAGCGCCGCCTACGGCCATATGAACGGCTTCGTGGAGGAAATGTTTACCGGCCAGAAGACGATCCTGGCCTACGCCTATGAGGACGGCGTCTGCGAGGATTTCAGCCGGATCAACCACGAGGCGGCGGACGCATACCGGGACGCGGATACACTGGGCATGACGATGGGACCGACGGTCGGTTTTATCAATAACCTGGGCCTGTCGCTGATCGGACTGGTTGGAGCGTTGTTCTACCTGTGGGGGATCGTGGACCTGGGGCAGATCTCCTCCTTCGTGCTGTATTCGAGGAAATTCTCGGGGCCGATCAATGAGATCGCCAACATCATCAACGAGATCTATTCGGCGCTGGCCGCGGCGGAGCGGGTCTTCCGCCTGCTGGACGAGCCGGAGGAGATTCAGGATATCTACCAGGCGAAGGTCCTTCAGGAGGTGGAGGGCGACGTGGAGGCGAAGAATGTGTCATTCGGCTATGTGCCGGGCAAAACGATCCTCCATGATCTGAACCTGAAGGCCAATCCGGGCCAGACGATCGCCATCGTCGGACCTACCGGCGCCGGCAAGACCACGATCATCAACCTGCTGATGCGGTTCTACGACGTGGACGAGGGCGCGATCTATGTGGACGGCAATGAGATCCGCACCGTGACCCGGGACAGCCTGCGGCGGACCTACGCCATGGTGCTGCAGGATACCTGGGTGTTCCGCGGAACTATTTATGACAATATCGCCTACGGCAAGGAGGGAGCCTCCATGGAGGAGGTGATCGCCGCGGCCAAAGCGGCCCGCATCCACGGCTATGTGATGCGCCTGCCCGACGGCTACCGGACCGTCATCAGCGAGGACGGCGGCAATATCAGCAAGGGTCAGAAGCAGCTTCTGACCATCGCGCGGGCCATGCTCTACAACACCCATATGCTGATCCTGGACGAGGCCACCAGTAATGTGGATACCTCTACGGAGCGGCAGGTGCAGCAGGCCATGCGTCAGCTGATGGCGGGCAAGACCTGTTTCGTCATCGCCCACCGCCTGTCCACGATCCAGAACGCGGACCGGATCCTGGTGGTGGATCACGGCGACGTAGTGGAGCAGGGAACCCATGAGGAGCTGATGGTGCAGAAGGGGTTCTATTATAAGCTGTATGCGTCGCAGTTTGAGTAGCGTGTATGCGAAGCGGAAACCGGGTTGAAGAACGCAGACCGGCAGGAGAAAGTCCGGTCTGCGTTTTCCTGACTGAACGGCAGGATATGGGACGGAGGTAGAAGCTGTGTCTGATGTAATTGAAATCCGGGATCTTTCCGGTCCGGAACTGTCAGTATACAACTGCCGCTCGGAGGTGCAGCTTCTGCGGTATTATGAGCCGGAACCGGGAATCTTCATCGCGGAAAGTCCGAAGGTGATCATGAGGGCTCTTGACGCGGGATATGAACCGGTGTCGCTGCTGGCGGAGCGGAGGCTTCTGGGGAAAGCGCTTCGGGAGATTTTGCGCCGGTGCGGGGATGCGCCCGTCTATACCGCGGGGCTTGATACGCTGACGCAGATCACCGGCTTTCGGCTGACCCAGGGCGTGCTCTGCGCCATGCGGCGGCGAGAGCTGCCTTCGGTGGAAGAAGTCTGCGCCGGGGCCAGGCGAATCGCCGTACTTGAGGATGTGACGAATCAGACGAATATCGGCGCGGTGTTCCGCAGCGCGGCGGCGCTGGGATTCGACGCGGTGCTGCTGACGGGAGACTGCTGCGATCCGCTGTACCGGCGCTCGATCCGGGTGAGTATGGGAACGGTGTTCCAGATTCCGTGGACGTACCTTGATAATGGGGAGTGGCGGGAATGTGCGGATCGCGAGACCGGTATGAAAGAACTGCCGGACAGGAAAGAACTGCCGGGCAGAAACCGGGAGACGGCCGCAAAGCGGAGGCCCGGCAATGCGCCGGACCGGACGGAAGATGGAACGCCCGGGCAGTCAGACTACGTGTCCCGCCTGCAGAATATGGGCTTCGCCGCGGCCGCCATGGCTCTGCGGGAGGATTCCGTGCGGATCGACGATCCGCGTCTCCTGGCGGAGGAGAAGATCGCGGTCATACTCGGCAACGAGGGAAGCGGCCTCAGAGACAGTACGATCCGCGCATGTGATTATACGGTCCGGATCCCGATGGCCCACGGCGTCGACTCCCTGAATGTAGCCGCGGCCGGCGCGGTGGCGTTCTGGGAGCTGGGGCGGGAACAACGTCGGACGGGAGAAGATTTTACATTTTGATATTGACAATATGATATTAAAATGATATCATAAAAATATCAATAGATGCGCAAATATCGCGCGAACCATACACAGGCAGTGCGGGAGATCAGCATGCGGAAACCGCACAGGATTCAGAATGGAGGTAAGGATCATGAAGGAGAAGGTATTGAACGGCAGTCGGAACGGCATGCAGATGCTTCTGCTTTTCGGAGTGCTTTACATCGCGGGGATCGCGCTGATCGTCGCGGGCGCGATGCAGCTGGACCATGGATCGGAGGGATTGGGGGCGGTGCTTCTGGTCGCGGGAATTCTGTGGTCCGCGATCGGATGGATCCCGTTCTGCGGTCTGAAGATCATACGGCCCCAGGAGGCCCTGGTGCTGACTCTGTTCGGCAACTATGTAGGGACGCTTAAGGAGCCGGGATTCTATTTCGTCAATCCTTTCTGTTCTGCGGTGAATCCTGCGGCGAAGACCAGACTCAGGCAGAGCGGCGATGTGGACGGAGACGGCGGGAAATCCCTGTCTCTGGTCCTGGCAGGCAGCTCGTCCGGCACAATGTCTTCTGAGACGGCGAGCAGGAAGATTTCCCTTAAGATCATGACACTGAACAACAACCGGCAGAAGATCAACGACTGCCTGGGCAACCCGATCGAGATCGGCATCGCGGTCATGTGGCGGGTAGTGGATACGGCGAAGGCCGTGTTCGAGGTAGATAACTATAAGGAATACCTGTCGCTGCAGTGCGACAGCGCCCTGCGCAATATCGTCCGTATCTATCCTTACGATGTGGCGCCCGGCGTGGATACCACCGGAGACGGCGTGGCCGACGAGGGAAGCCTGCGGGGCTCCAGCGAGATCGTGGCGGCCAGGATCCGCGACGAGATCCAGGAGAAGGTGAAGGAAGCCGGCATCGAGATCATCGAAGCCCGGATCACCTACCTGGCCTACGCGCCGGAGATCGCGGCGGTGATGCTCCAGAGGCAGCAGGCTTCGGCCATTATCGACGCGCGGAAGATGATCGTGGACGGCGCGGTCGGCATGGTGGAGATGGCTTTGGAGCAGTTAAGCAAAAAGCAGGTGGTGGAACTGGATGAGGAGCGCAAGGCGGCTATGGTCTCCAATCTGCTGGTAGTTCTCTGCGGCAACCGGGACGCCCAGCCTGTCGTGAACTCGGGCAGCCTCTACTGATATGGCGGATAACCAGAAGAAGCAGATCCCGCTGCGTCTGTCAGCCAGACTCTACGACGCCATCGCTGCCTGGGCGGAGGACGATTTTAGGTCGGTCAACGGCCAGATCGAATATTTGCTGACCGAATGCGTGCGCCAGCGGAAGAAGAACGGGAAATACGTATCCGAGCATCTGGACGAGCCGCCCGAGCTGGATATCGAATGACTGCGGATGCGCAGGAAGCGTGTGAAAGGGCCGGCAGCCGCCGCAGAGAGGAGTACGATCGTGACGCGCGAGGAAGTATTATCATATGTAAAGGAACAGTACGGAACCGAACCGGATTATCCCTGGCAGGGCGACCCGGACAGCGCGGTCCTTCGTCATGCGGACAGCCGCAAATGGTACGGACTTCTGATGTATGTCAGCCGCCGCAGACTGGGACTTGCGGATCCGGAACCGGCGGATATCCTGAATCTGAAATGTGATCCGGCCATGGGAGACATCCTGCGTGCAGAACCCGGTATTTTCCCTGCCTACCACATGAGTCATACGGAATGGATCTCCGTCCTTTTGGACGGAACTGTTCCGAAGGACCGGGTTCTGGATCTGATCGACTTAAGCTATATGCTTACGGCCTCGAAGAAGAAAAAGACGCTGCTGCGCGGGCCCGTGGACTGGATCATCCCGGCGAATCCGAAGTATTATGATGTGGAGGCCGGATTTCAGGAGAATCCCGTTATGGAGTGGAAGCAGACTGCCGATATCCGGGTGGGCGACACCATTTATATGTACATGGCCGCTCCGGTCTGCGCGGTGCTTTACCGGTGCAGGGCGGTGGAGGTGAATATTCCGTATTCATACGAGGACGAGAATCTGACGATCCGAAAAGCCATGAAGATCGAGCTTCAGGAGCGATATGCGCCGGACCGCTTTGACCGTGAATTTCTGAAGGGCTTCGGCGTCTATGCGGTTCGCAGCCAGAGAAGGATTCCCCACAGCTTAAGCTGCGAGATGAGCGGAGTATGAATCCGGTCGTTTCGGGGTATTCTATTCCTGCAACGTAATCTGGAGGCTGCTGCAGAACGGAGGAATCTCGATGCAGAGAGGAAAACGTTTCGCGGCAGTCCTCATTTATCTATGCAGGAGGACATGATCATGACCAGACTGGAATGCAGCGTAACAAACTGCCTGCACAACGCGGAGAACCGCTGCTGTAAGCAGGCGATCATTGTGGACGGAAGCGAGGCGCGTGAAAACAGCGAGACCTGCTGCGGAAGCTTCGACGACAGCGGCGACGGCTCTTTTAAGAACGTGTTCAGGACGCCGGAAAGCCGGCTGGAGATCGACTGCGAGGCTGTCAACTGCGTCTATAATAAGGAACGCCGCTGTGAGGCGGAGCGGATCGGGATCGCGGGAGACGGCGCTTCCGAGGCCCGCCAGACCGAGTGCGCAACCTTTCTGATGAGGTAGGATACCGGCCTGAAGCGCGGACCCGGAAGGGAAGCGAAGAGGGAAGCAGGCGCCGGACAACGGCGGTAAGCAGGCTTATCGCGTGCTCCGGCGCCTGTTTATGCATCTCGGTGCCGGATAACCGGGATCGTTCCGGGATCCGGTACATTTTCGGTATATTTCTGAAAAAAACGGTGTCAAGCGAAAATGAAAATGTCCCGAAAATTTTTAAACATTAGCCCTGACTGCTCAGGGCTTTTG
>CANQME010000055.1 GCA_947624815.1 uncultured Lachnospiraceae bacterium | reverse complement strand
GGCTGCGTGCGGAGATCATGTGGGCCAGCAGCCTGTCCCACAACGGCCTGACAGGCTGCGGGACTGACGGCGGCGACTGGTCCTGCCATAAGCTGGAGCACGAGATCGGCGGCATGTTCGATGTTGCCCACGGGGCGGGGCTTGCGGCCATCTGGGGCAGCTGGGCCAGATATGTGTACAGAGACAGTCCGGAACGGTTCGAGAAGCTGGCTGTCCGCGTACTTGGCGTCGAGCCGCGGGAAAGCCGGGAGGCGACAATCCTGGCCGGGATCGAGGCGATGGAGGATTTCTACCGGTCCATCGGCATGCCGACCAGTATGCAGGAGCTTGGCATCGACCCCACGCCGGAGCAGATCGAGGAGATGGCGGAGAAATGCAGCATAACCGCGAAGGACCGTCTGGGTACGGTGCGCGTGCTGCATAAGGCGGATATGGCGGCGATCTACCGCATGGCCGCCGGGATGGAGTAAGGCCGGCAATGGTCTGTCTGTGCGAATATACCGGCGCGTGCGGCGTCCGGATCCTGGAGTGCCGGAGTCTGGACAGTCTGGCGGTACTGCCGGATGAGATCAGCGGGCTTCCGGTGGTGGAGCTGGCGCCTTATCTGTTCTCGGTTCACGGCGCTCACGACGGCAGTACGGCCGGAACCGGAGGCACGTTTTTATGGGCTGAGACAGAATCTGAGCCAGGGGCGGGCACAGCTCCGGAGCCAGAAGCGGGTGCAGTCCTGATGACAGGGGCGGGCACAGCTCCGGAGCCAGAAGTGGGTGCAGTCCTGATGACAGGGGCGCGCACAGCCCAAGGATCAGAAGCGGGCACAGCCCCGGCTTCGGAGGTGCGCACGTACCTGACGCCAGCGAATGCCCAGCCCCCCGCATACGCCGCCTGGCAGGAGCTTCCCGTTCTGTGCGGCGACCGGCTGGAGGAACTGCGTCTCCCGGCGCATCTTGAGAAGGTCGGCGCATACGCGCTGTATAACTGCGGGAAGCTGAAGAAGCTGGAGCTTTACAGCACGACGCTGGACTGGGGCGCGGGAGTATTTACCGGCTGCTACGGCGTGGAGCAGGTGGTCATTCATGTGGACGAGAACCGGAAATCCTGTATGCGGGAGGTACTGGCGGAGCTGCGTCAGACACTGGAGATCGTATATTTAACGGACTCAGAGAAAAACGGGTCAGCCGAACGGACGGCGGATTCGGCCTGGCCGGATGCGGTCTTATCAGCGGCCGGCGGTACGGCGGGCCGGGATTGGCGGGGCGATGCGCCTTCCGCCCGGCTTATCTTCCCGGAATTCTTTGAAGAAGCAGTGGAAAATACGCCGGCGCGGATCCTGGTGACGGAGACCCACGGCTGCGGACATAAGTACCGCAATGCATTTGTCCGAACCCAGTTTCAGTTTAAAGAATACGACAGTCTTTTCCCTCATATTCAGGTTCAGGAGCCGGAGAGACTGGTGGCCAGACTGGCCCTGGGGCGGCTGATGGATCCGTACCGGCTGGAGGAACCGTACAGGGAGCGTTATCGGGAGTATCTGATCGGACATGCGGCGGCGGCCGCCGGCTGGGCGGTGGAAAGCGGCGATATGCCGGCGCTGGAATGGATCTTCGCTCATATTCCGTGTGACGGGGACGTGATCGCAGAGCTTCTGGACATTGCCGGAGCATGCGGAAACGGCGCGGCTGTCAGTTTTCTGATGGACAGAAGGCGTGCGGCGGGAGCTGTGAAGCGAAGGCGGTTCTCGCTGTAAGGCTCCCGGAGTGGCAGCGAGATTGCTGCCGGACAGCAGAAGAACGGCAGTCAGACCGCATCGGAAGCAGGAGAAAAGGAGGATTCCCATGACGGACCCGACCCGTGCACGTCAGATGGAAGAACTGGATACGGTAGAGCTCAGCGTCCGCATCCTCACGTCGGCGCGCAATGAACTCTATCTGAATATGCATTTCCTGGATCTGGCTCTCCACAGCCTGGGCTATGAGGCCGATCCGGCGATGCCGGCGATCGGTACCGACGGCTTTGTGATCCGGTATAACCCGGATCATCTGTTCCGTCTGTACCGCCGGGGACGGGTTTATGTAAACCGTGCGTATCTTCATATGGTGTTCCACTGCCTGTTCTGCCATATGGACACCCGGGGCGAAAGGGCTGCCGGATACTGGAATCTGGCCTGCGACATCGCGATGGAATCCATTATTGACGGACTTTACCGGAAATGCGTCCACGTTTCGCCGTCGCCGTTCCGCCGGGACGTTTATCTGCGTCTTCAGAAAAAGCTGGAGGTCCTGACGGCCGAGGGCGTCTACCGGCAGCTGCAGGAGATGGAGCTGACGGAAGCGCAGTATCAGCGTATGGCCGACGAATTCCTGGTGGACAGCCACGATCTGTGGTATGAGGAGAAAACGCGCAGGCAGGCCGTTCCCCGTCAGAACCGGTGGAACGACAACCGGGAGAAGCTGCAGACCCGGATGGAATCCATGTCGCAGGAGGAGTCTGCGTCGGAGGATGAGAGGAGCCTGATGGAGCAGGTTCGGGCGGAGAACCGGGAACGCTACGATTATAAACGGTTTCTGCGGAAATTTGCGGTACTCAGGGAGGAGAACCGGATTGACGACGATTCGTTTGACTACGCGTATTATACCTACGGCATGGAGCATTACGGAAATATGCCGCTGATCGAGCCGCTGGAATCCAGGGAGATGTTCCGGGTGGAGGATTTTGTCATCGTCGTCGACACGTCCATGTCCTGTTCCGGCGAACTGGTGCGGCGGTTTCTCGATGAGACGTATGCGGTTTTAAGCGAATCGGAGAGTTATTTTAAGAAGATCAATATCCATATCATCCAGTGCGACGATCAGGTCCGTTCCGACGTGCGGATCACCGGCCGGGAGCAGATGGAGCAGTACATGCGTGATTTTACGATTCAGGGAAAAGGAGGCACCGATTTCAGACCGGCCTTCGAATACGTGAACAGCCTGCGGGCCCGGGGAGAGTTTACGAAGCTGCGGGGACTTCTGTATTTTACCGACGGAAAAGGCATATATCCGGTGAAAATGCCGCCCTATGACACGGCGTTTGTCTTCATTAAGGATCAGTACCGGGACGAATCCGTACCGGCCTGGGCCATGAAGCTGATCCTGGATGCGGAGGACTTGGAGAGGGAAACGCAGGGCGTGACGGCGCGAAAAAGCACGGCCTCCTAAAAAGCCGTGCTTTCGGTGATCTTGATGAATTCTTCCATGCAACGGGTGCGCAGCCGGTTCTTCTTGTAGAACATATATACGCTCCTTCGGGCGAACTCCGGCAGCAGCCGGTAATAGATCACGCCGTCCGAGGTCTGCGTGCTGCGCGCGACGCAGTCGCTGATAAATGTGGCCGCGATCCCGTGGCTGGCCAGCGTCAGGGCCGTGCTCTGCTGATCGACCTTCAGGATGATCTGCGGCGATAGATTGTAGTGGAAGAACAGCTGATCCGATCTCTGCCGGGTATCGTTGCCCACATGCAGCAGCATGAAGGGCAGACCGGCAAGCTCCCCGAACGGGGCGACCGGGATCTCTTCGGTCCGGTGACGGTTGGACAGGATATCCTGGGCGCTCAGCTGATACGGGGCCAGCTTCTCGTTGATCGGCCACCGGCTGGGAACCGCCAGAAGAATATCCTCGTCGATGAGCGGGATTCCCTGATAGTCCTCCCGCGGCAGCACCCGGTTATCGACCATCAGATCCAGAAGGCTGTCCGAGAGCTGCTTCTCCAGATCCTGGCTGGTGCCCTCCGCCAGACGCACCTGCACGCCCGGATAGAGCCGGGCAAACTCCGAGAGGACCGGCAGCAGCACATGGCTCAGGTAAATGCCGTTGCTGCCGACGGCCAGATGGCCGGTGATCAGCTCGTCCAGCTGTTGGACACGGGACGAAAAGTGATGCTCGATGTCCATGATCTTTTCTACGGCTTCGATATATTCGATTCCGTCTTCTGTAAGTCCGATGGGTATCGTACTGCGGTCAAAGATCTCCACTCCGATGCGTTTTTCTATTTTCTTGATCGTTGCGCTTAATGAAGATTGGCTGATAAACAGATTTTCGGCCGCTTTCGAAAAACTCCGGGTCTTATAGACCTCGTACACATATCCATAACCATTGAATAATTTATCATTCATACTCCCACCATCCCCTTTCCTACTATAACACAATATGGATATATTTTCAATATGCGATATAGCAAATTGAAATAAATTTTCAGATTTTTCGCATAATAAAACCCGCCGAACCAGTGGGGGGACGGTCCGGCGGGTTTTCCCTAGTGGAAAAAGAAATAGGGGAGCGCTGCAAAACATATCCGGAAGGGAGAAGAACACTCTGCAATAGAGCAGGATACTTGCAACGTAACCCAGTTAAAGCAATTTGTTATTTTGTACCTAGAGTATAACATTTTCAGAATAGAAATGCCAATACAAGTATTTTCATAAGGGTATGCAAAAAAATGAATACGTTAACCGTTGTTAAACACTTCACAAACAGCACGGAAATTGCGTTGCATCTTTGGTAAATATTATGGTATAATTTATTCTATTGTTAGCAGGGAGGTGTGCGGAGTGAATATCAAACGGGCGAAAGAAGAGATCAGGAATACTATCGCCGCGTATCTGGCCAGGGACGAATACGGAGCTTACGCGATCCCGACGGTCCGCCAGCGCCCGGTGCTTCTGATCGGCCCGCCCGGCATCGGGAAGACCCAGATCATGGAGCAGATCTCCCAGGAGTGCCGGATCGGTCTGGTCGCCTACACCATTACCCATCACACGCGCCAGAGCGCCATCGGACTTCCCTATATTACGGAGAAGGTTTACGACGGCGTGAGGATGTCGGTTACTGAATACACAATGAGCGAGATCGTGGCTTCCATCTATGACAAGATTGAGGCGACCGGACTGCGGGAAGGGATCCTGTTCATCGACGAGATCAACTGCGTCTCCGAGACGCTTGCGCCTACCATGCTTCAGTTTCTGCAGGCGAAGACATTCGGAAACCATAAGATCCCGGAAGGCTGGATCATCGTGGCTGCCGGCAATCCGCCGGAATACAACCGTTCCGTCCGGGACTTCGATGTGGTCACGCTGGACCGCGTCAAGCTGATCGAGGTGGAGGCCGATTATTCCGTATGGAAGGAGTACGCCGAGACCGTGAACATCCATCCGGCCATCACCGCCTATCTGAATGTGAAGCAGGAGAATTTCTGCCGCATCGAGACGACCGTGGACGGCAGGTGGTTCGCCACGCCCCGGGGCTGGGAGGATCTGTCGCGTCTGATCGAGGTCTATGAGCGGCTGAAGATGACGGTGGATCGGGACGTGATCGTCCAGTATATCCAGCATCCGGCCGTCGCGAAGGATTTCGCCAACTATCTTGAGCTTTATTATAAATATGAAAATGATTACCGTGTCGACGAGATTGTTTCCGGCGTGATCCGGGAAGGCGTCTGCGACCGGCTGGCGAAGGCGCCGTTCGACGAACGGCTCAGCGTGGTCAGCCTTCTGCTGGCGCGGCTGAACGGAGGCTTCCGGGCCGTCGCCGATATGGAGGAACGGCTGGAACGGCTGCAGGGGATCATCGCGGAGCTGGAGCCGAAGGGCGACGGCGACGGCTCCGGCGGAGACGGATCAAGCGGCGGCAGGGGCGCTTTCGGGCGGGGGATTCGGGATTACGCTTCTGCTCTCGAGCATCTGGAGTCGCTGGCTGCCGGAGTGGCCGCAGAACGCCGGTATAAGCAGGGCGCGGGCCTTTTAAGCCGGAGGGAAGAGCGTATCAGCCGGGATGTGGGAAAGCTTCTCGACGAGACGGTCCAGTCCCTGAAGGCGGACCATCTGCAGGAGGCGGAGCCGGTGTGGCAGCGGATCCGGGAGGTCTTCGGCCGCGAGAACGCCGCGTATGAGGAACGTTTTGAAGGCTGCGGCCGGATGCTGGAGCATGTGTTTGATTTCCTGGAAGCCGCTTTCGGGACAGGGCAGGAGCTCGTGGTTTTTGTCACGTCCCTGAACACCGGCACCTACAGCGTCCGTTTTCTGCAGCAGTATGAGTGCGAACGCTATTACCAGTATAATAAGACGTTGCTCTTTGATGCGGAGGAAAGGGAGATCCTGTCGCAGCTTCCGGATTAAATTTTAAAATGCATCCGTATATTTTCAGACCCGCCGTCCATACTAGCCATAGAAAAGGAGGCATATGCTATGGATAACAAAGTGTTGGACTACACTGCGCTGACGATCAGCATCATCGGCGCGATCAACTGGGGCCTGATCGGATTCTTTGATTTTAACCTGGTCGCATTCCTCTTCGGAAGCATGACCTGGCTGTCCCGTATCGTATACGCCCTTGTAGGTCTGTGCGGACTCTATCTGTTCACCTTTTATGCAAGGCGCGGCAGAGTGGACGCCTGACGGCGTTTGAACCCTGCCGGTTCCTGACGAAGCCGTTTGTCTGCTTTTCATGAAAATGGGCACCTGCCCGGAGAGAATCTCTTCCGCGGCGGGTGCTGTTTTTTATACCTTTAATGATTTTAATAATTATTTTATAAGCGCAAGGCGGCAAATGTGGTATACTTACTTTGGATATCGGGGTTTTGGATGATGATGCCATACAGGGAGACGGCGGAACGGAGCGGGATATGAAGATCAGGACACGGCTTGTGATTGCATTTCTGACGGTTACAGTCGGGCCGTTATGCGTGTTCTGGCTGGCGTTCACGATACTCGCCAATTATCAGACGGCGGCGTTTACGCGTTCCTACGGGCTGAGCGAGCGGCTGGATCTGCTGTCGAGCAATTCGGTGCAGGTGTTCAGCCGTCTGACCAGAAGCGATCAGGAGGGGATCCAGCGGATGCTGGCCAGCGAGCCGGACCGCTTTGAGGATCAGGAATATCTGCAGACGCTGAACGACAACCTGCAGCAGAAATACGCCTATCTGATCGTCCGCAAGGGGGATTCCATCATTTTCTCCGGCCTGGAGGACGGCGGCGAGGATCTGTCGGGGAGCCTTCCGGCATACGGAAGCGCCGATCCGGACGTGGACGTAGGCGTCTACATGGACGGCGAGGTCCAGCATCTGGTGAAGCAGGATGATTTCCGGTTCAGCGACGGTTCGGAGGGAAGCGTCTTTATCATATCCGGCTTTGAGAATTACGTTCCGGAGCTGCGGACGCTGATGACGCAGGGAATCTTCGTAGGCGTCGTGATCCTTCTGGCGGCGGCCATGCTTCTGGTCGCCTGGGTGTATCAGTCTATTTTAAAGCCTCTGGGGGAGCTGCAGAAGGCTACCCACGAGATTCAGAACGGCAATCTGGATTTCACGATGGATATCGACAGCGAGGATGAGATCGGCAAGCTGTGCCAGGATTTCGAGGAGATGCGCGTGCGGCTGAAGGAGTCTACCGAAGAGAAACTGCAGTATGACGAGGAGAGCAAGGCTCTTCTGATGAACATTTCTCATGATCTGAAGACCCCGGTTACCGCCATCAAGGGCTATGCGGAGGGAATCATGGACGGCGTGGCGTCGTCGCCGGAGATGCTGAACCGCTATATCCGCACGATCTATAATAAAGCCAACGATATGGACCGGCTGGTGGATGAGCTGACCTTTTATTCGAAGATCGATACCAATAAGATTCCGTATACATTTTCCAAGATCAATGTGGCCAATTACTTCCGCGACTGTGTGGAGGAGGTGGGCCTGGATCTGGATACCAATCATATCGAGCTGGGATATTTTAACTATGTGGACGAGGACGTCGTGGTCATCGCCGACGCGGAGCAGATGAAGCGGGTGATCAACAACATCATCAGCAATTCCGTGAAATATCTGGATAAAAAGAAGGGGATCATCAATATCCGCATTAAGGACGTGGGGGATTTTGTGGAGATAGAGATCGAGGACAACGGGCGCGGCATCTCGCCCAGGGATCTGCCCTATATCTTTGACCGGTTCTACCGGGCCGACACCTCCCGGAATTCGTCCAAGGGCGGAAGCGGCATCGGGCTTTCCATCGTCCGCAAGATTATCGAGGATCACGGCGGCAAGATCTGGGCCACGAGCAAAGAGGGAATCGGCACAGAGATTCATTTTGTGCTTCGGAAATATCAGGAGGGAAACCATGAAGAGGATTCTGCTGATTGAGGATGAGATCAGTATCGCGGAGCTGGAGCGGGATTATCTGGAACTGAGCGGCTTTACGGTGGAGATCGCCGGCGACGGAACCACCGGTCTGGAGCGCGCGCTTAAGGAGGACTTCGACCTGTTCGTGCTGGATCTGATGCTGCCCGGGGTGGACGGTTTCGAGATCTGCCGGCGCATCCGGGAGACGAAGAACACGCCGGTCATCATGGTGTCGGCGAAGAAGGAGGATATTGACAAGATCCGGGGGCTCGGACTGGGCGCCGACGATTATATCACCAAGCCCTTCAGTCCCAGTGAGATGGTGGCCCGCGTGAAGGCCCATCTGGCGCGGTACGAGCGGCTGATCAGCAGCGGGGCGCCGGCCAACGAGATCATTGAGATCCGCGGCCTCAAGATCGACAAGACCGCCCGGCGGGTGTGGGTCAACGGCGAGGAGAAGAGCTTCACGACGAAGGAATTCGACCTTTTGTCCTTCCTGGCCCAGAATCCGAACCATGTATATACGAAGGAAGAGCTGTTTTCAAAGATCTGGGACATGGAGTCGATCGGCGATATCGCCACGGTGACGGTGCATATCAAGAAGATCCGTGAGAAGATCGAATTCAACACGGCCAAGCCCCAGTACATCGAGACGATCTGGGGAGTAGGGTACCGGTTTAAGGTATAAATATTTCCTTGACTTTCCCCGGAAATTCTGTTATAGTCTGGAAAGTGAAACGAGAAGATTCAGGAATCTGTCTTGAACCTTCTCTTTTTTTCACGGAAGAAGGAACGGCCGGAGCCGAGACGGGCGCCGGCGGGAATGATAGAGACAGGAGATACGAATAACCGGTATCTGACAGAAAGGAATCGAGAGACAGAATGATGGAAACGATCAGATTTGAAGATTTGGAACTGGACAGCAGGATCCTGCGCGCGGTGACGGAGATGGGCTTCGAGGCGGCGACGCCGATCCAGGCCCAGGCGATCCCGGTGCAGATGGAGGGACGCGATATCGTGGGCCAGGCGCAGACCGGCACCGGCAAGACGGCGGCCTTCGGCATCCCGCTTCTGCAGAAGGTGGATCCGAAGGAGAAGAAGCTGCAGGCGATGATCCTCTGCCCGACGAGGGAGCTGGCGATCCAGGTGGCGGAGGAGCTGCGCCGCCTGGCGAAATATATGCACGGAGTGAAGGTGGTTCCGGTTTACGGAGGCCAGGATATCAACCGTCAGATCCGCAGCCTGAAGGACGGCGTGCAGATCGTGGTGGGGACGCCCGGACGCGTCATGGACCATATGCGCCGGAAGACGATCCGGTGCGACCATATCCATACGGCGATCCTGGATGAGGCGGACGAGATGCTGGACATGGGCTTTCTGGAGGACATGGAGACCATTCTGGGAGAACTTCCCCAAGAACGGCAGACGCTGATGTTCTCGGCCACCATGCCGGAGGAGATCCAGCGGATCGCTGCGAATTTCCAGAAGGAGCCGGTGATGGTGAAGGTGGTCAAGAAGGAGCTGACCGTGCCGGAGGTGACCCAGTACTACTACGAGGTACGGCGGGACACGAAGGTGGAGGTCATGTGCCGCCTTCTGGACATGTATTCGCCGAAGCTGTCCATGGCGTTCTGCAATACGAAAAAGCAGGTGGACGATCTGGTAGGCGAGCTGCAGGGCCGCGGGTATTTCGCGGAAGGGCTTCACGGGGACTTAAAGCAGATGCAGCGCGACCAGGTCATGAACCGGTTCCGCACCGGCAAGACAGAGGTGCTGGTGGCTACGGACGTGGCGGCCAGGGGCATCGATGTGGGCAATGTGGAAGCGGTGTTCAATTATGATATCCCGCAGGACGACGAATACTACGTCCACCGGATCGGCCGTACTGCCCGTGCGGGCCACGCGGGGATCGCGTTCAGCTTCGCGGTGGGCCGCGAGGTGTATAAGCTGCGCGACATCCAGCGTTACTGCAAGACGAAGATCATTCCCCAGCCGATCCCATCGCTGAACGACATCACGGCGATCAAGGTGGACAAGATCATGGAGCAGGCGGAGGAGCTGATCCGGGATACCGATTTAAGCGACATGATCGGCATGGTGGAGCGGAAGCTTCTGGAGGGCGAGTACACGTCCATGGATGTGGCGGCGGCGCTTCTTAAGATGTCCATGGGCGAGGAGAATGAGGACATTTCCGACAGCGGCATCCTGCCGAGATCGCTGGACGATCTGGACCGCCGCGGCCGCGGAGGCGACCGGTACGGAAGATACGGCCGGTACGGAGAGAGCCGCTATGGCGAAGGCCGGGGCCGGGGAGGCCGTGATTACGGCCGCGACAGTTGGGACGAAGGCCGCGGAAGCCGCGGCGACCGGTACGGCCGGGACGGATCCCATGAGGGCCGCTACGACCGCCGGCGCGAAGGAGCGGACGGCATGGTCCGTCTGTTCATCAATATCGGGAAGGACCAGAACGTGAAGCCCGGCGATATCCTGGGCGCCATCGCCGGTGAGAGCGGAATCTCCGGCAGAGTGGTGGGCAGCATCGACATGTTCGACGCCTATACATTCGTAGACGTACCCCAGGAGAGCGCGCGTCTGGTCATGAAGGCCATGAAGAACGCGAAGATCAAGGGGAAGAGCGTGCGGATGGAGGTTGCGCATTAGATTTGTTTACTGGCGGCAAACCTGTCCGGGACTGACATTTTGGCTTGCCTGTGTATTGCTATTGATATCGAGAAGTAAAGGCGCGTCGACGACGCGCCTTTCATTTCTCTTTATACCGACATTTGACTCACGTTTTTTCTGGAATTCCACGGGGAAATAAAGATAGACAGGCGTGAAAACATCGATTATACTATACGCAGAGCGCAAATCCTGAGCAGAAAGGGGGAAAGCCGGCGATGATTTTCTACGAAGAGCCTGTCGGAGAGGAAGAGGTTATAAGAAGAAATATGGAATTGTCAAAGAGAACGGATTTTACCGTGACGGATGTGGACGCGCTCCCGGAGGAAGAACGTGCGGAGATCATTGACGGGCAGATTTTCCTGTTCGCGTCACCGAAAGTGGTGCATCAGAAGCTGGTCATGAAGCTTGGTTCTAAGCTGGATGCTTATATTGCCGGAAGAGGCGGTCCCTGTCAGGTGTTCGCTGCGCCGCTTGATGTCTACCTGAACAATGACAGCAGGACACGGGTAGAACCGGACGTCTTCGTGATCTGCGATCCGTCAAAGGTGCATGAGGATGCCTGCTACGGAGCGCCGGATCTGGTGATTGAGGTCGTATCCATGTCTACCAAACGCCGGGATTACGGTTTGAAAATGTTGAAATACCGTACCGCCGGGGTTCGGGAATATTGGGTCGTAGATCCATACCAGAAGAATGTGACGGTGTACTGGTTTGAAGACGAAAGTGAGAATTGCCAGTATGCGTTCGATGAGGAGATTGCGTTTCATATGTTTCCTGAGCTGAACGTATGTATGAAGGAGCTGTTGGGAGATGTATAACTGCGGACCGGCTGGCGCTTATGGCATGAAATAACCAGACTCCGTTCCCGCAGGAATAAGAATACAGGAAGAAAGAAGGAATTATAAACATGGGCAGGGAATCACAGAAGAAACCACAGAAGAAATTGAAGAAGACGCAGAACGGGAGCGGAATCGTCATCCTGTGCGCGGTGATCGTTGCGGCGGTCGCGATTCTTCTTATGATGGTGGTCGCCAGAGGGCTGGGACGCTCGGCCGGATTGTATGAAGAGACGGAAAGCGGAACCACAGCCGGGAGCGCGGCCGGAACAGACGGCGCGTCAGACGCAGAGGGAGAAGAGATCAGCGGCGCGGCGGCGATCGAGAATCCGATCTATGCGGATATTACCGTCGAAGGCTACGGCACGATCACGGTCGCGATGGATGCGGCGGCCGCGCCCGTAACCGTGCTGAATTTCATCACGCTGGCAGAAGAGGGCTTCTATGACGGTCTGACCTTCCATCGGATCATTGACGGCTTCATGATGCAGGGAGGAGACCCCGAGGGCACCGGTCTCGGCGGCTCGGATGAGACGATCCTGGGTGAATTTTCGGCGAATGGCTACGATAATCCGCTGTCTCACACCAGAGGCGCGATCTCGATGGCGCGATCTCAGGATTACGACAGCGCCAGCTCCCAGTTCTTCATTGTCCAGTCCGACAGCACGTACCTGGACGGCCAGTACGCCGCATTCGGGTATGTGACATCCGGCATGGAATATGTGGATCAGATCTGCAAAGACGCGAAGCCGACGGATAATAACGGAACCATTGCAAAGGAAGACCAGCCGGTGATCACGTCGATCGTGATCTGGCAGTAGAAGCGAAAAGAAAGGGGACGTTACTATGATCATACAGAGTACCCGTGTCTGGCAGGCCGGTCAGTTCATTCCGGCACAGCTGGATATACAGCAGGGACGGATCGCGGCGGTATATGCTTACGGAACGAAGAAAGCCGGCGAGGATTACGGCAGCCTGCGCGTCGTGCCGGGATTTATCGACATACACACCCATGGCGCATATGGCTTCGACACCAACGACGGCGATCCGGAAGGTCTCCGCATGTGGATGCGCCGGATCCCGGAAGAGGGAGTCACATCGATTCTGCCGACTACCGTGACCCAGATGCCGGAGGTTCTTACGAAAGCGGTGGAAAATGTAGCCTCCGTTGTGGAAAGCGGTTACGAAGGAGCCGAGATCCTGGGGATCCATTTCGAGGGTCCGTTTCTGGATATGGAATATAAAGGGGCTCAGCCGCCGGAGGCGATCGCAAAGGCATCCGTGGAACAGTTTCAGAAATACCAGAAGGCGGCCCACGGACTGATCCGCTATATCACGCTGGCGCCCGAACGGGATGCAGATCTTGCTCTGACCCGCTACTGCAGCACCCACGGGGTGGTGGTCAGTATGGGCCATTCTTCGGCAACCTATGAGCAGGCGCTTTTAGGCATTTCCAATGGCGCCATGTCCATGACCCACGTCTATAACGGCATGACCTCCTACCATCACCGCAAGCCCGGTCTGGTCGGCACCGCCCTGCGCGTCCGGGACATCTACGGCGAGGTGATCTGCGACGGCTGTCACTCCCATCTGGCGGCGCTGAATAATTTCTTCACGGCCAAGGGCCGGGATTATGCGGTTATGATCACGGATTCCCTGCGTGCCAAGCACTGTCCGCCGGGCGGCGAGTATGACCTGGGCGGCCATCCGATCGAGATCCGTGAAAATGGTCTGGCATATCTGAAAGGATCCGATACCATTGCCGGAAGTACCCTGCATATGAACCGGGGACTTAAGCTTCTGGTTGAGGAGGCGATGGTGCCGTTCGACGCGGCGCTCAACTCCTGTACGCTGAATCCTGCACGCTGCCTGGGCGCAGCCGGCAGGAAGGGACGCCTGGCTGCCGGCTGCGATGCGGATATCGTGGTGCTGGAGGACAACTATGACGTGCGCCAGACGTATTGCCGGGGAGTGGCGCAGCTGTGAAAGGTTATTTCCAGCCGTCCGGCAGATACGTCATCGTATTGGCGATCATATCGTCCACCAGCTTCTTCACATCTGCCTCGGAGGCGCGTCCCTTCACCAGCGGATCATTTAAGAACGCTTCGTAGACCGGCTCGCGGTCACAGGTCAGGGCGGCTTTCAGCGTCCGCTCGTGGTTCTCCACATGGGGCATGACCAGCGCCCGTACATTCTCCGGAATCTCGCCCGCCGCGATCGGACGGATGGAGTCCCGGCTGAATACGGCGTTGGTTTCCACCACGGCGGAAGCCGGCAGATTGGGGATCTGCAGAGCGGAATTGGGGATGTTCACATTGCTGATTATGCGGTCCAGACCACAGAGGGCGCGGATCAGGGAGATCCCTTCCTCTCCGGTGGGAATCAGTTCCAGCTGCTCTTCTTCGTTTACCAGCCGCCGGCTTCTCTCAAGCCTCTGCTTCAGATCCTCTTTGCGCCAGGATACCGGCGTCAATCCGAATTTCCAGCCAGTCACAGTCTCAGGATCCTTCAGGTAGTCGCCGCCCGGCATGAACTCGGCCAGGTGGCGGTCGCCGGCTGCGGCGATCAGACCGAAACGCCGAAACAGATCGAATTTGACCCGGTGGGCGCAGTTGAAGGTGCTGTTCATCCAGTTGTTGTCCGCCTGACCGAAGCCTTCCTCATAATGGGCATCCACATACTGCCGGTAGACCGGGAACAGGTCGATGCCTTTGTAGGAAGCGGTATCGAACCATGTGAAATGGTTAATGCCCAGGACATTGACCAGAATGTCCTGACGGTCGATGTGCTCAAGGCCGAAGGTCTCCTCGCAGATACCGGCCAGAACCTTCTGGGTGCCGAACACCTCGTGGCAGCAGCCGAATGCTTTGATCTGCGGGAACACATGGTACAGTGTCTTTACGCACAGTGACATGGGATTCGTATAGTTGATGACCCAGGCGTCCGGCGAATAGTCGCGGATCGCCTCGGCGATCTCCACGAACATGGGAATCGTGCGCAGCGCGCGGATGATGCCGCCGGGGCCGGCGGTATCGCCTACCGACTGGTAGATGCCCAGCCGTTCCGGCAAATGTACGTCGGATTCCATCTCGTCGAAGGTGCCAGGCAGAATCGAGATGACGACGAAGTCCGCGCCGGTGAGGGCTTCCTTAAGCGTTGGAACCGTCCGGTACTCCCATTTGCCGGCGGTGTCCGGCCGTTCGGACAGCCGGTTTCCGATGATCTCATTGTTCTTTGCCGCCTGCATGTCGATATCGTAGAGCCGGATGGTTCCGCTCAGGGAAGCGTTTCTGGCAAGATCCGTCATAAATGTCCACGCCCACCCGCGGGAACCGCCGCCGATGTAGGCGATCTGCAGGTCTGTTATTCGGTCGTCTGCGTATTTCATGATTGAATACCTCCTCGAACCATGTTAAATCATTTTCCGACTGTATTATACATCAGATCATAGGAAAAATCTAAACGAAAATGAGGAGAATCTGCTCATTTTCGCACATGCTGAAAATTTCGTGCATTGTAAAATTCCCGGTTCCATGCTAGAATCATGATACAAAGCGATTTTCTGAAGATAAACGGAAAGGCGGTGTATATCTTATGCGATATTTATTTCAGGGAGATTCCATCACGGACTGCGGCAGGGGCGATTATAACGATCCCTTCGCCACGGGTAAAGGCTATCCCCGCTTCCTGGAGGCGGAGCTGACCTCCGGTCCGGAGGAGAATGAAGTGATGAACTGCGGCATCAGCGGCAACCGGGTCGTGGATCTGCTGGCCCGGTGGAAGAAGGATTGTCTGAATCTGAAACCGGACGTGCTGACGATCCTGATCGGCGTCAACGATGTGTGGCACGAGTACGGCAGCCGGAACGGCGTGGACCCGGATCTCTTCGAGGAGGTCTACCGCATCCTGCTTCGGGAGACGAAAGCGGCGCTTCCCGACACCCGGATCATACTGATGGGCGCTTATGTGACCCACGGAACAGTCACAGACGGCGCATGGGAGTTTTTCGACGGCGGCGTCAGAGCCCGCCGCGAGAGAACACAGAAGGTGGCGGAGGAGTTCGGCGTAGAATTTATCGATCTTCAGAAGGCGTTCGACGACGCCCAGGCGGAGGTCCCGGCGCAGCGTCTGACCGCGGACGGCGTTCATCCCACGGCAGCAGGCCACCGGCTGATCGCGAAGACATGGATGGAGAATCTGAAAAAGTGATGGAGAACTGACAAGGGGTGCCGCTCAATGCGACACCCCTCTCGATTCTGCTTACTGCATCAGGATCCACTGAATTGCGCTGTCCTTCCCCTGTCGAAGATCTTTGATATCCAATGGGACATATACATCCGGCAAAACTGTGTTTTCCCATTCATACGGCCTACCGGTACTGTCGTAGTATTTTTGAATATTTGTCTGGTTAGTATCTCCGTTGATCCAGGTGTCGCTAATGCAGACGGATATCTGAGAATTGGGAAGAACAACTGCTTTTTTGTCCGGGGAATAGCCAAAGTTTGAGATAAATTGCCCCGTAGGTTCTCCTACGGTGATCGCATGTAATGATCTTTTAAAGATGGCCAAAAGCTGAATGGCAGCGGACGCTGTGCTGCCGCCAGTCAGTACATAGGTCTTGCGGATGGAAGGGACATTCAGAAGCTGGACACAGCGGTGGGCGATATATTCAACACCGCTGCCGAGGCCGCCGGGATTTTGACGAAGGTCAATGATAAGAACGCCGCAAGTTGGATGCTCCTTTATGAGTGTCGCAGCCTGCTGAAAGAGATTTTGATAGCTTTCGTTGGAGGGATGAGACAGATCGCATAAAGACATATAGATATAGTTACCGTCATTTTCCTCGCAATATTCCGCCCGGTTTCCCGACTTAAACAGACTTGAAGCGCGATTGGCAGCATATATCCAGGAACCCGCCAGGCATTCATCCAGAGTAACAACGGGCGCTTCGATGGATTCGATCTCCAGGTTATCATTTAGAATCTGGAAAGTATAGCTTTCGCGGTAATCACAGCCTGCCCAGTCGAGAAAGGCGGGGAGAAAGAAGTTGGAAACTCCGATCGTTCTGCTGATCCAGCTATTGAAGGGGTTGTACACACTCTCCAACTTTTTTGTAATATAGGTTATATCTACTTCATTTATAGCTACGATCTGATGGTATATATACGGTTTGAACTGTTCATATCCGTCCAGATAAGCGGTCAGATATAGATCTCCTCCCACATAAAGGGTACGAAAAGGAAACGAATTGTTTAAGATCTCATCAGGAGGCTCAATAAACGTATGATTATCTCCCATTCCGGCAATGATCGCGGCCATTTCAAAAAAGATGTCGCTGTCGCTGAGAAAGTCTATATTCTCTGACAGCTGTCTGATCTGAAAATCGAATTCTTCTTCAGTGCAGTAACAGAAAGGATCCGGATGTCTTTCTTTATAAAGCTGGCTCAGAGCGTTCAGATCTTCTGTCCAGACCCGGGCGCGCTCCGTGGTAACGCGCTCGGACTCAGATGCCGGGGTTTCTGAGGACGCGGAACTAAGCGAAGGTTCTAAAGAACCGGCGCCTTCTGTATTCGCTAGAGCAGATGGAGACTCCTGAAAAGAGGAGGTGATTCCATTTGCATTTTGGTTTATAGAACTGCAACTGCTAAGGGATCCACATATACCAATTAATAATAAAGCAAGGTAGTATTTTTGCAATGCGAAACATGGCCTCCCTTTCTGGCATTGATAGTAATGATACTCATATCTATGCGTTATATTATCATGAGTTTGTAACGCAGTAAAGACATTTGAATGGCTGAACCCAGTCGCTATTATCCCGAATCATACATCCGGGACCATCTGGTCCGGTAATCTTACGCATGCACAGGGGGATCCGAGAATAAGTGTGAAAACTGCTAATCGGATAATTAGTAGTTATCTGATCGAAAAAACTTCAAGCACCATAATAACTATGCTCCTGGATATATAAAAAACCTGTCGGAGTTTCCAACAGGTTTTCATCTTATTTCCCTTTCGCGGCCTTCAGCGCAGCAGCAGCTTCCTCGTCTGCCTTCTCCGTCTTAATCTCCCAGTGGATCAGGAAGGTCAGAGCCGCCCTCAGCGAGATGATCGCGGCCACCACGGCTACCTCGCTTAACTGTCGCACGATCACGGTTCTCAGGATCTCGCTTCCCAGCTTGAATTCCAGTCCAAGCGCCATCCCCGTCGCAAGGTTCAGCCGAATCTGCGGATTCCTTTTCACATAGTCTACGATCCCCCGGCATCCGGAGATGATAATGACAAACACGCCGACAAACTCAAACACCAGGATCGCGATATCTACCACATGGGTCAAAAGCTGTTCCAGAAATTCATAAACGTCCATATACCATCCCTCCTGCGCGTCCCTTTGCTTTTCATTATATCGGATTATTCACACAATTGTCTCCCGGATCATCCGTCCTGCTTCTGACGGGCATCTTCCGTCTGCCCGGCGCCGCAGCCTTCTGCGCAGCTGTCCGCGCTGCAGCCGCCTGCCGCCCACCGGCAGCCGGTAGGGGTTCCCGCGTTGCCTCCCTTGGCGGATTCCCGCAGCTCCCACGGCAGCGACCGGCCGACCCGGTACATGGCGTCCACCATCTCGTCGAACGGCACCGGGTGGGTGATCCCGGAGAGCGCCAGCTGCGCGCAGGTAAATGCATTGGCCACGCCGATGGCGTTCCGGCTCTGACACGGCACCTCCACCAGCCCCGCGATGGGGTCGCAGACCAGGCCAAGCAGATTCGAGATGGCCAGACTGGCCGCCTGGAAGCACATCTCCGGCGTGCCGCCCATCAGCTCCGTGACGGCGCTGGCCGTCATGGCCGACGCGGCGCCTACCTCCGCCTGGCATCCGGCCTCCGCGCCGGCGACTGTGGCGTTGCGCATCAGAAGGTATCCGATGGCTCCCGCGTTCAGAAGACCGTCCATCTGCTTCGTCTCCGGCCAGCCGTAAAGCTCGGCCAGGGACAGCACCGCTCCCGGAAGCACGCCGGAAGAGCCTGCCGTCGGCGCCGCCACGATCAGGCCCATGGCGGCATTCACCTCCAGCACCGCCATGGAATAGGCAATGGCCCTGGTCAGCGCTTCGCCGCAGAGCGGCTTCGGATCGTCCGTTCCGTCCGCCATGCCGGTATGGTACACCTTCCACGCCTCGCCGCCGATCAGACCGCTTAAGGATCGGCGCGGCTTCCCTAACGGTTCATGGACCGCCGCCTCCATGATCTGCAGCGAGCGGGCCAGGCGCTCCCGAACCGACGCTTCGCTTACCATGCCCAGTTCCGTTTCCCTTCTGAGCATCACTTCCGATATCGCAATGCCGTGCTCCCGGCACAGCCGATACAATTCCTTCCCGCTGGCAAAATCCATGCTCATGTCATTCTCTCCCGGTCTGCCGTTGTCCCTGCATTGCAGTCTCGTCTGCTGTAAGCCATGCCGGCGGCATCTTCCTCTTTCGTCTCCCGTATTCCGCAGACTGCGCGCCGCACAGCATCCCGGCCGGCGCCCATCCGCCTCAGATCTGGATCAGCATGATCTCATGCACCAGTTCATTCTCCCGGATCTCTTCCAGGAAATCATCCGGTATCTTCTCATCCGACTCCAGGATCAGATAGCCCGTGCCGCCCTTAAAGTCGCGGTAGAGGCGCATGAACGCGATATTGACGCCGTGGCGGCTCAGCACCTTCGTCACGTGTGCCACCACGCCCGGCCGGTCCGTATGCTTGATGATCAGCGTGCTGTAAACGCCGGTAAAAACCACGTCGATGTCATTGATCTGCACGATCCGGATCTTGCCGCCGCCCACAGACTCCCCGCGGACGGTCTGAACCTGCCCGTCCGGACTTTCCAGCCGGATATCCACTGTATTCGGATGCGCGGTCTTCGTCTTATCGTCCCACAGGAAATGGTACTCGATCCCGGCCTCGTCGGCAAGCGCATAGGAATCCCGGATCCTCACATCGTCCGGGCCGAAGCCCTGGATCCCGCCCAGAAGCGCCTTGTCGGTGCCGTGTCCCCGTCCCGTCTGGGCGAAGGACTCATATAATGTAAAATCCACCTTTGCGACCGGCTTCGAAAACAGCTGATATGCCAGAAGCGCAATATTCACCGCTCCCGCCGTATGGGAGCTGGACGGCCCGATCATATTGGGGCCGATTACATCAAACACGCTGATGTAATTCATAGTGCTCTCCCAAACCGCTCCTCGATTTCGCCGATCATCTCCACGCGTCTCTTATGCCGCTCCACGTCCAGCGGCTCCGTATCCAGCCAGGCGTCGATGATCATCTTCGCCAGCTCCACGCCGACGACCCTTGCGCCGAACGCCAGGATATTCGAATCGTTATGCTGCCGGGACAGCTTCGAGGTATAGGGTTCGCTGCACACGCATGCCCGGATCCCCTTGACCTTGTTCGCCGCGATGCTGATCCCTACGCCCGTTCCGCAGATCGCGATCCCCAGCGGCGCCATTCCCCCGGCCACATAGCGTCCGATCCTTTCGCCGTATACCGGATAATCGCGGGTGTCCGCATCCGAGTTCCAGCCCAGGTCGACCACCTCATAGCCTTTCTCCTCCAGATGCTTTATGATCTCCGGCTTCATCTCCTTCGCCGTCGGATCGTTTGCCAGTGCGATCTTCATAGAATCATACCTCCTCGTCTCTGATCGAATCCGTTCGTCCGCGCGGCCCGGCACTGCGGTCCGTCCGGCGCGGAACCTGCGCCGCACACCGGCGGCTATCTTCCGTATACACGCTTTATGTTGTCCAGTCTGGAGCTCAGATTCACAAGCATCATATCCGCGACGGTAAATGCGGCCATGGCCTCCACGACCACTACCGCCCGCGGTACGACGACCGGATCATGACGGCCCCGGACGGCGATCTCCGTATCCCTGCCGCTTCGGTCCACCGTCTGCTGCGGCCTTGCGATCGAAGGCGTCGGCTTGAAGGCGGCCCGAAGGATGATGGCGTCCCCGTCGCTGATTCCGCCCAGGACGCCTCCCGCGTGGTTGGACGTCTTATGAACCTGCCGGGACGCGCCGCGCATCTCTTCCGAAGCGCCGTCCGGCCCGGCCTTCCCGCTGCGAAAGCCGTCGTTATTCTCCGAGCCGGTGCTTTGGGCCGCCGCGAAGCCGTCGCCGATCTCAACGCCCTTCACAGCCCCGATGGACATGACCGCATGGGCTAGCCTCGCGTCCAGCTTCTCAAATACCGGCTCGCCGACGCCCGCGGGCATTCCCAGAATCACGCATTCCACGACGCCGCCCGCGGAGTCGCCGGCGGCCATCATCCCGTCCAGGTACTTCTCTGCCTCTGCCGCGGCCTCTGCATCCGGCATACAAAGCCGGTTCTCAGACGCCTGCGCCAGGTCAAACCGCTCCTCCGAAACCGCAACCGGCCCGATCCGTCTCGTGTACGCCGTCACCGTCACGCCCAGCTCCGCAAGGAGCTTCGCCGCCACGGCGCCTGCCGCCACCCGGCCGATGGTCTCCCGGCCCGACGACCGGCCGCCGCCGCGGTAATCCCGGAAGCCGTACTTCTCATCGAATGTATAATCCGCATGTCCTGGCCGGTACACGTCCATGATCGCGCTGTAATCATGGGAGCGCTGGTCCGTGTTGCGCACGATCATCGAGACCGGCGTCCCGGTGGTCCGTCCTTCAAACACGCCGGACAGAAGCTCCACCCGGTCCTTCTCCTGACGGGCCGTCGTAAAACGGCTCTGCCCGGGCCGGCGCCGGTCCAGATATCTCTGTATATCATCCTCACACAATAAGAGCCCGGCCGGACAGCCGTCAACTGTCACGCCCAGGCCGCTGCCATGGGATTCTCCCCATGTCGTCATCGTGAGTATCGTTCCCCAGGTAGAACCTGCCATATCGATTCCTTTCTGTCCCCGCGGCCGTCTCCGGCCGCGCTTCCTCCCGCCGCATGCAAAGTCCGGGCCCCGCCTGAGCCGGCGTCCGTCACTCCCCGACGGACGCGTCATGCACGGTTTCCGCAAGAGCCCGTCGAAAGCCCGTCACGCCTCCGGTTGCAGCTTCACGATCTCACAGCAGTTGGGCTCGTCCACATACACCGGATTCGCGCACATGACCAGAAGTCCCTGCTCATAGTCCACCGCGAAGAACGTGATGGAACCGGTCTCGTGGTTGATGGACGCCACATGCCGGTTGTCCGGGAATACGGCCAGATCCTTCGGATATTCTCCGCTGACCGGAAGACAGCACAGCATAGTCAGCATTCCTGTATCCGCGTCCCTGGTGTACACGCTGATCGTGTCGTCGCCGGCGTTGCTGCAGTAGAGATACTTCTCATCGGAAGAGAACCGGATCGAGCAGGCCGCGGTCAGCTGGCTGTGCCGCTTGCCCATGGACGGGATCCTCTGGATTCGCTCCAGCTTCGGCACCTTCGGGCCGGTCTCATAGGTACAGACGTCGATGATATTGGACACTTCGTACATCAGATACATAAACCTGCCGTCAGAACTGAAGATAAAATGTCTCGGTCCCGATTCCAGATCGCAGGAGATCGTATCCACCAGCAGCAGCTGTCCGTCCGTTTCGCTCATCCGATAGACCTTCAGAACGTCCATTCCCAGATCCGCGACCATCACGTAATTCCCGTCCGGGGTTACGCGGACGCAGCTGACGTGGGGACGGAACTTCCGGTCCGCGACGCTTCCCAATCCCTTATGGTAGACGCCTGCAGCGACGCTTCCCACGCTGCCGTCAGGATTCAGATGCATGACCGTCGCCTTGCCGTCGTGATAGCCGGCCACATAGAGATACTTTCCCTCCGGGTCCACCGACAGCTGGCAGCCGCGCATGCCGCGGATGTTGGCCATATTCAGGCGGCTGATGGAGCCGTTGTCCAGGATGCGGAAGGACACGACGCCCTCGTCGGCGATGGAATACAGCGTCCTGCCGTCAGGAGACGCGACCAGATACGAGGAATTGTCCACATCCACCTCACAGCGTTTGACAAATACGCCTTTCTCCACGTCCACATCACAGACCGTGATGCCGCGGGCATTGCCTGTATAAGAGTAAGAGCCGATGTAAGCTACATATTTGTCCTTCATTACAGGAACCCCCTTAATTCTCTTTCATGGATTTACGATCAGTATAACACATCTTCATAAAAAAATCTATTGACATACACATTTTTTTCTGTATAATGATACATGCGTTTTGTTTATTATTTCTAAACTTTTTACTTATTTTTATTGTCAGTTAGTATTAGTAAACTTTTTGGTTAGTATTTGGCCATTATCAGACAATGGAGGCAGCGCAATGGATATTGGAGCCAAATTAAAGGAACTGCGGGTACTGAAAGGACTGACTCAGGAAGAACTGGCGGACCGGGCGGAGCTGTCAAAGGGTTTCATCTCCCAGGTGGAGAGGAACCTGACTTCGCCTTCCATCGCCACGCTGATGGACATCCTGCAGTGTCTGGGCACCAGCACCGCAGAGTTTTTCAGCGAGAGCCAGGAGGAGCAGATCGTCTTCGGCAGAGACGATTATTTTGAAAAATATGACGGCGAGCTTAAGAACATGATCCAGTGGATCATTCCCAACGCCCAGAAGAACGAGATGGAGCCGATTCTTCTGAAGCTGGAGCCCGACGGGGCCACCTACCCGGACAATCCCCACGAAGGCGAGGAGTTCGGCTATGTGATCCAGGGCGCGGTGTCCATCCACCTGGGCACGAAGACCTACAGGGCGAAAAAGGGCGAGTCCTTTTACTTCGTCTCGGACAAGCGGCACTACCTGTCGAGCAAGACCGGCGCGACGCTTCTGTGGATCAGTTCGCCGCCCAGCTTTTAAGCAGAGCGGCGCGCATCGGAAACAAGAGAACTATGTAGATACTATGTTAGGAGGAAACTGCAGTGGACCAAAACGTGCGATCTGAACATTTTCTGGAAATCAAATCCCTGTGCCGTACCTTCGAGGACGGCTTTATGGCGGTGGATAATTTCAGCCTTTCCATAAAACAGGGAGAATTTGTGACCTTTCTGGGCCCCTCCGGCTGCGGCAAGACGACCACTCTGCGGATGCTGGCAGGCTTTGACATGCCGAGCAGCGGCGAGATCCTGTTAAACGGCAGGGATATTACCCAGCTGCCCCCCAACGAAAGGCCCATCAACACGGTGTTCCAGCGGTACGCCCTGTTTCCTCATCTGAACATTTTCGACAATATCGCCTTTGGCCTGAAGCTGAAGAAGCTGCCCCGGGCGGAGATCGTCAAGAAGGTCAAAAAGGCGCTTGAGATGGTGGACCTGGAAGGCTTCGAGTCCAGGACCGTGCAGACCCTGTCCGGCGGTCAGCAGCAGCGGATCGCCATCGCCAGGGCCATTGTCAACGAGCCGCAGATCCTGCTGCTGGACGAGCCCCTGGGCGCGCTGGAT
>CANQME010000054.1 GCA_947624815.1 uncultured Lachnospiraceae bacterium | reverse complement strand
CGAATGAAAGGCAGAAAGAGGGACTCAAATGAGTCCCCCGTCATCGTGCCCTATTTCCCCACCCCGTGAAAAGTAACACACTGTATGACGGCTATACGCAGGCAATGTACACATCCATGGAATCACCGTCCGTCTCAAAGCACGGGATCACATCTTTGTCCGTATGCTTCAAACCGTTGATACTCATATATTCCATTAACGTCTTATATGCGTTAGGAATGACTACAAAAGGATTTTTGAAGGGTTCGGGGATGTGGATCGCGGCATATTTGTGAGCCTTCTGCTCCTTGATTTCCACTCCTTCCGGCGTTACGCCTTCAGGCAGAATCCATGCAGCCTCATAGCCGTGCATATGGTAAACATTTATCTGCTCCAAAGAAACATATGGAAAGTCCCACCCGATCACCTGGGGGTGTTCCACGCCGTTGTCGCGGGCGACGTTGAACACCCAGTTGATGGCGTCCCCTTCGGGATCGTTGCTGATCACTGCGTGCTTTACATATCGAAACCCCGGAACGGTCTCCACGCGAAGGTTCGTGTATGCGTCGTCACATACGCCCATCTCTTCGCGAAACAGATTGTCCAGAGAACAGTTGAACAGCCCACAAAGCTCAATGGCTTTATCCATTTCGGGCGTTGATTCGTCAAGCTCCCATTTCGAAACGGTCTGTCGGCTGACTTTAAGCTTTTCCGCCAAAGCCTCCTGCGTTATTTCTCCGCACATACGCCTCAGGTGTTTCAAATTTTTGCCAAAACTCATAGTACTTCCTCCTCGTATCATTTTCACGGCTATGCATTGATAATGTTATATCTCCATCCAGCCGAAAAGTCTACCAACCGGCATGTGTTTTTTTCTTTGTTTCCGCAATTACAGGTTGCGCTCCCGCCATAAAATTGATACCTGTCATTTTGGAGCATAAAAAAGAGACAGCCCATATCATTCTGGACTGTCTCTTTTTTCTCTTCTGCCGCAGAAGCGCTAGCGGCTCACCTGCGCCGGCTCTGATTCCCAGTATTCGCTGATGTCATGATGGATCTCTGTGCTGAAAAGGGCGCCGTCCTCTATCTTGCAGAACGGCAACTCATCTGAACCGTCGGCAATAAACGTCAGCTCCGTCTTATCGTCATTGATGCGGAACAGGAACTCCTTATGTTCCGCCGATGTCGCAGAATCTCTCAGCGTGATAATGTCCCCGTCCACGTCAAAATAGCCTCTGTAGATCGTACTGCTCAGCGGTCCTTCGTACATTTGGAACGTGTTAAACGGTTCCAGCGTAACGACGAAATCGCCGCCAAACCCGACTTCTTCCCATACGAACGTAACCGGTTCCGATACGTAGCTGTCCTCCGAGGAAAAACCGGTCGGTGTCGTTTCTCTTTCATGATCGACTGCATTTGCCTGGCACGCGGACAACAGCATTGCGCCTCCAAGTAATGCAATAAATATAGATTTCCTCTTCATAATAGCCTCTTAATTATTGTTTTTTTCAACGCGGCGTTCCCTATTCTTCCTCATCCTCCGGAAGTTCCTCTTCCAGTTTAGACTGTTTTTTCTTCAACAGCTGTGCGGAAAACTGCAGTAAGACAAAACCGACAGCGAATGCCATGATCGCATATACGATTCCGACAGCAATGGAGCCAAATATCTTGTCAGGATATTCTCTGGCCGTATGAATGAAGCCCAGCATTCCTGTGATAAATGCTGCGATCAGGGAAATAACGGTATTTGACAACAGATCCGGTTTCAGGCGGCGATCCCATATTCCATGCTTCCAGCATCCTGCTGATATATACAATGCAAGCAGCATAAAGACGATCTGTTCCCCTGCAAGATTCTCGAGGTCAACGCCTAAGATGATCTGTATGATCATAACAGCCAGCAATCCCCAGTAGGCCAGCCAGCACCCATTGTGTTCGATCCGCAGTAATGTCTGTTCCTGTCTTTCATCTAAATTACTCTTATTTCTTTTCATTTTCACCATCCTCCCAGAACAGGTCATTTAACGTCGCATCCAGTGCCTTGCAGATAGCGATACAGAGCTTAAGTGATGGATTATAATCTCCGGCTTCAATCAGCCCTATCGTCTGCCTGGTAACGCCTACGATCTCGGCAAGCTTTGTCTGTGACATTTCCAACTCAATACGTCTGAATTTGAGTTTTAAATTTCTCATCGTCCACCTCCTGTTGACAAGTGTATACCAAAATTATAGAAATGTCAAGTATATATTGCAATTATCATATATAAATTTTGTTGATGGGTAAATAGCAAGCCGAGAAGGTAATTATTCTCAAACCTTCAATCGTATAAATCCGCAGGAAAAAGTCCATCATTCTGATAGAACGCATACCGAATGCACGCCGCCGGCGTAATCAGATGATGTGGAGGTCTTGGGGATGTCTATGTATAAGGTAGAAATCTGCGGGGTGAACACTGCCAAACTGCCGCTTCTGAGCAACGAAGAAAAGGAAGAGCTGTTCCGACGCATCAAGGAAGGCGATATGGAGGCCCGGGAGCAGTACATCAAAGGCAACCTTCGGCTGGTACTGAGCGTGATCCAGCGCTTTTCCGGCAACTCCGAAAACATTGACGATTTATTCCAGATCGGCTGCATCGGTCTGATCAAGGCAATCGATAATTTCGACGCTTCACTGCAGGTGAAGTTTTCCACATATGCCGTGCCCATGATTATGGGGGAAGTCCGGAGGTACCTGAGAGACAATGCAAATTCGATCCGTGTCAGCCGCTCCCTGCGGGATACGGCCTATAAGGCCATCTATGCCCGGGAAGGTCTGACACGCAAGAACGCCAAGGAGCCGACCCTGATGGAGATCGCCGACGAGATCGGCGTCAGCAAGGAGGAGATCACCTACGCCCTGGACGCCATCCAGACGCCGGTCAGTCTCTACGAACCGGTGTATACCGACGGAGGCGACCCGCTCTACGTCATGGATCAGATCAGCGATAAGAAGAATGTGGAGGAAAACTGGATCGAGGATATCTCTTTAAGCGAAGCCATGCAGCGGCTTCCGGAGCGGGAACGCAACATCATAGACATGCGCTTCTTCGAGGGCAAGACCCAGACCGAGGTGGCGGAGGAGATCCACATCAGTCAGGCGCAGGTGAGCCGGCTGGAAAAGAGCGCACTTAAGGCCATGCGGAATTATCTGAGCTGACATTCCGCATGTTAAGAAGAGGGTTTGCCTGCCGGATGCAGCAGAAGCTGGACTTCGCTGCCGGCCAGGAGCACGATGCCGACGCCGTGATTGTCATTGATGATCCAGAACAGGTCGTCTGCATAGTATTCTTTGGTAAAGGAGAAGCCGGAGCCCTTGCATACGGCGTATACATTGCCGCCCTTGTCTACGGAATAGTGGGAGATGGCGTTCCAGCCTTTGCGCACGCAGGACAGGAACGGTTCCGGCTGTGGGTACCAGCCGTGCCGGAGCCCCTTGCTCATCGCATAGGTAAACATCGCGGTGCAGGAGGTCTCCTCATAGGACGAGGCGTCGGTCAGTACCTGGTGCCAGTATCCGTTTGCGTCCTGGAGCGCTGCGTATCCGCCGGAAAGCTGCCGGAACAGGGTGAGCAGCGCTTCGCGTTTGGGATGCGCTTCGGGCATGGCTTCCAGAAGCTCCGACAGGGAGAACAGCGCCCAGCCGTTGCCGCGTCCCCATGGGATCCCTGTCTTTAAGTCTCTCGTCAGATCGTAGACGTGGGACAGCACATTGCCGGGAAGCATCAGCCGCCTGGCGTAGAGCAGGAACTGATCCGCGGCCATTTCCAGAGCCTCGCCGGCGCCGTACCGTTTCCAGAACCGGATCAGGAAGGAAGAGCCCATATACAGATCGTCGGCCCAGATGGTATCGGTGTCGTACGGGCCGTTCCCGCGCCGGCAGAAGGTTCCGTCGGGAAGCTTGGGAAGCCGCTGCTGTATGAACCGGAAAAATTCTTCCGCCAGCCGGTCGGTCAGCGGGTGGGAGAGGTAAGAGGCGCATGCCAGCATCGCGGCGCCCATGGAACCGAACTGGTCAAGGTTGGCGTGAGCCGTCAGCTCGGGATTCATGTTCGTGGAACCGTATGTTTCCGCGTCTCTGCACGCATAGTCATAATGATCCAGGCACTGCTTCATGTGGCGGAGAACGTATTCCCGGATATCGGGAGAATCCGTCACTTCCGACATGCGAAGCAGTCCCTGCAGGGTGACGCCCATGGGATAATTCCATGAGCCAAAGGAGCTGTTGCCGGTCTTGACCCACCAGAGATCGCTGAAAGCGCCTTCATAGAAAATGCGGATATTCCGCCAGGGAGCGTTCGTCAGACTGGTAAACCGGCGATAGTCGAACGGTTCGCCGGGTTTTAGCGGGGCGCACAGCCACGGCTGAGTGCGGCCCTGTACGGGAACCGGCGACAGGAGCGGAGCATCGGCTTTCAGCTCGCAGCAGCCGGTTATGTGAATGTCCATCGGCGCATGAAACGGAACGGTCAGCGAATGCGGCCCGTCCGGAAATGAAGCGGCCCTGACGCCGTTGATATAGCATTCGACGGGGCCGCGGCAGGATAGCTGCAGTGTCACGGGGGTGTTTTTGATCCCGGCGGCCCTTGTCCACAGAACCTGCGGGGACGGCGCCGGTTCTACTGAAGAAGACGGTGCCGGTTCTGCCGAAGAAGACGGCACCGGTTCTGTCGAAGCAGACCGCCCCGGTTCTGCCGAAACCGACAGCCGTGGATCTTCCGAAGCTGACGACCCCGGTTTTTCCGAAGCCAACAGCGCCGGATTCCAGGGCAGGGACAGCAGATCCTCAAGCCGTCCGGAGGTCATCGCAGGCGTCAGCTCCGGCAGCAGGCCGGTCCAGTGAAAGCCCGCCGCGCCCTCGCTTTGGGGCAGGGCGGAACAGACTGTGACCGGCGGCAGTCCCAGGAGACAGCCGAAGCCGGCCGCAGTCCGGCGGCAGAGCAGAAGCAGGACCGTGCTTCCCTTAGGAAGCGTCACGCGGAGCCGGTGGGGCTGCCGGATATGGATCTCATCCTCAAAGGTGGAGACGAAGACCACTTCTCCGTTCAGCCACAGGCGGCAGGGGCCCAGACAGGCGATGGTAAGATAGACTTCCTTGGGAACGGGAGTTTCCAGCTTCCCGGCCACGAGCGCATATCCGTCTGTGCCTTCTCCCAGCTTTTCGGCCAGATCGATCTGATAGGCGCCGTCCTTCTCCTGCCGGAAGAAGTCGTCGGACACCGCGCGCACGGAAAAGGGCAGCGGCGGATTGGCGCCGGTATAGCGCCGGGCTATGATCTTCAGCTGTTCCGGAATCTCTGCCACCCGGCAGGCCAGACCGTCCCCGGCAGGAAAATAGGGATATTTTTTCATGATATGTCCTCAAAATCGACCACAAGGGATTCATTTCCCATATGAATGTCGTAGCGCATGGTATCAAATTCCGCCTGGCAGTACGGGTTGTCGTAGCGGCGGTAGCCCCGTACCGGGATCGCCTTCCCGTTCACGGTAAACGGCTCGTTCCAGCCGGTCTCGATCGTGCCCAGGGAGGGGGATTCAAAGCGGAAGCGGAAGGTATCGCCTTCAGTCGCGGAGCGGCTCAGGGCTTCCGTAAACTGTGCGAAGGTGCCGTGCGTGGCCGCCTCTCCCAGCTCGCAGATCCAGATATTGGTGTGCCCCGGCACGAAGAAATCGTACTCCTGCGCGCGGTCGAAGTATTTTTTCCATTCGCTGTGGAAGATGGACTGGAACAGCGCAGGATTTTTGCCCTGCCATGCGCCGCCCTGACGGAAGGATTTGAGACCGATGTAGCCGTCTCCCTTCCGTCCGAAGATCCAGCCGTCCCGTTCGACGACCTCGTCGAAGGCGTGCTTCGGGAAATACGCGTGCGTGCTCAGGCTGTAGGTGGTATCGGCAGGAATGCGGTGTATGGAGATCAGTACGTTTTTATAGGCGACGGCCTTCGGCATGAAGCTGTTGCCGACGAAGTAGTTGGGCCGGCTGTTATAATCCCACGCGCCGGGCGCCGTCGCGAATACGACCGCCTCCCCGCCCAGGCTTGCCTGCCAGATATGCTGCTGGAAATTGGTGCGGCCGTGCCGGTAGTCCTGTGCGCAGGAGAGCATATAATTCGACGTGCGGTAGGTATAGATATTGACCTCCGTCAGAGCGGAGCCGTTGGGATCCTGGTCGGTGATGGCGCCGGCCCGCTCCATCAGCTGGAATTTCTCCAGATTGGCGGCGATGGCGGCGTCCATATTGTACCAGGACGGGCAGAACCGGCGGGAATTTTCGATCACGCGGCGGTGGTGGAACGTATGCAGGCTCCAGTAGAGCATGATATTGTCAAAGTCCGCCGGGTCCACGCCGAAGCGGTCCGAATCCTCCACGTTAAAGCTCATCCGCTGGAAGGCTTCCACCGGAGAGGCGGGATCGCGGGCGATCTCCTCGATGACCTTCGGCGCCTGAAAGTCGGAGACGGCCATGACCACCACGTCGGGATGCAGGCCGAAGTCCAGCATATGTCGCCTGGCGCTTTCGTCTCCCCAGAGATAGGCCATGGTGGCGCTGACGTCGGAAAATGCGGGATACATGGTGGGCGCGTTATACATGCGGCCGCTGGTGGCGCAGAAGCATCCCCTGAAGGAATGGACGGCCATGTCCAGAAGCAGCAGCTGAAGCAGACGGTCGGCCTGCCTGCAGAAGTCCGCGCAGTCGCACAGCTCCCTCAGCGTGATCAGCGCCAGCAGATCGACGGCGTAATAGGTCGAGGAGAGCCATTCCGAGAAGCCGAAGCGGCGCCTCCAGGTGAGCCACCGCCGCAGGTAAGCGGACGCGTGCTCCTTATGCCACGACCCGGTCTGACCGTTGGAGGAGAAGACCTCGTCCGGATACAGCTGTCCGGCCAGATATTCGATGGTATGGAACAGGATCTGGTGGTTTTCCGTGAAATAGCAGGGCAGGTGGATGTCCACGCCCGGTTCGTCGATCCAGTATTTGAAGCCGAGGACCTCTGCCTTTAAGCGCTCCATGATCTCCTTCGGCAGCACGTCGTTGTCGGGATAGCGCATCAGGATAAAGAAAAAGGCGGGCATGACGAAGTCGCCGCAGTCCAACCGTTCATGGACCCGGTGCAGGGACTGTTCCATATTATGAGGGGTCCAGGTCACGGGATCCCCGCGTCTGGCCAGCTCCAGCTTGGCCAGCTCCATATAGATACCCTCAAAGCCGGTCTGCAGGGCTTCCGCAAGAATGGGATTGGTCTGTTCACTGTTGACCAGATGGCGGAGACAGGCGACCGGATTCGGAACGCCCTCCTTCAGCTGATCCGCATAATGCATGGTTTTGACAGTCTCGGTATCTTTCATCGCTTTTTTCCTCCCTTTTTGCCGGTTAACCGGTTACGGTGTTATGCCGGAACATGGAATTGATCTCCCGTATCCTGGCGGGATCGCATTTGGGCTTTCGGTCGTAGGTAAGAAGGCCGTTGGTTTCCTGCTCGACATCGGACAGCTGCGTATAGCAGAAGCCGTAGACCAGATCGGAGCTCAGAATGGAGTCGATCACATGCGCGTACTGCTTCAGATAATCCTCCTCGCTCTGGGCCTTCGTATAGCCCCAGCATTCCGGGCGGTCGGAGCAGTAGCTGATGCCGCCGCATTCCGTGATCAGGATCGGTTCCCCCTGGTAGGAGAAGCCCTGTGCATAAAGGCTTTTTCCGGAGGAAACGGAGGAGAGCAGGAGCTGCCTGTCCTTAAGGGTCCGGGCGAAAAACGCCTGCTTTTCTGGCTCCGAGGAGGAGCCGTGCCCGTAGTTGTGGATCGCGCAGATGTCGCTTTTGGTCATTTCCCATCCGTCGTTGCTGATGACCAGGCGGGTGGGATCCAGACATTTGAGAAGATGATACATGCCGAGGGACTGCTCCTGCTGCCGCCTGTCGACGGCAATGTTGGGAACGCTCCAGCTTTCGTTAAAGGGAACCCAGGCCACGATGCAGGGGTGGTTGTAGTCCCGCTTTATGATCTCGAACCATTCCTTCGCATAGGTGGCGACGCCGCCGTCCGTGAACAGGCAGGCTGCCGCCATTTCTCCCCATACAAGGAAGCCCATCCGGTCCGCGTGGTACAGGAAACGGGGATCCTCCACCTTCTGGTGCTTGCGGCATCCGTTGAAGCCCATCTCCTTCATCAGGCGGATGTCCGTGATGAAGTCCTCGTCCGACGGCGCGGTGAGAATGCCGTCCGGCCAGTAGCCCTGGTCCAGCACAAGCTTGAAGTAGTAGGGAGAATTATTCAGATAGGTGATCCCGTTCTGCGTGTGGATCTTGCGCATCCCGAAGTAGCTGTCCGCCTCATCCGTCAGCTGTCCGCCGCAGTACAGGCGGAGCGTCACGTCGTACAGGGCCGGATTCTCCGGCGACCAGCAGCGGCTTCTTCCGTGCGCGGAGCAGTTGTAGAATATATGATCCTCCGACAGGTGGATGTCGCGCCGGAAGACCTTCTTATTATTAAGAAGATAGCGGTCCCTGCAGATCAGCTCTTCCTGAAAACGGATCTCCGCCTCCAGACAGGTATCTGGTTTCCAGTCGGAGATCTCCGCTTCGAGGACGACCATGTCGCGGTCGATATCCGGCGTGAATTTCACATGGGAGATATGCGCCTCCGATACCGGCTCCAGCCAGACGGTCTGCCAGATGCCGCTGGTCCGGGTGTACCAGATCCCCGCACTTTCGTCTTCCCAGAACTGCTTGCCTCTGGGAATGGTCTCATCATGCGCCGGGTCACAGACCGCGACGGCAAGGCTCTGTTCCCCTTCCCGCAGGCAGTCGGTGATGTCGACGTCAAAGCCGGTGCTTCCGCCCGTGTGCTCCGCGCAGAGCATTTCATTGACAAATACGCGGCACTGATAATCGACCGCGCCGAAGTGGAGCAGGATCCGCCGGCCGCGCCAGTCGTCCGGCACCCGGAATTTCCTTTTATAAAAGATATGGTCGTGGACAGAGGGATCCTGGATCCCGCTCAGCCTGCTTTCGAAGCAGAACGGAACCTCGATCGTGCGGTCAAGCCTGTGGGAATCCCTTTCCCAGTGCTGTGCGGCGGCGAGATTATCATCGTCAAAGGAAAATTCCCAGGTGCCGTTCAGGCACAGCCATTCCTTCCGTACGAATTGGGGACGCGGGTATTCTTGTTTTGCCATTGAGATCATTCCTTCTTTCCTTCTTCTTTCTGCAGAACCTTTGGTGAAAATGAATCCTGATTAAACATAAATAATGTTGCAATAAAAACGATGACGCGATGAATTTTATAACAAAAATAATGTTATTATATTGTGACTAGAAAACCGCCAAAAAATCTGTTTTAATCATAGCGACAAATCAAGAGAAAAGCAATCGTAAAAATGCACATAAAATGATGCGAAAATTATACAAAAGAGCGAGTATATCAAAAAATAAAGACAATTTAGGAGAAAATACGCACAGGTTTGTCGATATTAACCAAAAACGAAACCAACAAATTATATGTTTTTAATAATTGACTTTTGTAGGAAAAGAGAATATATTTTTAATCAGACGGGGAGACAATGGCGCTCAAAACAAACATTATTTATGTTGTTAATTAAGTCTCCATGCAAAAGATACGGCAAGGGATTCGCTTTGAAAGGAGGAGCGGTATGGAGGGAAAACGGAAGAAGGAGGAACCCCGCAGACCGCGGACGTCCGTAAAAAAGACGGTTGTAAAGGTATGGAATTACAAATGGGTCTATCTGATGCTGCTGCCGGTGCTGGCCTACTATGCGGTGTTTCGGTATGCGCCGATGTACGGTATCACGATCGCCTTTAAGGACTACAATATCTTCAAAGGCGTTTTCGAAAGCCCGTGGGTCGGTTTCGATGTATTTAAGAAGATCTTCGCGAACAAGAACTTCTGGTCGGCCATCAGAAATACATTTCTGCTGAACCTGGTGACGCTGGCCGTGAGCTTCCCGCTGACGATCATTGTGTCTCTGATGCTTAACGAGATCGCGGGCGTGGCGTTTAAGAAGGTCACCCAGTCCATCCTTTATCTGCCCCACTTCATCTCCTGGGTGGTGGTAGCGGGAATCGCGACGAACCTTTTCGCGCTGCAGGACGGAACCATCAATATGCTCTTAAAGGGACTGGGACTGCAGGAGGTACCGTTTTTGAGCAATGAAGGCTGGTGGATCTTCACCTACGTGGTGTGCAACGTATGGAAGGAGATCGGATGGGGAACTATCATCTATCTGGCAGCGCTGACCGGAGTGGACGAGTCTTTGTACGAGGCGGCCTATCTGGACGGCGCGTCGCGCTTCCAGCGGCTGATCTATATTACGCTTCCTAGCATCAAGTCGGTCATCGTTACCATGCTGATCCTGAACATTTCCAAGATGATGTCGATCGGCCTGGACGCGCCGCTGCTTCTGGGGAATACGAGAGTCATGGGCGTGTCGGAGGTGATCAGTACCTATACCTACCGGATCGGTATCCAGAAGACGCAGTACAGCGAGTCAACGGCCATCGGTCTGTTCCAGTCGGTCGTCAATATCGTGATACTGCTTGCCGCCGATAAGTTCGCGAAGCTGATCGGCGAGGACGGAATTATATAAGGAAGGGGGCGCGTAGCTGTGAGACTGTCGGACAGGAAAAAGAAGATCCGGATCGGTACGATCGTCAATTATTGCCTGCTGGCTCTGCTGGCCTTCGTGTGCCTGTATCCCTTCCTGAATGTACTGGCATATTCCGTCAGCGGCTATAACGCGGTATTATCCGGAAGGGTTACGTTCTATCCCATCGATTTTACGCTGGACGCCTATAAGGAGATCCTGAAGCGCGCCACGATCTGGCAGGCCATGAAGACCACGATCGAGATCACCCTACTCGGCACGGCGTTGAGTCTCGTGCTGACGACGGTCGCCGCCTACGGGCTTTCGATCGAGGATCTGCCGGGCCGGAGGATCATGTCCGGACTGATCCTGTTTACGATGTATTTCGGCGGAGGCATGATCCCGACCTTCCTGGTCGTGAAGGGCGTGGGGCTGTACGATAAGCTGGGAGCTTTGTTTATCCCGCAGGCAGTCAGCGTATTCAACTTCATCGTCATGAGAACCTTCTTCAAGGAGCTGCCGGACAGTCTGGAGGACGCCGCGCGCATCGACGGCGCTTCCTATATGCAGGTGCTTCTGAAGATCGTCCTTCCGCTGTCGGTGCCGATCCTGGCGACGATCGGACTGTTCTACGCGGTGGGATACTGGAACTCATATTTCGAGGCGCTGATCTACATTCAGGATGTGAACAAATATACCCTTCAGCTGCGGCTGAGATCCCTTCTGTTCGGGGCGGAGCTCAGCTACAACGCGGACGATATCGGCGCGAACACGGTGATGACGCAGTCGCTGAAAATGGCTACGGTGGCGGTGTCGACGATCCCGATCCTGGTCGTGTATCCGTGGCTGCAGAAATACTTTGTGAAGGGCGTCATGATCGGCTCCGTGAAGGGCTGACAGACCCTTCGGCCCGAGGGGCCCAAGTGACGCCATAAGAGCCGGAAGGGGGCCGGCTCCTGACCGAATCCGATGAAGACCGTGGCTGCACGGTTATCATGAAGAAACCAATAAATCAGGAAAAAGAAAGGTGGTATTATGAAGAAAAGAGTACTTTCCAGTTTCGTTGCGGTAGCTTTGGCAACGACGGCGCTTGCCGGCTGCGGCTCCTCGGGGGGGGTCATCCCAGACGTCGCAGACAACGGCCACGCAGGCTGCAGGCGGGACACAGGCAGCGGCGGAGACGCAGGCCGCGGCTGAGGACGAGGGAGCAGGCGGGTCTGAACAGAGCGGCTATCAGACGACCTTCGGCTCCAAGCAGTTTGACAATGTAACGATCCAGGTCGAGCTGTGGGACCGTGAGAATGCGCCCGCAGGATCGACGATCACGGACAACAAATGGACGAAATACGTTCAGGAGAAGATGGCGGCGGTCGGCATCAACGTTGAGTTCGTTCCGGTTCCCAGAGGCGAAGAGATCGACAAGATGACCAGTATGATGGCCGGCGGAACCGCTCCGGATATCGTTCTGACCTACACCTATTCCAGGGCGAAGGATTACTTTGACCAGGGCGGCGTCTGGGAGCTGTCGGACTTCGTGGAAGGCGACGACCAGGCACAGAACCTGAAGGCCTATCTTGGTCAGGATGTCATCGACATGGGCAAGGATCCGAACGGACAGCTGTACGGAATCGTCGCGAGACGTTCCACGACGGCGAGAAGCAATTTCTATGTCCGGAAGGACTGGATGGAGGCGCTGAATCTCAGCGAGCCGACGACGCCGGACGAGCTGTATGATTTCGTGGAGCAGATGGTGAAGAACAATCCGGACGGAAGGACGGATGTGATCGGAACCAGCACCTGGGACGATGGGTATTTCCTGGCGGCGTTCTCACAGTTCGCATCCGATCCCACCCAGTCCCTGATCTCCTGCAAGCTGACAAGAGATTACTATGACGAGGGCGTAAAGGAGTACTGGCGCTTCAAGAACAAGCTGTACAACAACGGTCTGATGCATCCGGAGTACTATACGCTGTCTGACGACGATGTGACCAGCTACATCGTAAACGGCAACTATGCGACCCTGGAGGATCATGTGAACGCGAATATCGACAGCCGGCACGGCTACGCGCTGCGGACTCTGCAGGAGAATTATCCGAATGCGGATCTGGTCGCGATCCCGCCGCTGAAGAATATCTACGACGGACAGCAGTATACCTCGATCTATACCGCCGGCGGACTGATCGCGTTCTGCCCTAAGACCGCGAGCGCGGAGGAAGTGGAAGCCTGCATCACCTATCTTGACTGGCTGTGCACCGACGAAGGCGGCTTCGTGATCTATAACGGCTTTGAGGGCGAGCACTACACGCTTGAAAACGGAGTGCCCGTTGCAATCGATTCCGAGTACAATACCGCTGACAGGGACTGGATCCGCGGCGACCTGTTCCTGACCGGCAACGGCGGATATTTCAAGACGGAGGAGGAGTACGTTACCTCTTATGCCCATGATTATCCCGGCTATGAGGATCATGTGACCGATAATTTCAAATACGCTTCCATGGGCGGACATATCGACGACATTGACGACGCGCTTTACACCTCTCCGGCGGAGTCGGAGCTGGCGGCGGACATCAATCTGGTGAAGGACGAGTATCTGGTGAAGATCACGACCTGCCCGATCGATGAATTCGACGCCATGTATGACGAGTATAAGGCCGCTCTGAAGGACGCCGGCGTTGAGACGGTCAACGAGGAGCGTACCGCGTACTTTACCGGCAAATAAACCGGACAGGCTTTGACGGTCCTCTGACGGATCGAACGGATTGCGGGTCTCTTCCAGGGTAAGGCAGGAAGGGGCCCGCTTTTGTATGGCGCGGAGAACCAGTTTGACAATCGTTTTGAATGATGCTATGCTTTATGATAATATGGCTTTCATATCCATCGGGAAGGAGGGGAATGTTTTGAGGGTGAATAAAAAGAGAATTACGCTGGATCTGGTGGATCTGGAACAGACGGCGCTGGTCGGCAAGGCCCTGTCCTCGGAGACCCGTCTGGAGATCCTGAAATACCTGATCGAGAATTCCGCCAATATCAGCGAGATCGCGGCGAAGTTCGGACTGCCGCAGTCCTCCGCCGCCCTGCATGTGAAGGTGCTGGAGGAGGCGGGGATGATATCGGTTACGGAGAAGCCCGGCATGCGCGGTTCCCAGAAGGTATGCGGGATTTCCTTTGAAGATATCTACATGGACGCGTTCTCCCATAAGATGAATTCCTGCGTAGGCAAGGTCGTTCAGCTTCCCATGCCGATCGGGAACTTTTTTGACTGCGAGATATCCGGCAACTGCGGGATCATCAGTGAGAAGGGATATCTCGGCGTGGAGGACCAGCCGTCCAGCTTCTACTGCGTGAACCGGAATGAGGCGCAGCTGCTCTGGTTTGAGAGCGGGTTCCTGGAATACCGCTTTCCGACCTATCTGCTCAAGAACGGCCGGATCAGGGAGATCTCATTTTCCTTCGAGATCTGCTCCGAGGCGCCGGGCTATCAGAACGACTGGCCGTCGGACATTACGGTGTGGGTGAACGGTCATGAGATCGACACGATCCTCTGTAAGGGAGACTTCGGCGGCAGGAAAGGAAGATTAAACCCGGAATGGTGGGGGGATACCCTGACCCAGTACGGCGAATATAAGATCATCCGGATCAATGAATTCGGAACGTATGAGAACGACGTCAAATGTTCGGACGATACGCTGGCGTCCCTGAAGCTGACGGACGCGCCGTATATCCGGTTCCGCCTTGGCGTCAAACCGGATGCCGAACACATGGGAGGCATGAATCTGTTCGGGGAGCGCTTCGGCGATTATGCCCAGGGGCTGATCATGAGCGCGACCATTGACAATCAGCAGGAGAACGGAAGGAAAGCGGAGAGTGCGGCGGAGCCGGCGGGAGAGGAACGAGGCGGTGAAGGTTAAGCCGGCGGATGGGGATTGAGGCGGCGAAGGTAGAGCTGGCGGATGAGGTTTGGGCCGGTGAGTGAGGATTGAGCGGTGATGGCTGAGCTGGCGGACGGGATTTAAGCCGGCGGGCGAGGTTTGAGCCGGCGAGTAAAGTTTGGCCGGGCAGCGCCCGGCGATCGGAGGTGCGGATATGAGATACAGGACGGACCGGAACGGGAATCCGATTTCCCAGTTGGGATACGGGTGTATGCGTTTCAGCAGGAAGGGGAACGCCATCGACTATGAGAAGGCGGAGCAGGAGGTTCTGCTTGCGATCAGAGAGGGCGTCAACTATTTTGACACCGCCTATGTGTATCCGGGCAGCGAGGAATGCCTCGGCCGGATCCTGGCGGAGAACCATTGCCGCGACAAGGTCAATATTGCCACCAAGCTGCCCCAGTATCTCATGCGGTCGGAGGCGGCCATCGACAAGACCTTCCGCGAGGAGCTTTCCCGCCTGCGCACGGATCATATCGACTACTATCTGATGCACATGTTCACGGATCTGGCGGAGTGGGAGAATCTGAAGAGGCTGGGAATGGAGGACTGGATCCGGCGGCAGAAGGAAGCGGGAAGCATCCGCAATATCGGGTTCTCCTACCATGGAGAGACGGAGATGTTTCAGAAGCTCTTAAACGCCTACGACTGGGATTTCTGCCAGATTCAGTACAATTATCTGGACGAGCACACCCAGGCGGGGCGGCGGGGCCTTCAGACGGCGGCCGAAAAGGGGATCCCGGTCATTATCATGGAGCCGCTGCGGGGCGGAAAACTGGTGAACCTTCCGGAGAAAGCGAAGGAAGCGCTGGCTGCCGACAGCCGCGGCTATACGCCGGCCGAACTGGGGCTTCGGTGGCTCTATAATCAGCCGGAGGTGACCTGCGTGCTGTCCGGCATGAATTCCGTGGATATGGTGAAAGAGAATATCCGCGTCGCGTCGGAGGCAGGACCGGGGGATCTAACGGAGGAGGAGCTGGGGATCGTCGAACAGATCAAAACGATCATCCGCGAGAAGGAACGGGTCGGCTGTACGGGCTGCCGCTACTGCATGCCGTGCCCGAAGGGCGTGGACATTCCCGGCAATTTCTACTATTATAATCTGATGTATATGGAGAAGAAATCGTCGGCACGTTTCGAGTTCGCCCAGAATATGGGCATGCGGAAGGAACCGGGCTTTGCGTCTCAGTGCGTGGGCTGCGGCAAATGCGAGCAGCATTGTCCCCAGCATATCAGCATCCGCGAGAAGCTGAAGGAAGCCGACCGCGAGCTGCGGCCACTGCCGTATAAGATCGGGATCAATGCGGCGAGGAAGTTTATGCTTCACTAGATACGCTGCCGGGCGCCGGACCGGTCGTGGGGACCAGACAGGGAGGTTTTTGAAAATGATACGCAACATTGTGTTTGATATGGGAAAGGTGCTGATTCATTTCGATCCGGAGCGCTACGTTAGGCGGCTTGGCATGACGCCGCAGGATGAGAAGTTGCTTCTGAATCAGGTGTTCCGCTCCGTGGAATGGGTGCAGATGGACCGCGGCGTCATCGACGAGGAGGAGGCGGTGCGGCTGTTCTGCATGCGTCTTCCCTCCCGTCTGCATACGTGCGTGCGGAAGCTGGTCTTTGAGTGGGACGAGCCGGTGATGCCGGTGGAAGGAATGTATGAACTGGTGGAAGAGCTGAAGAACGCCGGTTACGGAATTTATCTGCTGTCCAATGCCAGCGTCCGTCATCCGCAGTACTGGCCGAAGATCCCGGTAAGCCGGTTCTTCGACGGACTGGTGGTCTCGTCGGAGGCGGGCTTCATGAAGCCGCGGGTGGAGATCTACCGGCTGCTCTGCGAACGGTACGGACTGAAGGCAGAGGAATGCTTCTTCATCGACGATCTGCCGGCCAATGTGGAAGCGGCTGTGTACGCCGGAATGAGCGGGATGGTGTTTCACGACGGAGACGTGGAGAAGGTCCGGGCAAGGCTGAGGGAAGAGGGCCTGCTCTAGTCGGTCTGATTCTTCCGGTAGAGGATCAGCAGTCCCTTCAGCAGCAGGTCGTCCACGTAAGTGATCTCGTGCCTGCAGAGCGGCGTAAAGAACCCTGCCAGTCCGCCGGTGGCCACCAGAGACGCGGGCATGCCGAGTTCCTGTTCCATCCGGTCGATGACGCCGTCCAGCATGGAGGCGGTGCCGTACATGATGCCGGAACGCATGCAGTCGATGGTATTCTTGCCGATGATCCGGCCGGGCGTGTCAAGGCTGATGTAGGGCAGTTGGGCCGTCTTGCCGCTTAAGGAGTCCAGAGACACCTTTGGACCCGGAAGGATGACGCCGCCGATATAGCTGCCGGACGGATTGACCACGGACATGGTGGTGGCGGTTCCCATGTCGATGATGATGATGGGGCACGGGAATGACTGGACGGCCGCCACGGCGTCCACGATCAGGTCGCTGCCTACGGTCTTCGGGTTATCCATCAGAATGTTGAGGCCGGTCTTCATGCCGGAACCGACCAGCATCGGCGTAAAGCCGCAGATCTTCTTCACGGCGGAGAGGATCGTGGCGTTCAGCGGCGGAACCACCGACGAGAGGATGGAGCCCTCGATATCCGCCGGCGAAACGCCGTGCAGCTCCAGAATGCTCTTGATATCCATGGCGTATTCCATGTCGGTCTTGGCGTGATTGGTGGTCACGCGCTCTACGAAATAGGTCTGCGCATCGTCGATGCCGCCGACGACGATATTGGTATTGCCCATGTCTATGGTAAGGATCATGATCTGCCTCCGTTCCGATGTCATCTTTACACAGTTTAGCACAGATACTTATGATTTACCACTGGAAATTTGGTTTACAACCATTTTTGACAGTGGTATACTTTTATGGGAAAATGCGGCCGGCTGCGGCGTGTAAATCATATATGGCATGGAGGAAACGGATATGCTGAAAGGGAAAACGGTAGTGCTGGGCGCAAGCGGCAGCATCGCGGCCTACAAGATCGCGTCGCTTGCCAGCGCGCTTCAGAAGTTGCACGCGGACGTTCAGGTGATCCTGACGGAGAATGCGACGCAGTTCATCACGCCGGTGACGTTCGAGACGCTGACCGGCAATAAATGTCTGGTAAATACCTTCGACCGGAATTTCCGGTTCAGCGTGGAGCATGTGGCGCTGGCGAAGCGGGCGGACATCTTCATGCTGGCTCCGGCTACCGCCAATGTGATCGCGAAGGTGGCGCACGGGTTGGCGGACGATATGCTGACGACCACCTTTCTGGCCTGCCGGTGTCCCAAATACATCGCGCCTGCCATGAATACCCAGATGTACGAGAACCCGATCACCCAGGATAACCTGAAAACCTGTGTATCCTATGGCATGCATGTGATCGATCCGGCAGTAGGTTATCTGGCCTGCGGCGACACCGGAGCCGGGAAGATGCCGGAGCCGGAGGTGCTTCTGGACTATATTCTGCAGGAGATCGCCTGTGAGAAGGATCTGGCCGGGAAGAGGATCCTGGTGACGGCGGGGCCGACCCGGGAGGCCATCGATCCGGTGCGGTATCTGACCAACCATTCCTCCGGGAAGATGGGATACGCCATCGCGCGGGCCGCGGCGCGGCGGGGCGCGGAGGTGACGCTGGTGACGGGACCGACGCAGATCGCAAAGCCGCGTTTCGTGAAGGTGGTGGAGGTGACCAGTGCCGGGGAGATGTTCGACGCGGTCACGGCGGTAAGCGCGGAGCAGGACGCCATTATCAAGGCGGCGGCGGTGGCGGACTACCGGCCGGCGCAGGTCGCGGACGAGAAGCTGAAGAAGAAGGACGGCGAGCTGTCGATCGCCCTGGAGCGGACGGAGGATATCCTGGCGTATCTGGGCGCGCACAAGCGGCCGGGACAGCTTCTGTGCGGCTTTTCCATGGAGACGGAGAACCTGCTGGAGAATTCCAGGGCAAAGCTTGTGAAGAAGAATCTGGACATGGTGGCCGCCAACAACGTAAAGGTGGCCGGAGCAGGCTTCGGCGTGGATACCAATGTAGTAACGCTGATCACTGCCGGCGGTGAGAAGGAACTGGGACTTATGAGCAAGGATGAGACAGCGGACCGTCTGCTGACGGAGCTGTTCGGTCTGCGGTGAAGGAAGCGGCGGATCAGAGAAAAGGAGGACATACGGATGCGTTATCATGTGGAGAAGATAACCGTTCCCGGCCAGAAGACCGGAGCGGCGGAACTGAGAGAGTATATTCTGGACCCGGTGAGTGTTGAGCAGGAACGGATGCGGCCGGCGGTGATCGTCTGCCCGGGCGGCGCCTATGCGTTCTGCAGCGACCGGGAGGCGGAGCCGGTGGTCATGCAGTTCCTGGCGATGGGATACCATTGCTTTTGTCTGTATTACAGTGTGGCGCCGGAGAATCATTTCCCGGTATCGATCTGGGAGGCCGCGAAAGCGGTGGCAGAGGTCCGCGCCCACAGCGAGGAGTGGATGGTGGATCCGAAGGAGATTTATATCTGCGGCTTCTCGGCGGGAGGCCATCTGGTCTGCAGCCTGGGAATGTTCTGGAACCGGAGGTTCGTATACGGACCGCTGGGGCTTAAGCCGGAGCAGGTAAGGCCGGACGGCATGATCCTGGGGTATCCGGTGATCTCAGGCGGTGAGTACGCTCATAGGGGGTCGTTTGAGAATCTTCTGAGGAAGGATGGACAGAAGATGACGGTGGACGAGTATTTCCGGCAGTATATAAGCGCGATCCCGGAGGTGCCGTGTACGGCGGACGGGGCAGAGTCTCCTGCGGTGCAGCTGGGCTGTACGGAGGAGGAGAGCAGGGAAGCGATGGTGGATTTCGTTTCGCTAGAGCGGAAGGGTTCTGCCGATACATGCCGTACCTTCGTATGGCATACGTACGAGGACGATGCGGTTCCGGTGGAGAACAGCCTTCTGCTGACGGGCAGTCTGCGTGGCAGCGGCGTGAATGTGGAGCTGCATGTCTTCCCGAAGGGAGGTCACGGCCTGTCCCTGGCGAACGGGGAGACCTCCGTGCCGGGAAGCGCCCAGCTGGTACCGGCGGTACAGGAATGGATCCCGCTGGTACATGCGTGGATCGAAGGCTGGAAGCCGCAGCGCGGCGTCTGAGGACCGGTCTTTAAAACTCCTTGACGGTACGGGAAATTCATACTACAATATTCTGACGTGATCCGGGCGGAAGCGTTCTGCCCGGCGCGCGGATTCATTTTAGGGAGACCGGAGGAACCATTTTGTCAAATATAGCAGAAGAGATCAGGAAACGAAGAACATTTGCAATCATATCCCACCCGGACGCCGGCAAGACGACGCTGACGGAGAAGTTCCTTCTCTACGGAGGCGCCATCAACCTGGCGGGTACGGTAAAGGGCCGGAAGGCCACGAAGCACGCGGTTTCCGACTGGATGGACATCGAGAAGGAGAGAGGAATCTCCGTCACCTCGTCGGCCATGCAGTTCGAATACGACGGCTACTGCATCAATATTCTGGATACGCCGGGCCATCAGGACTTCTCCGAGGACACCTACCGGACGCTGATGGCGGCGGACAGCGCGGTCATGGTCATCGACGGCTCCAAGGGCGTGGAGGCCCAGACCATCAAGCTGTTCAAGGTCTGTGTGATGCGTGGGATCCCTATTTTCACCTTTATCAATAAGCTGGACCGGGAGGCGAAGGATCCGTTCGAGCTGATGGACGACATCGAAAATGTCCTTGGCATCCGGACGTGCCCGATCAACTGGCCCATTGGCTGCGGGAAGAATTTCAAGGGCGTTTACGACCGGAATACCAGAAAGATCACTACCTTTACGGCGGCCATGGGCGGTCAGAAGGAGGTGGCGTCCCAGACCTTCGATCTGGAGGGAACGGACGTGGAATCGGTGATCGGGGCGGACTATCATAAGCAGCTGCTGGACGAGATCGAGCTTCTGGACGGGGCCGCGGATGAATTCGACCTGGAGCGGGTGCAGAAGGGCAATCTGTCGCCGGTGTTCTTCGGGTCGGCTTTGACCAATTTCGGCGTGGAGACGTTTTTGAAGCATTTCCTGGATATGACTACGTCGCCTCTTCCCAGGAAGACGACGACCGGGGAGATCGACCCGTTTAAGGAGTCGTTCTCTGCCTTTGTCTTTAAGATCCAGGCCAATATGAACAAGGCCCACCGGGACCGGATCGCGTTCATGCGGATCGTGTCCGGCAGATTTGAGGCGGGCATGGAGGTCAATCACGTACAGGGCGGCAAGAAGCTGCGTCTGTCACAGCCCCAGCAGCTGATGGCCCAGGACCGGAAGATCGTGGACGAGGCGTACGCCGGCGATATCATCGGTGTGTTCGATCCGGGCATCTTCTCCATCGGCGACACGCTCTGCCTGTCCAATGAGAAGTTCGAGTTCGAAGGCATCCCCACCTTTGCGCCGGAGCATTTCGCCCGGGTGCGGCAGGTGGATACGATGAAGCGGAAGCAGTTCTTAAAGGGCGTGAACCAGATCGCCCAGGAGGGCGCGATCCAGATCTTCCAGGAGTTTAACACCGGCATGGAGGAGATCATTGTCGGCGTGGTCGGCGAGCTGCAGTTCGAGGTGCTGACCTACCGGCTGGAGAATGAATACGGTGTGGAGGTGAAGCTGGACCAGCTTCCGTACGAGTACATCCGCTGGGTCGAGAATAAGGATCAGATCGACGTGGAGAAGATCCAGGGAACCTCCGATATGAAGCGTATCCGCGACCTGAAGGGCAATCCGCTGCTGCTGTTCGTCAACAGCTGGAGCATCGGAATGGTGGAGGACCGGAACCCGAATCTGGTGTTAAGTGAGTTCGGACGGAACTAGGAGCATATGATTTTTAACAGAAGGAAAGCGAGGTATTACTTCCATGAAATATCAAAATGAGATCGCCGCTTATATCGACGCCCACACGGAAGAGATGGTCGAGGACATCTTCCGCCTCTGCCGCATCAACAGCGAACGGATGCCTGCGGAGGAAGGAAAGCCCTACGGCGCCGGACCTGCGAAGGCTCTGGCCGCCGCTCTTCAGATGGCGGAAGGCTATGGATTTGCGGTCAAAAACTATGACAATTACGTAGGAACCGTCGATCTGAACGGCGATCCGAGACAACTGGATATCCTGGCGCATCTGGACGTGGTTCCCGCCGGAGAGGGCTGGCAGGTGACGGAGCCGTTCGCCCCGGTTCTCAAGGACGGCAGGCTCTATGGCCGCGGTACGGCGGACGACAAGGGTCCGGCTGTGGCGGCTCTCTATGCGCTCCGATGTGTGAAGGAGCTGGGGCTTCCGGTGACGAAGAGCGTGCGCCTGATCCTGGGCTGCGACGAGGAGTGCGGCAGTTCGGATATCGCTCATTATTACAGGATCGAGAAGGAAGCGCCGATGACGTTCTCGCCGGATGCGGATTTCCCGGTGACAAATATCGAGAAAGGACGCCTGGCCGGACAGTTTGACGCGGAGTTTGCGGCGAGCGTGGCTCTTCCCAGACTGGTCAGTGTGGACGCCGGTATCAAGGTGAATGTGGTTCCGGGCAAGGCGTTCGCGGAGGTGGAAGGTCTTGACGTGGAGATCATGGAGAATACGGCTGCGGATGTGGCGGTGGAGACTGGCATGCAGTTCCAACTGGAAATCTGCGGATCCGGGGACGCTGAAGATGCGGCGAAAGCCGAAACCGCTTCGCGGGTGAAGATCACGGCCGTCGGAGAGGGCGCCCATGCGGCGAGCCCGCAGACCGGAAACAATGCGCTGACCGGTCTTCTGACCTATCTGACGAGACTGCCGCTCGCTCCCTGCGGACAGCTGAAGGCGCTTAAGAACCTTTTGAGTCTGATGCCTCACGGCGATGTCAACGGCAGGGCCATGGGAATCGACCTGAAGGATGAGATTTCCGGCGAGCTGACGCTGGCGTTTACCATGCTGAAGGTGACGGACAGCCGTTTGGAGGGAATGTTCGACACCCGCTGCCCGGTCTGCGCCACGACGGAGAATATGCTGAATGCGGCGAAGTCGGCCATGGCGGCGAAGGGGATCGTGCTTCACAATGATTCCTTCAATCCGCCTCATCATGTCGACGCCAATTCGCATTTTGTGCAGACGCTTCTTGCCGTCTATGAGGCTTATACGGGACGCAAGGGGGAATGCCAGTCCATGGGCGGCGGCACCTATGTCCATCACCTGGAGAACGGGGTCGCCTTCGGCGCGGCCATGCCGGGATCCGATACCCGGATGCACGGCGCGGATGAGAGGGCGGAGCTCTATGATCTGGTGACCAGTGCGAAGATTTTTGCGCAGGCGATCGTGGAATTGTGTGAGTAGAATTGGCTGTGTGAATAGTTGTGAAAGGGCCGCGGAGCAGACCGTACCGTATGTGCTCATAGCTCCGGATGGAAGAACTTCTAAGACAAATAGAGCCCGATTTCGGGGCACCGTCAAATTCGGGAGAACTCTTGATGAGTTCTCCCTCAGCTTGCGCTGCGCCCCTGACTTGAGGTCAGGGGCTCGGCCCCGAAATCGGGCTCTATTCGTCTAAGAAGTTCTAACCATCCTCCGCAAATCGCACATACGGTACGGTCTGCTCCGCTAGGTTATCGCTCGATTTGCCTAAAAGCAGGCGATAACAAATGCCGGAGCTCGCCCCCAATAAGCTAAAATAAGCAATCGATATCAAACGCCGGAATCGCGTTTCCAATCAGCCTCAATAGGCAAGCAATATCAAACGCCAGAATCCCACTCCCAATCGGCTTCAATAAGCAAGCGAAAACCAGCGCAGGAACCATGCTCCTCCTGAGGTGAATCTTGCGAGCGGTGAAAATCCTTAGTGAACAGTAATTTGCGTTATTCCGAAAAATGGACGTGTCTGAGCGAAGCGAGTTGTCCATTTTTCGGAATGCCTTTAGCAAATTGCTGTGAGCTTAGGATTTCCCCGCGAGCAAACCTGAACCTCAGGAGGAGCATGGTTCCTGCGCGTACCGTATCGTACCGTACCTTTCCCGAATCTATTTCCCTCTATTCCTTATCCTTAATCTCACTATGCAGCTGCTGAATCGACTTCACCTCAGCCTGCGCATGCGTCTTCACATAGCTGATTCCTTTCGCCGCCGCTCTGGCTGCCGCCATCGTCGTGAAATACGGAATCTTCGCCTTAATGGCCGCCTTGCGCAGATAACTGTCGTCATGCGCGCTGTCCTTGCCCGACGGGGAATTCACCATCGCCTGGATCGTTCCGTTGGTCACCAGATCCAGAATGTTGGGCCGTCCTTCATGCAGCTTATTCACCCGCTCCGCCGGGATACCGGCCTGGCGGATCACGTCGTAGGTACGTCCCGTCGCCAGGATCTTAAAGCCGTCCAACGCGAATTCCTCCGCGATCTCGGCCACTTCCGGCTTATCCTTGGCGTTGACGGAGATCAGGATCGTGCCCTCGAGCGGCAGCCGGGTCTGGGTGGCTTCCTGGGCCTTGTAGAAGGCCTCGCCGTAGTAGGTGGAGAGACCCAGCACCTCGCCGGTGGAACGCATCTCCGGACCGAGAAGCGGATCAACCTCCGGGAACATGTTGAAGGGGAAGACCGCTTCCTTGA
>CANQME010000053.1 GCA_947624815.1 uncultured Lachnospiraceae bacterium | reverse complement strand
GCGTCCACCTGCGCCAGATCGATGATCTGTTCGAATGGATGCATGATCCGGTATTCCGTCTTCGTATCATCCGTAAAGGAGCCGCCACCGCCGTCCGAAAGGAACGGAAGCATCGTGCCGTTCTTAAACCGGAGGCCGCAGGGATAAGTCAGTTCCGAAACAAACTCCGGAGCGGTTCCGACCGGAATAGACAGAACCGCGCGGACCGACACCGGCGATATCTCCAGTTCCTTTACCGTAATCCCGGTTTCTCCGATGGGGGATGCAGCGGTAAATGTCCGGTAGGCGTCGCTGCCTGAGAGCGGAATGGTAAAGTCCCAGCTTCCCCCGGTCAGCTTATGGAAGGCTCCCCGGTCGAATGTCCCCAGATCATGAAATGTGATATGGAGTTCCCGGCCCAGAAAGCTGTCGTCCGTATCTGCCGATATCTGGAAAATGTACTCCATTGTACCGTTTTCATCCGCATAACGCGGCACCAATGGACCGTCCGGAACCGTTCCGTCATCGTAGACCGGATGTCCGCCGCCGTCGGATACGATTCCGTCGTAGAAGCTGTGAAAGGCGTTGAACCAGCTGATCCGGCCGCTTAAATCGTCGCCGAACCCGTGAAGATCCACGTTATCAAAGCCTGGTTCCGCTCCATCCGGAAGCGTGAAACCGTCCACCGTGAAGGAAACCCACACACAGTCGCCGGCAGCGACGGTTGTGTGCGGCGAGATGGTAACGCCGTTTACCGTGACCGGCGCGATCTTCTGTATTGCCGCATTTTCTTCTGTTGTGTCGGGACCGGTTTCTGTCGCGGCGCTTTCGGAAAATACAACAGCCATTCCCTGCTCCGTCAGTTCCTTCTGCTGTTCGGGCGAGGCCTTCAATGCGCCGCTCATTCCGCGGCCCCAGTAGGTATAGGCAGCCGCAGCCGCCGTGATCACGCCGGCCGCCAGAAGTGCCGCGCATGCAGCGGCTGCTGCGGTACGGCGGTATTTCCATGCGGGCAGTGAGCCGGTGACGCCCTGCTTGTATTTCCACACAGGGAGTGTGTCAGTGGCACGCTTCCCGTATTGCCGCGTCCGTAAGCCGCAGATTCTGCCTGCACGCTGCCCGGATGTCTCCTGGATCTGCCGGAAAGCCGCGTTCATTTTCTCATTTACCACGTCCGGCAGCTTTGTTTCTTCTCTGAATACATAGAATTCTTTGCTTTTCATCGTGTATTTTCTCCTCGTAAGATTGTGTCGGTCAGATACCCAATGGTCAGACGGAACTGACCGCCTCATAGCTTAAACCATTCTCTGGTCTGGTAATATTTTCCGGTTACTCCCCGTCCCGGTAATACCTCGCCAGCTTCTCCCGGCCGCGCTGCAGCCGCGTCTGCACCGTGCTTTTCGGGATCCGCAGGATCTGCGCGATCTCGTCAGTCCTGTAGCCTTCCGCGTAAAAGAGAACCATTATAACGCGGTATTTCTCATCGAGAGCCGCCAGCGCTTCCTTAAGTTCCAGATTGTAATGATCCTCCGCCGACGGTTCCGCTGTCTCCTCCGGGTCCGCGTAATGTCCCCTTTCATCCCGCAGATCATAGCATTTTCGGATCAGGATCCGCGTCATCCAGGTGCCGAAATACCGGTCGTCCCGAAGCGAATGCATTTTCTCCCAACAGGTCAGGATCGTGTCCTGGATCGCGTCGGCCGCGTCCTCATCATTTAAGAGGATCGCCAACGCGACCCGGTACATTTTCTTCGCATGAAGCTGCATCAGGCTGACAAATGCATCCGGATCCCGGTCTTTCGCGCGGGCGACGAGCTGCGGCTCGAGACCTTTTTTCTCTTTTTCCGGGTGAATCTCCGTTGTCTCCATAGGCTCTTCCTATGCCTTTCTGTCTTAGTTTGTTGTGCGGCATAAAGAACTTCCTGTGCCGCCGTGTCTGTGGTCTGTTATGCTGCATTTCTTTTCGTGAACGTTCACTTGTACCGTATACATCTATTAGACGGGAAAACTGATCCAAAAATCTCATGATTATCGAGAATCATATGGAAAAGCAAAAAAGCAGAGACAATCCATGGTTCCGGACTGTCTCCGATCTAATATATTTGCTCTCATTACTTATTCTTCATGGGATGCTCCGAACCGTGTACGGTTGATATGATCATGCTAATCATTCGCAGCGGCATCCTCGTTTTTGCGGGACAATTTTTGCCAATCCGCGTTGCCCTTCATATAATCAAATACTTCATCTCCGAGAGATTCCAAAAGCTTCTGCTTTAATCCGGACACGAAATCAGGTTCGGTATTCTTAAACGCCATATGCTGATAGAGTCTGGATTTTGTAAAACTGCCGATCGTATCGATACATTCCAGGAGTTCACGCATGATCTGCGTCTCCTGTTCCTCATCATTTTCCCATGCTGCCACATCCAGTCCGTAGCAGATCTCATCATATTTTCCCATCTCGAATACAGACGCGATGGCTGACGATACTTCAACCAGCTTCTTCACCATCTCATGATCTTCGTCCTCCATATATAGGATGCGCAGATCATTTAATGTCTTCTGCAGCAGTTGATATCCGCTGAAGATCAATTCTTCATACGCACGGTAAGCGTCCGCCTTTTTACCTGTTTTGCTGTTTATAAACGCTTCCTTGCTCTTGCGATGCGGATTCTCCAGAGAGAAATACTTAAGGTATTGGGATGCCTTTTCATAATCTTCCTTGCGGACAGACGCATAGAACAGGGAATCTGCCGCCTGGCAACGTATAAACTCATCCGAAGAGTGCAGGCATCTCTCAAACCACCCGAATATCACATGATCATAACGGTCTTTGTCAGGAAGGTCGTCGACCATTCGTCTCGCGTCCAGAATGACGGCCGCCTGCCAGATTAGTTTCTCACAGTTCGGGTATTCCTCAATCGTTTTCTTCACGGCAAGGAATACGTCGTGGAAGTCTTCGCTGTCCAGGTCCTTTTGGATCTTTTGCAGATATTGGATGATCTCCTCATCTGTCAACTCATCCCGGAACGAAAGAAGTTCATCCGTGGTAATGCCAAGCAGCCGTGCGATCGGAGCAAGCAGCGAGACATCCGGCAGCGTACTGCCTTTTTCCCATTTGTTTACCGCAGGAGCAGTCACGCCGAGCCGCGCTGCCATTTCCTCCTGCGTTATTCCTAAATTCTTCCTGTACTTTTTGATTACATCCCCGATTGTCATGTTCAGCCGTCTCCTTCACAGTTTCTTCATCGATTCTGAGTATAGTATAGCGGATCCGGGCACGATCGTCTATTGAACAGAAGTTAAAGAACAGGAAATTAATTTTCCCAGCAAAGAATAAAAACAAGGATTGACATGGCTGGAAAAAAGGATTATTATAATAGTGAGAAATGGGTTTTCACCGTACTTCTTGTTACGGCTTGCTCATTTCTTTTTTATGGCTAAAACATCATATAAGAATTTCCTGCCATTTTCGGCGTGGTTAATGAGCAGCCGCGCATGGAAAATATTGTATCTGACAAGTATATTTTCTTCATAGACAGGCAGGGCAAATCGTACATCATACCTGTACCAACCGAATTTGGCGTTCTTACTGTGTTTCTCATTCTTATTTTCTTCATAAGCCGGATTTGAAGCAATCTGTATTAACTCGGGTATTGCGGTGGCAGCATTCGCTTTGGCTTTCGCATTTGCACCCATAAGGCTTTTCCGGCTTTCTGATTCTGTATATTCTTCAGGTAGTTCATTGCCGATGAAAATACGTTCTGCATTTTCCTCAATCACATAGGAGTCTCCGATGTATCCTTTCAGGTACATTTTTACATCATCCCAATCAATCTTCCGTTTCCCTTTAAAACGTATATCATTGATCAACACCAGTTTATTCCCATCGTCACCGATAATGATATTTACATTCCTGTTTTCTATCATTATAATGCCCCCTTCCCTTCTTACCTCTTCTTCATCTTTGCCATCCTCATTATACATAAAATCCCGCATCCTGCCAACCAAAAACAGCTGCAGAATGCGGGTGTCGAAATCTTGTTTCATTATCAGCGGATCATACCGCTCACATAATCTCCTTCCTCCGGTACTCCCGATAGATCACCGGCGGCAGCGCGGCCGACAGGATCACATAGAGCGCGATTGCGACCGGCAGCGCGCCGGTCACGAAGCCCCCGAAGTCGAACAGGTCGAAGTACACAAGCTCCATATTCAGCTCCAGAAGCCGGGCCGGAAGCAGGGCCAGGATCTTATCGATGATCACTGCGTCAAAGCTCAAATTCTGTATGAAATTCGGCAGGAAAATGATGAGCACCGGAGTCATCACGCCCAGCACCGTCGAACGGCTGCACGCTGAGATAAGCATGGTCAGAAAGGCGATGAAAACGCATCCGATATATCCTCCCAGGATCACGATCAGATAGGCCTGGGCGTTGGTCAGGTTGTAGAAGCTCTTCCATCTGCCGCTGGCCTGCAGCGGGCAGGACGCACCGTAAAACCCAAGATATCCCAGTACGGTCAGCGAGTAGACGAGGATCGCCGCCCAGTAGACGGCCGTCACGATCAGAAAGCCCGCCGCCAGCTTGGCGCGGATTGCGCTGTTGCGGCCATGGGCCGACGAGAAAAAGATCGAATCCGATTTCCACTGAAATTCATTGGAGAAGATCCCGGCCATCAGGTACCCAAGCACCATGATCAGGATCATGCTGACCGTCGGGTAATACGTCAGAACATTATCCCAGCCCTGCATATAATCGACATAGAAAGGCGTCTTCAGCGCCTCGTACTGCCGGATCATCCAGTCCTTCTCCGCATCGGAAAACCGGTAATAAGAGCCGTTTGCTTCATCCGCCAGAAATTCCTTCAAAAGCCTTATGCGGTTCGGATAGAACTCTCCCGCCATATCCGGTGTCAGGCTGTTGGCCCGGTAATAATCCGATGTCTGAAAATCCACGGCAAAATAATGATTTAAAAGGCCCCGGATCTCATGGATCCCCTGACCCCATCCGAAGGCGATGTTACTCAGCCTTACATCCTTCGAATTGTACTCCGGCGTGGAGGTAATGCGGAGATTCTCTTCGATCACCCGGCGGATCTTCTCCTCGTCCAGAATGCCGGACCACGCCCGCTGCGCTTCCCGTTTCTTCACCATCGCGTGGTAGCCGGTCTCCGTATCTCCGTTTTCATTGACCCACTCGCTGCTGCTGTTTGTGGCAAACCAGCAGGTGTACACGGTCAGGACCAGCATGATCAGAAGCGCGATCACGCCGCCCCTTCTCGCAAATACCTTCTTGATCTCATACTTCACCATTGCCGTCACCTGACCTTTCTCCGAAATGATAGAGGAAAACGTCCTCCAGTGTGGCTTCCTGCAGCTGGGCGGACTGCATACCCGCCGGCGGCTCTGCAGACAGGATCCGCAGCTGGGCCCCATTCGGTACCGCCTTCACATTCGAAACCTTATACCGGCGCAGGTAGCCTTCTGCCTCCTTCTTCGGCACCGTAAGGCTCCAAACCCTCTCCGGCATGGAGGCGATCAGCTCATCCGCCGTGCCGCGGCAGATAAATCTTCCGTCCTTCATAAGCAGGATCTCTTTCGCGATATACTCTACATCCGACACGATGTGGGTGGACAAAAGTACGATCCGCTCCTCTGAAAGCTCGCTGATCAGGTTGCGGAAGCGGATCCGCTCCGTCGGATCAAGCCCTGCCGTCGGCTCGTCCAGGATCAGGATCTGCGGGTCGTTGAGCATGGCCTGGGCGATCCCGGCGCGGCGCTTCATGCCGCCGGACAGCTTCTTCATCTTCCGGCCGGACGCCTTGTCAAGACCTACCTGCCGGATCAGCTCCGCCGTGCGTCGCTTTGCCACCACGGGACGGAGGCCCTTGATGGACGCGATGTAGAGCATGTAATCCTCCACCGTAAAATCCGGATAATACCCGAAATCCTGGGGCAGATATCCCAGGATCCGCCTGTACGCCTCCGCCATGGAGAAAATGTCCTGGCCGTCCCATGTGATCTGTCCAGAGGTGGGCGTATTCAGCGTACAGAGCATCCGCATCAGCGTCGTCTTGCCCGCGCCGTTGGCGCCCAGAAGTCCGTAGACGCCGCCGGTCATCGTACAGCTGACGCCGTCTACCGCTGCTACCTCCTTAAACTGCTTTGTAAGGTCCGTTATTTTTAATTCCATACCGGTTCTGCCTCCAGTAATTTGTGTAAATTTCTCTGTCCGCGCGCGACGCAGAACAGCAGGTACGCCGCGGACAACGCCAGAAGTCCATACCAGACAGGAAATGTAATCCTCTCGTACAGCCTTCCAAGGACGATCTCGACCCAGACGGCGATCCAGCATCCGCATAAGAATACGGAAAAGATCTCCGACTGCATCCGGCGGCTGTAAAGAGTCTGAAAGCAGATGCAGCAGGTCACATTGAACGGCAGCAGAAACTGCACCGTCAGATCCGTCACAGGAATTCCGCCGGCCGTTACCGCAACTCCGCCGAAGGCCGTGAGCAGAAGAAGATCCGCCATGGCGAACAATGTCAGCCTGGCCGCGTAGATCTGCCGCAGGGAGTAATAAGCCGCCCCCTCAACTTCCGTAGCGCCGCAGCTTCGGTTCTTCCAGAGCTCCGGCAGGATCAGCACCGTAAAAGCGGAACCGGCGATTCCCATGCTGCGCGCCGCGTAGAAGCCGCTGCCCGCACGGATCAGCATCCAGCCCAGCGCAGCCAGAAGAAGCGCCTGCAGGATCCACCAGCGTTTGCGGATATAGCGGCTCTGTTCCATCAGAAACTCAAACCGGGTCAGCGGCCGGGCCGCTTCCGCTTCGCAGTAAGCGGATCTGGCTGCGAGAACCGTCTGCTCCATATGTGCGGAACTATCCATGTATTCCCTGGCGGCAAGCGCATCCGCTTCCTTCTGTACCGCCAGCTTCAGTTCATCCCGGCGTATCACTGCCGCACCTCCTCTAGCATTTCCTGTAATTGTTCCCGGGCCTTCCGGATCCGGTATTTCACGAGCGGAAGTCCGATTCCCAGGATCCTCGCGATCTCCCTCTGCTTAAGCTCCTGGCAGAAGAACAGGATCGCCGCTTCCCTTAGCTCCGGCGAAAGCGCGGCAAACGCGCTCTGCAGATCCATGCGGAGCTCCGCATCCGGGTGCCCGGTTCCGGTCCAACTCTCTCCCACAGCGTTCTCTGAGCCGCCGGCGGCCGCTTTGAGCTGCGAAGACGCGCGTGTCTCATCGGAACCGAGCCCGGACTCTCCGGGCCCATTGCCCTGGCTCCGAAACCGCAGCACCTCTTCCGCGTCTCCCGCCGCGATCTCCCTTCGGTTCCGGTAATAATCCCGGCAGAGGTTGCCTGCGATCACGTACAGATAATTAACGGCCTTCCCATAATGCCGGTACCTTGCAAAATTCCGGAAGAACCGTTCGAAGGTCTCCTGAACCGCGTCGGCCGCGTCTCCTGCGTCGCCGATGCGCAGCAGACAATACCGGAGAACCGCCGGATAGTATTTCCGGACAAATTCTTCGATCGCATCGTCGTCGCCGTCTCTCATCCGTCGGATCAGCAGGAAATCCGGATCCATCGCGTTTGGACCTCCATCATTTTCATTCCGGCATTCCTGCATCAGGAACACCGGCCGTGCAGCAGAAAGTACTTTCTACTGAGTATAACGCATCCGAGTGAAAAAAAGATAGGGTAATGAAAAGAAATGAAGTATTCCCATGCCCGTCACGCTCCGGGTGCTGTTCTGGTTCTTTCCCGCTGCCGTTTTCTCGTATCCTCCTCGATCTCCGCCTTCCAGTCGGCTCCCACAGAAGCGCAGCAGGGCGCCATCCGCATATGGGAAATGGTCTCGCCTACGACCTTGAAATTCAGCTGCACGCCCTGGCTGTCGTTCTGATAGGTCACGGCCCGGTCAGAGCCGATCCCGAAGCGGCCGGCTTCCGCCACCGCGTCGATGTTCGCTCCCAGGAAGAGGAAATCCCACCCCAGCTCCTTCTGCCGTCCGATCATGGTCTTTAAGCGGCTGTAGGAGTACTCGTGACTGGCATTTTCCATACCATCTGTGGTGATCACGAATATGGTCTTCTCCGGCCGGTACTCTTCAGGCAGATTCTTCTGGATATCCGCGATCCGGCTGATCGTCCTGCCCACTGCGTCCAGGAGCGCCGTACAGCCCCGCACGAAGTATTCCTTCTCCGTCAGAGGTCTGACAGCCTGCATCGGGAACCGGTCGTGAAGCATCTCGTACTGATCGTCGAACAGCACCGTCGTCACCTCGACCTGTCCCGCTTCCTCCTCCGCCAGCTTCTTCTGCCTCTCAAGCATGCTGTTAAAGCCTCCGATGGTGTCCTTCTCAAGCCCCTGCATGGAACCGCTCCGGTCCAGAATGAATACCAGCTCTGTAAGTCCCTTTTTCATAAAAAAACTCCTTTCATCTGTGTTGGTTTTTGTTATGAACCAACTATAACAGATCAAAGGAGGGAAATGGTCGCATGGGAAGCGACATTTATTCACTTATACGATCCGCTTGAATTTCTTCTCCAGCTCGTACTTGCTCATGGAAATGATCGTCGGCCTTCCGTGCGGACATGCGTAAGGATTGTCCAGTGTGAGAAGCTCGTCGATCAGATGATCCGCCTCCGCCGGCGACAGACGGTGGTTCCCCTTGACCGCCGCCTTGCAGGACATGGTCGCCACCCGGTCGTAAACGGATTCCACGCCGCCCTTCAGGATGTCGTCGGACAGATCGTCCAGCATCTCCATCAGAAGCTCTTTCCTGGCGATGGAGAACAGATTGTCCGGCACAGCCCGCACGGCGTATTCCTTTCCTCCGAAGGGCTCGATCTCAAATCCGATCTCTGTGAAATATCTCATATATTTGTTGAGAAGGATCTGCTCCTCGCTGCTCAGAGTCAGAATGATCGGCGGATTCACCATCTGAGAGGTGTATTCCCGGCTCTTTAACGTCTTCATCGTCCGCTCATAGAGTACCTTCTCATGTGCCGCGTGCTGGTCGATGATGTACAGGTGATCGTTGAATTCCACAAGCCAGTAGGTATCGAACAGCTGTCCGATCAGCTTGTGGCGCAGGCGGCTCTCCGGCGCCAGAAGCTTTTCCTCAAAAAGATCCAGCTGCCTGGGTTTTTCGTCTGCAGGCGTCCCGCCGGAAGCTGTTCCTGATGCCGCAGCGCCTGCGCCTCCGAAGGCTGATCCGGACGTCGTGCCGTTCGCATCGCCGAATGCAAATCCTGCACCACCGGAGGCCGATCCGCGCATCGCATCTGCCGTAACACCGGCCGCACCGGCCGCTTCCGCAGAGCTGTCTTTCCGCGAATCCGATTCTGCATCCGCCGGCACAGTCGTTCCCTTCGGCGTCTCCGCTCTTCCTGCGATCTGCGCCAGGTGCATCGGCTCCTGACGGTTTGCGGAAGACTTTCCCGGTCCGCCAGTGGCGGCCGGTTGTTGCGCACCTCGCATTCCCGCCGTCCGCTCCTGCCAGGCTTTCCGCGCCTCTGGGCTGTCGTACTCCAGCTGCTTCTCGGCCACGTTCAGGTATACTGCGCGGCCGCTGCTCTCCCCCGAATATCCGGCGTTCACGCTCCGGTTTTCCAGGCTTCCCCGCCGTTTTACCTCAAACGGCTCCGGCCGCGGCTCCAGAAGCTTCTCCGTCTTCGCCTTCTCCGCTTCCGCCTTCCTGTCCAGCTCCACCTGCGGGATCAGCTCCTTATGAGCCAGCGCGTCGCTGACCGCCCGAAAGATCATCTGGTAGATCCGCTCCTCATCCCGGAAACGCATCTCCATCTTCGTCGGATGCACATTCACGTCCAGATACTCCGGCTCCACGCGGATATGCAGCAGAACAAACGGATACCTGTGCTGCATCATAAACGGCCGGTACGCCTCCTCGATGGCCTTCGCCACGACGGCGCTTTTCACATACCGCCCATTGATGTAATAATTCTCGAAATTCCGGTTGCTCCTGGCGATCACCGGCTTCCCGGCGAAGCCCTTCACCTGCAGAATCTCCTGCTCCAGCTCCACCGGCAGCAGATTGGCTGCAATCTCCCGCCCGAACACCGTGTAAATGATATCCTTCAGATTATGATTCCCGGACGTATGCAGCTTGTTCTGATTGTTCTGAATGAACCGGATGGAGATATCCGGATGGGACATGGCGATCTTCTCCACCAGCGCCGCCACATGCGCCCCCTCCGTCTGGGCCGTCTTAAGGAATTTCTGTCTCGCCGGCGTGTTAAAGAACAGGTTCCGCACAAGAAAGGTCGTCCCGTCCGGCGCGCCGATGTCCTCCAGAGACCGCTCCTTTCCGCCCTCGATCATATAACGGACGCCGGAGATCTGCTCCGCCGTCTTGGTGATCAGCTCCACCTGGGACACCGCCGCGATGCTGGAAAGCGCCTCGCCGCGAAACCCCAGCGAGGCCACCACGAACAGATCGTCCGCCGATCGGATCTTGCTGGTCGAATGCCGCAGAAATGCCAGGGATACCTCCTCCTTCGGGATCCCGCAGCCGTTATCCGTCACCCGGATAAACGAGATTCCTCCGTCCCGGATCTCCACCGTCACCGCCGTCGCCTTCGCGTCGATCGCGTTCTCCAGAAGCTCCTTCACCACCGAAGCCGGTCTCTCAATCACTTCCCCCGCCGCGATCTTGTCGATCGTACTCTGATCCAGCACTGTAATATGCGGCATACCGTTCCCCTCCATTCCGTCGGCCCTGACTCATTCCGTCAGCCTGTCAATCCATCCAAAATCCGGCAGCCGGCTACTGCCACCGGTTCTTGATCCTGCTCTGCAGCCGGCTGAGGATATTCAATGCCTCCACCGGCGTGATCTCATTGATCTGCACCGCTTCCAGCTCACGTACGATGTCCTCGCTCTGTGCCGTCGCGAACAATGTCATCTGGTTTAAATCCACATCGTCCGGCTTCGAGACCGCCTTGTGGGCTGGCCTGGCCGTCACGTTGGCTCCTGCCTCCGCGATCTCCCTGGCCTTCGTCGCAATATCCGCGCTGCTCAGCTCCTCCACCAGCTCCTTCGCCCGGTTCGTCACCTGCTCCGGTACGCCGGCCAGCCTCGCCACCTGGATCCCATAGCTCTTGTCCGCACCGCCCTTCACGATCTTCCGCAGGAACACGATATCGTCCCCCTGCTCCTTCACGGCGATGCAGTAGTTGTTGACCCCGCTCATGGTCCCTTCCAACTCCGTCAGCTCATGGTAATGGGTGGCGAACAGCGTCTTCGCTCCCAGAAGCTTCGTATTGCTGATATGCTCCACCACCGCCCAGGCGATGCTCAGGCCGTCGAAGGTACTGGTACCGCGGCCGATCTCATCCAGAATGATCAGGCTGTTTCTGGTGGCATTGCGCAGAATATTGGCCACCTCCGTCATTTCCACCATAAAGGTGCTCTGCCCCGAAGCCAGATCGTCGGATGCGCCCACGCGGGTGAAGATCCGGTCGCAGATCCCGATATCCGCTTCCTCCGCCGGTACGAAGGAGCCCATCTGTGCCATCAGCACGATCAGCGCCGTCTGCCGCATATAGGTGGATTTCCCGGCCATATTCGGACCCGTGATGATAGAGATCCGGTTCTTCCCGTTGTCCAGATACGTGTCGTTGGCCACGAAAAGCTCGTCCTTCAGCATCAGCTCCACCACCGGGTGACGGCCGTTTTTGATCCGGATGGTTCCCTTCTCATTGATCGACGGCTTCACGTAGTCGTTCCGGGTCGCGACAAGCGACAGGGAGCAGAATACGTCAAGCCCTGCCAGTGCCTTGGCCGTCTTCTGGATCCGGCTTACCTCCGCGCCGATCCGGTCCCGTACTTCGCAGAACAGGTCATATTCCAGTGAAAACAGCCGGTCCTCCGCGCCCAGGATCGTGCTCTCCATCTCCTTCAGCTCGTCTGTCGTATAGCGCTCCGCGTTGGTCAGCGTCTGCTTGCGGATGAAATACTCCGGCACCAGGCTCTTGAAGGAATTGGTCACCTCGAAATAGTATCCGAAGACCTTGTTGTATTTGATCCGGAGATTCTTGATCCCCGTCTTGTCCCGCTCCCGCGTCTCCAAATCGGCCAGCCAACCCTTGCCCTCGGTCTTGGCGTGGCGAAGCCTGTCCGCCTCCTCGCTGTAACCGTCCTTGATGATGCCGCCTTCCCGCGTGGTCAGCGGCGGATCCTCCTCGATGGCCGCGTCGATCAGCGCGTACAGATCCTCCAGCGGATCCAGATCATTCATGATATCCGCAAGCAGCGGACTGTGGAAATCCTTCAGCAGATCCCGGACAAAGGGAAGCATCTGAAGGGAATTCTTAAATGCGATCAGATCCCTGGGATTCGCCGATTTATAGCTGATCCGGCCCAGGAGCCGCTCCAGATCGTACACCGGGTTCAGATACTCCCGGATCTCCTCCCTGGAGATATAGCTGAGATTCAGCTCCTCGACAGCCTCCTGCCGCCGCAGGATCTCATCCCTGTGGATCAGCGGCTGCTCGATAAACGTCCGCATCAGACGCGCGCCCATGGCCGTCTTCGTCTTGTCCAGCACCCACAGAAGGGAGCCGCGCCGCTGCTTCTCCCTTAGCGTCTCCAGAAGCTCCAGGTTCCGCCGGGTCGAGGTGTCGATGATCATGTATTCGCCCGTCGTGTACGGAAGGATCGTCGTAATATGGTCCAGAGAGTTCTTCTGCGTCTCATACAGATACTCCATAACTGCGCCGGCCGCGATCACGCCCGCGTCGTAATCGCCCAACCCAAGCCCGTCCAGATTCTGCACATGGAAATGCTCCCGCAGCACCCGCCTGCAGGCGTCGTCCGCGAAATACCGGCTTTCCAGCGCAGAGACCGCCATCTGATAACGGTTCCTCAGATCGTCCAGGTCGACGCCCGACATCACGAACGCCTCGTTGCAGATGATCTCCGACGGCGAGAACTTATTGATCTCGTCAAGAAGATTCCGCAGTCCGGTCACCTCGCTGACCAGATAATCCCCTGTGGTAATATCGCATATGGAGATCCCGTAAACGTCGCCCACGCAGACAACGCCCATCAGGTAATTGTTCTTCGTCTCATCCAGCGCCTGACTGGACGTAATGGTTCCCGGCGTCACCACCCGGATGACCTCCCGCTTCACCAGTCCCTTGGCCAGCTTCGGGTCCTCCATCTGCTCGGCGATCGCCACCTTGTAGCCGTTCTGCACCAGCTTGTACAGATAAGAATCCACCGCATGGTAAGGCACGCCGCACATGGGCGCCCGTTCCTCAAGGCCGCATTCCTTGCCGGTCAGCGTAATGTCCAGCACCTTTGACGCCGTCAGCGCGTCCTCGAAGAACATCTCATAGAAGTCGCCCAGACGGTAGAACAAAATGCAGTCCGGATACTGCTTCTTTGTTTCCATATAGTGAACCATCATCGGAGATAATCCGGCCACGTCCGTTTCCTCGCTTTTCTGTATATTCTCACTGCACTCTCACATCGCCGGCCTGCGGCCTTCGCCGTGTCAGCCCCCGCCGGCGCCTGCCGTCCTGCCCATATAGTAAAAGCCCTTGCTCTCTTCCAGATACACATCCACGATCTTCCCGATCATCGAAGCGTCTCCCGGGAAATGTACGACCGTGTTGTTGTCCATCCGCCCCGTCAGATACCCGTCCAGATGATCGTCCGGTTCCTCCGCCAGTACCTTCTGCACCGTATGCAGATCCCGGCCGCAGACCTCCGCGGAGATCTCCTGGATCCGCTTCAGAAGCCGGTCGAACCGGTCCTTCACCACGTCCTCCGGCACCTGATTCTCCATCTTTGCCGCCGGAGTGCCGGTCCTCTTCGAATAGATAAAGGTAAACGCGCTGTCGTAGCGCACCTGTTCCACCACATCCATGGTCTCCAGGAAATCCTCCTCCGTCTCCCCCGGGAATCCCACGATGATATCCGTAGTCAGGGAAATGTCCGGCATGGCGCGGCGGATCCTCTCCACCAGCTCAAGGTATTGCTCCTTCGTATAGCGCCGGTTCATCTCTTTTAAAATCCGGCTGCTTCCGGACTGCACCGGCAGATGCAGATGCCGGCAGACCTTCTTCGATTCCGCCATGGCCCGGATCAGCTCGTCCGACAGATCCTTCGGATGCGAGGTCATGAAACGGATCCGTTCCAGCCCCTCGATCTGATCCACCTGCCGCAGAAGCTCCGCAAACGTCACCGGTTCGTCAAGCGTCTTCCCGTAAGAATTCACATTCTGCCCCAACAGCATCACCTCAACCACGCCGTCCGCGACCAGCCGCCGGATCTCCGCCAGGATATCCTCCGGCCTGCGGCTACGCTCCCGGCCTCGCACATAGGGAACGATACAGTAGCTGCAGAAATTATTGCATCCGAACATGATGTTGACGCCAGATTTAAACGGATATTTCCGCTCCACCGGCAGATCCTCCACGATCCGATCGGCGCTGTCCCAGACGTCAACCACCATCCCGCCTTTCCCAGGGCCTGCCGCATCCTTCCGCACTGCGTCCCGCCTCGCCTCATACCGCCGGCACCACAGCTCCGCCAGCTTAAAGATGTTGTGGGTTCCGAAAATGATATCCACGAAACGATAGCTCGTCCGGATCTTCTCCACCACCTGCGCCTCCTGCATCATGCAGCCGCAGAGCGCGATCAGCATATCCGGATTCCTCTTCTTGACCGTATTCAGATATCCGAGCCGTCCGTAGACCCGCTTGTTGGCGTTCTCCCTAACCGTACACGTATTATAAAGCACGAAATCCGCATGCTCGTCGTTCGTCTCCCGGTACCCGATCTGCATAAGGATCCCCAGAAGCTTCTCCGAGTCCCTGCTGTTCATCTGACACCCAAACGTCTGAATGCAGCAAGTAAGCGGCCGCCCCAGCCTGGCGCTCTCCTCCGCCGCATACCGCTTCGCTTTCGCCGTAAAATAATACTGCCTGTCCGGCTCCTGCTCCGGCGGGGGCAGCATCAGGTCTATCTGATCGAAATCAATCGGTTGGTTCATATTGCATTTTGCCTCTTCTATGAAATAACTGTTCAATGGGGATTGGTTCGATATCAGTATACTCGATTTTGAGCAAGTTGTCATGTGTTTTTTGAAATATAGGGCGAGGAGATAGGGCGAATACGATCGCGATGGGTTACGCACAGGATCATTGTCTGCATGTGGTTCCGGATTACGAACGGAAGAAAATCTATGTTCGCAGCAATTTGCTAAAAACGTCGGAAAAACGGGGCCCCCAGGTGGGCGCATCCGAATGCTTGATAACCTGGCGACCCCGTTTTTCCTCGAACGCAAATCACTGCTCACGAAGATTTTCTAACCATTCGTAAAAGTCACCCCATGCAGACAATGATCCTGTGCTGTTTACTGCCGGGAGCAAAAAGCCGCGCGAGAGCTTACTGCTCCCGAAGCAAATCACCTGCTACCAGAAAATTCTATCCATTCGCGAAAGTCATCCCATGCAGACAATGATCCTGTGCTGTTTATTTCCGGGAGCGAAATCCAGCACGGAAGTTTACTGCTCCCGAAGCGAAAACCAGAACAGTTAACTCCATCAAGCGAAATCCAGCGCGGGAACCATACTTCATCTGAGGTGAATTTTGCGAGCGCATGAAAATCCTTGGTGAACAGTAATTTGCGTTGGTGCGAAAAATGGACGTGTCTGAGCGAAGCGAGTTGTCCATTTTTCGTACCGCCCTTAGCAAATTGCTGTGAACCTAGGATTTTCCCGCGAGCAAATCCTGAACCTCAGAGGAAGTATGGTTCCCGCGCGTACCTCCCGCGAATATATGCACCCCTTCATCCCTCATCAATCGACTTTCTCTCCCCGTTTATCCCCTAACCTGCCCACTCCCATAAATCACATACTTCGTAGTCGTCAGCTCCCTCAACCCCATCGGCCCCCTCGCATGCAGCTTCTGCGTACTGATCCCGATCTCCGCCCCGAACCCAAACTCATTCCCGTCCGTAAACCTCGTCGACGCATTCACATACACCGCCGCCGCATCAACCTCATTCAGAAACTTCTGCGCATTTGCATAATCAGAAGTAATAATCGCCTCCGAATGCTTCGTATTATACCGGTTAATATGCCCGATCGCCTCATCCACACTGTCCACCAGCTTCAGCGAAACGATATAATCCAGATACTCCGTCCCCCAGTCCGCCTCCGTAGCCGCGACAAGCCCGTCCACCATACCGCAGGCAGCCTCATCCGCCCGGATCTCCACATTCTTCTCATCCAGACGCTTCTTAAGCAGCGGCAGGAACCTGCCCGCAATCGCCCGATGAACCACCAGAGACTCACAGGCGTTGCAGACTCCGATCCGCTGGGTCTTGGCGTTAAAGATAATATCCAGCGCCATATCGAAGTCCGCCGACTCATCCACATAGATATGGCAATTCCCCGTGCCCGTCTCGATGACCGGAACCGTACTGTTCTCCACCACGCTGCGGATCAGCCCCGCGCCTCCTCTGGGGATCAGCACATCCAGATACCCGTTCATACGCATAAACCTCTGGGTCGTCTCCCGGTCCGTGCTCTCGATCAGCTGCACCGTGTCACAGGGCAGCCCTGCGCTGTTAAGCCCCTGCCGGATCCGCGACACGATGGCCTTGTTGGAAAAGACCGCGTCGCTTCCGCCCTTTAAAATCACCGCGTTCCCTGCTTTAAAGCAGAGCGCGAAGGCGTCCGCCGTCACATTGGGCCTCGCCTCATAGATGATGCCGATCACGCCCAGCGGCACACGCTTCTGACCGATCAGAAGCCCGTTGGGCCTCGGCTTCATGGAGATAAACTCGCCGACCGGGTCGTCCAGCGCCGCCACCTGCCGGATCCCCTCCGCCATGGCGACGATCCGTTCCTCCGTCAGGGTCAGGCGGTCAATAAGACCCTCCTTCACGCCCTTTTTGCGGGCCGTAAGGACATCCTGCTCGTTCGCCTTAAGGATCTCTGCACTGCCGCCAAGGATCGCTTCCGCGGCCGCAGAAAGGCCCCGATTCTTCTGATCCGGGCCCATGGTATTCAAAAGATACGCCGTCCTGCGCGCTCTTTCGCCGATTTCCGTTAATTCCATCTCATTCTCCCTTATCCGGCCGGTGCCGGTGATTCACGGACGCCTGCGCACGCCCGTCACTCGCTCTGCACGCCGCCGTATTTCTTCCCGAGATCGGTAATGCTTCCGTCCGGCTCCTTGATCGAAATACTGTTCAGCGTGCCGCGCATATTGGCTCGGATGGCCTCGATATAGCGTTTGCGCAGCTGCGCCTGCTCCTGCTTTTCCTCCTCCGTCAGGCCCACAGCCTGGGATTTGTGGTAGAGCGTGTTGATCCGGTCGATCATTTCCTGCGTTATCATAATCGAATTTACTCCTTCTTACCGGTCCGACGTATCGGATGCGGTATGCGTCCGCTCATCCGTACTCGGACGTCAGATAATCCATCAGGTCGAAATCGTGGTTTGGGTGCGCCACGAAAAGCGTCCCGCACTTCTCGCCTTCCAGGATCCGCGAGATGATCTCCACGTGCTCCGCATTGGCGATCACCATATCGGAGCCGCTGTCCGTAGCGATCCTGGCCGCGGCAAGCTTGGCCGCCATGCCGCCGGTGCCGACGCCGCTGCCGGAAGTCTCCTTACCCATTTCCAGAAGCTCCGGCGTGATCTCCCGAACCGTGTCGATGAACCGGGCCTGCGGATTCGTCCGCGGATCGTCGGAATACAGTCCGTCGATATCCGACAGAAGGATCAGCAGATCCGCGCCGATCAGCGCCGCCACAACGGCCGACAGACGGTCGTTGTCACCGAAATTGTCTACCATCGGAATCTCCGACGTGGAAACCGTATCATTTTCATTGACAATGGGCACGGTCCCCAGCTTCAGAAGCTCGTCGAAGGTGTTCTGCGCATTATAACGGGAGGCGTCGCCCACCATGGTGTCCTTGGTCAGAAGGACCTGGGCCGCCACCTGGTTATACTCCGCGAACAGCCTCTGATAGACCATCATGAGCCGCGCCTGTCCCACCGCCGCGAACGCCTGCTTCTGGGCCAGACTGTCCGGTTTTCCCTGATGGTGCAGGGCGCGCCGGCCGGCCGCGATGGCTCCCGACGATACCAGAACCACCTCACGGCCGGAGCCCTTCAGATCGCTGATGATCCGCACAAGCCGTTCGATCTTAAGCAGGTTCAGATCCCCGGTCTCCGCATGGGTCAGGGAAGACGAACCGATCTTGATCACAATGCGCCGTTTGGCGCTTAATGCCTCTCTTTCTGATGTTTCCATAATGTTCAAACCTTTCAGGCGTTCCAGTACCTGCGCCGCTGCTCCTCATCCAGGTTCGCGACGAAATCGCTCTTATATTCCAGAAATTCCCGCAGATCCATCAGGATATGGAAGATCAGGGCACGGTTCTCGAACTCGTCCGCCGATGTGACCGGACCTCCGGAGCGCATATAGGCAAACACCTGCTCCAGCTTGTCAAGCTGATCGGTCGGCACGTTTTTTTCCACCACGTATTCGGCCATATCCACCATGAATGCAGCGATATGGCGCGATTCCTCCGGCATCGTGCGGATCCGGGAGATCTCCGTATGGAGATTGCTTAAGACCGAACACTGGTTGCGCCGCATCTCAAAGTAGTCGATGTAATAGCCCGGATGGGACTGGAACGTATTGCCCTGATACTCGTTGGCCTCGCTGATGTAATGGCTCAGGAGCTTCTCCAGCTCCCGCAGCTCTCCCCATACGTCCGCCTGCAGCTCCTTGCCGGACAGATAGGCCGCAAGATGCATGACGATGATCTGCAGACGCCGCTCCGTGTCCTTCATCCAGTTGATGATATCCTGCCTGCGGTGGCGGTTGTTGGTGAACTGGTTCAGGATCAGCGCGATGGTAATGCCGATCAGAAGCAGATAGAGCTCGTTGGCAATGGCCCGGGCGCTGAAATCCAGGGTGTCCAGAAAATGCATGCCGATGACCGCATTGACCGACAGCGCCGAGCGCCATCCGATATAATCGCACAGAAGCGTCATGATCATCAGAAAGCAGCCGTAAGCGATCCAGTCGCTGTGGAACAGGCCCAGCATAGCCCAGGCGACGAACACGGCCGCCACAAAGGTAATCACGCGGAATATGGACAGCTTCACCGTCTCCCACTTGGTGGTCAGGATCGTAAGAAGCGTGATGGAACCGGCCGACGACGCGAATTCCAGTCCGAACAGGTGAGCCAGATACATCGCAAGGGCGCTTCCGAAGCCAATCTTCGCCGCCTGAAGGATGAATTTCCAGTGCTGTTTCTTCTCCATATGCGTCTTCACCCCCGCTTCCACTGTCTGGCCGCCTCAAACATGGCCGGTGCAATGTGGCAGTAACCTCCCGGATTCTTCTCCAGGTATTTCTGGTGGTATTCCTCCGCGGAATAGAAGTTCTGCAGAGGCCCTGATTCCACCGCAAGCGGACGGTCATACTGCCTCTGCAGGGCGGCAAGCGCCGCCGCGATCACCGGCTGATCCGCAGGATCCGTGTAATAGATCCCCGTCCGGTACTGCACGCCCACGTCGCCGCCCTGGCGGTTGACGAGCGTCGGATCGATGACCTTGAAATACTGCGTTAGCAGCTCGTCAAGCGTGATCCGCTCCGGATCATACGTGACATGGACAGTCTCCGCATGGCCGGTATTCTCATACTTCACCTGCTCGTAGGTCGGGTCGGCGGTGTTGCCGTTGGCATAACCCACCTCCGTCCGAACGACTCCCGGCAGGCAGTCGAAATACCGCTGCGTCCCCCAAAAGCACCCGCCTGCCAGCCAGATCTCTCCGTATCTCCCTTCTTTCATCCAGCCTTCTCCTTCCTGCTGTGCTCCGGAAAGCCCGTCGGCTTCTCCGGGTTTCTCTTATGTGTCGGAACTGATCCCTGCCACCGATACGTCCGGGATCGCTGCCGCGAACGGCCCGTCGTAGACTGCCGACCGGTACCGGTCCGTGGAAAATACCATATGCTTCTGCGCGTCCAGGATGCTCCCGTTCATGGAACCGCCGGTAACAAGTTTCACCTGCCCGCCGTCATACAGATAAGCCAGCCGGATCTCCCCGCCGAAATGCCCGGTCATCACATCCATCTGGAAGTCGGAGAACAGCACGATATGCAGATACGGCTGCTTCTTCATGTCCGCAAACGGCACAGAACCGGTCGGCACCTGGATCCAGCGGTAGACGCCGGTGGGTTCGATCCCCAGATAATAGGCCATGCGGGCGCCGCCGTGGATCGTCTTCACCACGCCGTTCTCCAGAAGCGTCCGGTCAGTCAGCGGAATGCCCTGCCGGTCGTAGGGCTCCGCCGCCTTCAGAATGATCGTCAGCGGATCTCCGTCCGCGTCCGGCCCCGACGCCTCCTGCACGTCCTTACCGACCTCATAGTCGGAATAATGCTGATAGATCATTCCGGCGTCTGCCCGGCTCACATAGTAGTCCATCAGCGTCCCCACCTGGTCGCCGGAGAGGATCACCGTATACCGGCCGCCCGGCGCCGCCTGCTTCGCTCTCGCCCGGTCCGCGGTCTGCCTGAGGGCGTGTTCGATATCGGCGCGGAAGGTCTCCGTATCCGGCTCGCTGAAATCGAAGGTATGGTGGGTCTCCACGTCGGCCGGGGTCAGACACTGGATCACGTACTCGCCGTTCAGGTCGAAGGTTTCCCAGGAGACGTCCGTACCGGCCGAATTCACCACATGGTATACCTTCCTCACCGCGAAGAATTCCGCGGAATTGACGAATGCATTTTCATCGTTGTCGCAGGCGAATAAAACATCCGCCATCCGTTTGATATTCTCTTCCGGCGTCCGGTCCGCGAAGGCGCTTTTGGAAGCCGCCAGTTTCTCTTTGCCGCCGTCAAACAGCGGATAGTAGGGATTGCGTACAAAGGATGCGGCGTGACGCGCGGACCGAAGCGCCTCCCTAAGCTCCGCCTCCTCCATTCCCGGATAGACCGGAACGGAGGAATCGCCGACGAACCGATTGCCGTTCTCCTCCGTTATCACGTATACGCTGACGGTATAATCCGTCAGGGTGGTGCGCCGTTTCAGATCCATATGTCTGCGGACGAAGAACGCCTCCGCGGATTGGGAACGGACCTCCGTAATGCTGTACGCATCGATGCCGAGCCCGTCTATGGCCGACAGGATTTTCTCAATCATATCTATTCTCCTTGCATTGTCCTTCATTTCGAGATATATGCCGCGTGCTCCCTTCTTCGTTATCCAAGACGGATCCGGGCCTTCATATAGGGACCGCCGTCGGACACCTTGACCCATTCCTTGTAGCCCTTGCCGCAGAAGCCGGTGCCGGACAGCTCCGGATCCGGGGACATCATGGAAATGGATTTCAGAAGGTCTGGCACATAGCCGGTCAGTACGATGGGCGAGAAGATCTTCCCGGTCAGCTTCCCGTCTTTGATCTCTCTGGCGATGCTGACCATACACTGGATGCCCCAGTTCTTCGGGTCTTCCATGCCGCTTCTGGGCTGCTCCAGAAGGAATCCATAGTCGATGGAGGCGATCATATCCTCCACGCTGTCGGTGCCGCCCTCGAACCAGGTGTTGGTCATGCGGGTATACGCCTTGCGGCGGTAGCTTTCGCGCCGGCCGTTGCCGGTGGGCTCGGTGCCCAGAAGACGCGCCGACAGATAATCGCTGATTCCGGTCTTTAAAACGCCCTTGTCGATCACCACGGTATCGTGAGCCATGGTTCCTTCGTCGTCGAAGAAATAGGTTCCCGTCTGGTCATAGGCGGCCGCGCCGTCATGCATGGTTACAAGTGGCGACGCCACATACTGGCCGATATACTGCTCCGCCAGGGCGCGTTTCTTCACGAACATATCCATTTCCACGCCGTGGCCGAACGCCTCGTGGACGATCATGCCGGTAACCTCCGGCGAGCAGACGCAGTCGTATTCGCCGGCCGGCATCGGCTCGCTGTCCAGAAGCTCCAGGGTCGTTTTCGCCGCGTCCTCTACGTCTGTGCCAAGCTGCTCAAGAAGCTCCATGCCTCCCAGAGCCGAGACGGACCGGGCGCTGGTCTGGATCTGCTGTCCCTTTGCGGCGACGGTTCCCGCCATTCCGGTGGTCCAGAGAATGTTCTGCTCCAGATCCTTCTTCGGTGACAGAAACAGCTTGGAGGTGCGGTTCCAGTTGATCTGCACGATGCAGTCCAGGATTTGCCCGCTTACGGCCAGGCCGCGGTTGCGGACCTCTTTCATCCTCTCCAGGATCACATCGTCGCCCAGCTCCTCAGGATCGGTCAGATACTCTGTACTTCCCGTAAATACCGTCTCTTCCTCCTCCGGCGCCGCATATTCATGCTCCGTTACGCCTTCGGGAAGCGCGGAACCGGTCATGGACGCCGTTACGCGGATCTGCTGGATGAGATCTGCGAGGTTCTCCTTTGTGATCTCGTTAAAGGAATGCTCCGACCAGTGCTTTCCGTCGAAGACCTTCACCACGAAGCCTCTCGCGGAGAATCTGCCGCCCCCGTTGATCGAGGACAGCTGACGGTTCACTCTGTACGACTTCTCACGGCTGTCCGCCGCCAGGACGGATGCGTACGGATATTCCTTCAGAAGTTCTGCCAGCAGTTCCTTCAGAAGCGGCCGGACAGCCTGAATGTATGGATTTGGTTTTACCTTCATAGATACCTCCTTATGCGCCGGCTTCCTGCGTCTTCGTCTCCCGCATCGTACGCGAGGCGATCTCCTCCTTCAGCGAGGCGATAAAGGCCCCGGTCTCCTTCTGACCTTCGTCGCCTGCAAAACGGCTGCGGACCGCGATTACGCCGTTTTCTGCTTCCTTCTGTCCCACGACGATCATGTACGGAACCTTCTGCAGCTGGGCCTCGCGGATCTTATAGCCGATCTTCTCCGAACGGTTGTCGACCTCGACGCGGATGCCTGCGTCGTCAAACTGCTTCGCCACCTGTGCGGCGTACTCTTCGTATTTGTCGGAGATCGGCAGCACCTTCACCTGCACCGGCGCCAGCCAGGTCGGGAACGCGCCTGCGAAATGCTCCGTGATCACGCCGATAAAGCGTTCGATGGAGCCGAACACCACGCGGTGGATCATCACCGGACGATGCTTCTGTCCGTCCGCGCCCTGGTACTCCAGCTCGAACCGCTCCGGCAGCTGGCTGTCAAGCTGGATCGTGCCGCACTGCCAGGTGCGTCCGAGGCAGTCGGAAAGATGGAAATCCAGCTTCGGACCATAGAACGCCCCGTCGCCTTCATTGATCGTGAAGGTCTTGCCCATTTTGGTAATGGCATTTTTCAGTACGTTCTGATTAAATTCCCACTCTTCCAGCGTGCCGATGTGATCTTCCGGCATCGTGGAAAGCTCGATCTCATAATGCAGGCCGAACGTGGAATAGACCTCGTCAAAGAGCCGTACCGTCTCCTGGATCACGTCCTCCATCTGCTCCCTCGTCATGAAGACATGGGCGTCGTCCTGGGTGAAGCAGCGCACGCGGAACAGGCCGTGCAGCGTACCGGATTTCTCATGGCGGTGGACAAGACCCAGCTCGCCGACGCGCATCGGCAGCTCGCGGTAGGAATGGGGCTCGCTCTTATAGACCAGCATTCCGCCGGGGCAGTTCATCGGCTTGATGCCGAATGGGGTCTCGTCGATCACGGTCGTATACATATTCTTCTTGTAATGCTCCCAGTGTCCGGAACGCTCCCAGAGCTCGCGGTTTAAAAGGATCGGCGTGGAAATCTCCATATAGCCGTAGCGCTTATGGACCTCGCGCCAGTATTCCAGAAGCGTGTTCTTGAGCACCATGCCCTTCGGCAGGAAGAACGGGAATCCGGGGCCTTCGTCCGCCAGCATGAACAGACCCAGCTCCTTGCCCAGCTTGCGGTGGTCGCGCTTCTTGGCTTCCTCAAGCATCGTCAGATAAGCTTCCAGCTCTTCTTTCCTGCCGAATGCGGTCGCGTAGATCCTGGTCAGCATCTTATTGTGCTCGTCGCCGCGCCAGTAAGCGCCGGCGATGCTGGTCAGCTTATACGCCTTTCCGACGTCCTTCGTGTTCATCAGGTGGGGGCCGGCGCACAGGTCGGTGAACTCGCCCTGCTCATAGAAGCTGATCTCGGCGTCCTCCGCCACGAGCCTGAGATCCCGTTCCACCTGCCGCCACT
>CANQME010000052.1 GCA_947624815.1 uncultured Lachnospiraceae bacterium | reverse complement strand
CAGGGAGAGATCATCGCGCTGATCGGCGCCAACGGCGCCGGCAAGACCACGACGCTGCAGACCATCACGGGACTGATCCCGGCCAAGGCCGGCAAGATCATTTACGACGGAACTGATATCACGAAAATGCCCGGCTACAAGCTGGTATCCATGGGAATCGCCCATGTGCCCGAAGGCCGCCGGGTCTTCGCAGAGATGACGGTGCTCCAGAATCTGCGCATGGGCGCGTTCACCCGGAAGGACAAGGCAGAGGTGGAAGAGACCCTAAAGAGCATCTACCAGCGCTTCCCCCGTCTCGAAGAACGCAAGAACCAGCCGGCCGGTACCTTAAGCGGCGGCGAACAGCAGATGCTGGCCATGGGCCGCGCGCTGATGTCCCGCCCGAAGCTGATGCTGATGGACGAGCCGTCCATGGGCCTGTCTCCGATCTATGTGAACGAGATCTTCGATATTATCAAGGAGATCCATAAGAGCGGTACGACGGTTCTCCTGGTCGAGCAGAACGCGAAGAAAGCCCTCTCCATCGCCGACAAGGCGTACGTACTGGAGACCGGCAAAATCGTCCTCAGCGGCGACGCCCATGAGATGATGGACAACGAGCAGGTGAAGAAGGCGTACCTAAGCGAATAAACCCCATGCGCTCCCCGGCGCAGGCAACTTTCGCCAGACCCGGCGAACCGGTACCATCACCTGACGGCCTGCAGAAGAATTTGCATCCATTTGCATACAGAACCGAATACGAAGATAGCCCCCTGCATATATTTGTACCACCACAGCAAGGGGGTTATTTTTATGGAAATGTATTCGGTATACCGGGATATCAAGGCCCGGACCGGCGGCGAGATCTATCTGGGCGTAGTTGGCCCCGTGCGCACCGGCAAGTCCACATTCATCAAACGGTTCATGGAGATCATGGTGCTCCCCGGCATGGAAGACGAGCATGCGAGGACCCAGACCAGGGACGAACTGCCCCAGAGCGCTGCGGGCAAAACGATCATGACGACAGAACCCAAATTCATCCCCAAAGAAGCCGCCCAGATCCAGCTGGACGAAGCGGTGTCCGCCAGGGTGCGCCTGATCGACTGCGTCGGCTTCATGGTCGACGGAGCCGCCGGACATGTAGAAAATGACAGCGAGCGCCTGGTGAAGACTCCCTGGTTCGATTATCAGATCCCGTTCACCAAAGCCGCCGAGATCGGAACGCGGAAAGTGATCACCGACCATTCCACTATCGGACTGGTGGTCACCACCGACGGAAGCATCGGCGACATCAAACGCGCCGCATACGTCCCCGCAGAAGAACAGACAGTCGCAGAGCTGAAAAACCTTGGCAAACCCTTCCTGGTCCTTCTCAACTCCGTAAAGCCATATTCCGACGAGACGGCCCGTCTCGCCAAAGAACTGGAGCAGAAATACGGCGTCTCCGTGCTCCCCGTCAACTGCGAACAGCTCCGGAAAGAAGACATTTTCCGGATCCTGCAGATGGTCCTGAACGAATTCCCCGTGACCCAGATGAACTTCAGGATCCCCAAGTGGATGGAGATCCTTCCCCCGGATCACTGGCTGAAAGCCGGCGTGATCACCGCCGTCAAAGAACTCATGGGAAAGATCATCCAGATGAAAGACGTCGCCGAGGCCCTTACAGCAACAGCCGCAGAAGCAGTACGCGGAATGAAAGCAGAACGCATGGATCTCTCCGACGGCACCGTCGAAGTAGACGTAGACGTCGACGACGGCTACTACTATCAGATCCTGAGCGACTACGTCGGCATGCCCATCGACGGCGAATACCAGCTGATGCAGACCCTGCACAGCCTCGCGAAGATGAAAAAAGAATACGACAAAGTCCAGAACGCCCTCAGCCAGGTCCGCCTGCGCGGCTACGGCGTCGTCACCCCCGAAAAATCCGAGATCATCCTCGACGAACCCCAGGTGATCCGCCACGGCAACAAATACGGCGTAAAAATGCGCGCCGAAGCCCCGTCCATCAATATGATCAAAGCCCACATCGAGACCGAGATCGCGCCCATCGTAGGCAGCCAGCAACAGGCCGAAGACCTGATCACATACATAAAACAAAACGCCACCGCCGGCGACGACGGCATCTGGCAGACCAACATCTTCGGCAAATCCATCGAGCAGATCGTCGACGACGGCATCCAGGCCAAAGTCGCCCAGCTCACCGAAGACTGCCAGTCCAAACTCCAGGACGCCCTCCAAAAGATCATCAACGATTCCAACGGCGGCATGATCTGCATCATAATATAGGATTACAAAACTAAGCAAGCGATACCCCCGCCAGCCTACACCCCCAAAAAGCGAATTAAGCAAGCGATACCCAGTGCCGGCCCCCTACTCCCCCCAGAGGTGAATTATTGCGAGCGGCGGAAAGTCTTAGTGAACAGAGATTTGCGTTATCACGAAAAATGGACGTGTCTGAGCGAAGCGAGTTGTCCATTTTTCGTGATGCCCTTAGCAAATCCCTGTGAACTTAGACTTTCCCCGCAAGCAATCCTGAACCTCAGGGGGGAGCAGGGGGCCGGCACGTTTCTCCCGCGCTCCTCCCCCCGAAATCCATTCATTTTTATTAGCAGGCTTTCCTAACCCTCCCCCGATATACCCCCTCCCCCGATATCCTCAACCCGCGATTGTAAAATCCCTCCCCCCGTGGTATACTTGGTAACAGAAGAACCCCCACACCACTTTCCCAACCAAATGAGGAAAAAGAATCCTAGAAGAAAGCAGGAACAAATATGAAGCTGACATTTATCGGAGCAGATCACGAAGTGACAGGCAGCTGCCACTATCTCGAGTGCGGCCAGACAAAGCTTTTAGTAGACTGCGGCATGGAACAGGGAGTCAATGTATACGAGAACGCCGAGCTACCGGTCAGCTACGCACAGATCGACTACGTACTGGTAACCCACGCCCACGTAGACCACACCGGCTATCTGCCTCTCATCTACGCCAGAGGCTTCCGCGGCGAGGTCATCACGACCGTTGCAACCGGCGACCTGTGCGGCATCATGCTCCGTGACAGCGCCCACATCCAGGAGATGGAGGCAGAGTGGAAGAACCGGAAAGCCCTCCGCGCCGGCAGGGCAGAAGTCGAACCACTCTATACCCTGAACGACGCAGAAGGCGTACTCCAGCTGATCCGCAGATACGAATACGACGAGACCGTAAAGCTGAACGACGACATTTCCCTGCGCTTTACCGACGCAGGACATCTTCTCGGCTCCGCATCCATCGAAGTCTGGTGCCGCGAAGACGGCATCGAGAAGAAGCTGGTATTCTCCGGCGATATCGGCAATAAACACAAGCCCCTGATCCGCGATCCCCAGTATATCAGCGAAGCAGATTATGCCGTCATGGAATGCACCTACGGCGACCGCAGCCACGAGGAAGAAGGCGGACAAAAGACCACCGAAGAGCATATCGCACGCTTCGCCAGGATCATTCAGGAGACGCTTGATCGCGGCGGCAACGTGGTAATCCCCGCGTTCGCAGTGGGACGCACCCAGGAGCTATTGTATTTCCTCCGGAAGATCAAGCTCGACCATATGATCCAGGGACACGACGGCTTTGAAGTCTATGTGGACAGTCCCCTGGCCATCGAGGCGACCCATGTGTTCCGGAAGAACCTGCTGCGCTGCTACGACGAAGAGACGAAAGAACTGGTGGAACAGGGGATCAACCCCATCGAATTCCCCGGCCTTAAGCTGGCGGTCACCAGCGAAGAATCCAAAGCGATCAATTTCGACAGCAAACCCAAGGTGATCATATCCGCGTCCGGCATGTGCGACGCAGGCCGGATCCGCCACCACCTGAAGCATAACCTGTGGCGGCCCGAGTGCTGCGTGGTCTTCGCCGGATTCCAGGCGACTGCCACACTGGGACGCGCCCTGGTAGACGGGGCGACGTCCGTGAAGATCTTCGGCGAGACCATCGACGTGGAGGCGCAGATCGCCCAGCTTCCCGGCTTAAGCGGCCACGCCGACCGCGAAGGGCTTCTGACCTGGATCCGGGCGTTTCAGAAGAAACCGCAGATGGTATTCATGGTCCACGGCGAAGACACTGTCTGCGATGCGTTCGCAGAGTATTTAAACCGCGCCGAGAAGATTCGTGCGTCGGCGCCGTTCTCCGGTTCCGTCTACGATCTGGCGGCAGGCCGGTGGCTGGTACAGACCGAAGGCGTGCCGGTGGTGAAGGAGACGGCCGCACGGAAGAGAAGCGACAGCATATTCGCACGGCTCCTGGCGGCCGGAGAACGTCTCATGCAGGTGATCCGCCGCAACGAAGGCGCTCCCAACAAGGATCTGGCGAAATTCGCGGATCAGATCCACGCACTGTGCGACAAGTGGGACCGGTAGGGTTTTCAAAGACCCACTGAGATTCCGGACAGAAAAGGAGAACATAAGTTTCATGGGAAAGGTATTAATCTATACGGACGGCGCCGCCAGAGGCAATCCCGACGGCCCCGGCGGCTACGGAACCATTTTGCAGTATACCGACCGAAAAGGCGATCTGTACGAGAAATGCATTTCCGCAGGCTACGAGCGGACCACCAACAACCGGATGGAGCTGATGGCGGCCATCGCGGGCCTTGAGGCACTGAACCGGCCCTGCGAGGTGGAGATCTATTCCGACTCCAAGTACCTGACCGACGCCTTCAACCAGGGCTGGATCGACAACTGGGTCCGCAACAACTGGCGGCGGGGTAAGAGCGGTCCGGTGAAGAACATCGATCTGTGGGAACGGCTGCTGGAAGCCAAACGGTGCCACCGGGTGTCGTTTTACTGGGTCAGGGGCCACGCCGGCAATCCGCTAAATGAACGCTGCGATCTTCTGGCCACCACCGCGGCAGACGGAGACGACCTGCTGGTGGACGAGGGTGTGGAGGAAGCGCTGTGAGAGACCGTAAATTTTTGCTCGTCCTGCTGCTTACGGCAGCGGTCGGAAGCGCCGTGACGCTGTGTACCGGCTTTGTGACGGGCGGCCTGAACTGGGGCGGCCAGGTGACGGTGACGCTGGCGGACGAGGCGGAGCAGCCCTCGGACGAGCTGTCTGCGGCCGGAATGGCCGTGAACGTGCCCGTAGAGAACGCTGTCTCTCCGATACCGGAGACGGCCGCAGATCCGCAGGGATCCGGTCAGACCGCCGCAGCCGCCGAAACGGCAGAAGAAACGACGGTTTTCGAAGAGGCACCGGCGCAGGAGGCCGCCGCGGAAGAAGAGGCTGAGGCGGCGGAAGAGGCGGCCGGAGAAGCCGGCGGCGAGGGATCCGAGGCAGACGCGGCTCCTGCCGTATATGCGGAAGGCGCTGCAGACGCGGTTCCTCCCGACGAAGGGGACGCGGCCGGTCAGGAAGTCCGTTCCGAGAAGACCAGCGCAGCGGCCGCCGGCAAAGCTCCTGTCGCTGAAGCCGCGCAGGACAGCGAGGGGAACGTGGCGCTGTCTCCGCTTGAGACCGCCGCGGAGTCCGGCGATACTACGGAGTACGCGGCCGTGATCGCGGAAGCCACCGACGGGGGGGCGGTCCCGGAAACAGAGAACCCGTACCGGAACCGTCTGGAAGAACTGGACGCCCAGATCCAGAAGAGCCGCGAATCGCAGAACGTGTCGAATACCGCCGGCGGCGGTCCCGCGGCGAAGAACACGGCCAGCAACGAACTGAAGCTGTGGGACAGCGAGCTGAACACGATCTACAGCCGGATCTTAAAGTCGCTTGATGAAAAGCAGACCCAGCAGCTGGTGGCGGCGGAGCGGCAGTGGCTGAAGAACCGGGACGCGGCCGCGGTGAACGCCGCGAAGAATTCGGCGGGTGGGTCTCTGGAAAGCGTGGAATATACCGCCTCGCTGGCGGAAAGCACGCGGGCGAGGGCGTACGAGCTGGTAGAGCTGTATGCGGCGGTACTGACAGAGTGAGCGGGGACGGCCTTTTTTTCGCTCCCTGTCTTGCTAAATCCGGTTTCTTGTGATAGGATAAGGAATGATCGGAAATCTGACAGACCAACGAAAAGGAGGCAGTGCATATGGCTGCGATTCTTGGAAGCATCCTGGGCAACGTGATCGAGATGGTGATACTGGGAGCCGTGGCGGTGGCAGGCGTGATCTGCGGCCGGAAGTTCCGCGACAGGCGTGACGCCGAGAAGGCTGCGCAGGCCGCGTCAGGAGAGAAGAAAGAATGATCCGGCAGACGCCCGGAATCAGATAACTGGAGGACAAGACATTGGAAAAGTATGGCGTAAACGAACTCAGGAAGATGTTCCTGGAATTTTTTGAGAGCAAGGGTCACCTGGCGATGAAGAGCTTCTCGCTGGTGCCTCATAACGATAACAGCCTTCTGCTGATCAACTCCGGCATGGCGCCCTTAAAGCCCTATTTCACGGGACAGGAGATCCCGCCGCGCCGCCGGGTCACCACCTGCCAGAAGTGCATCCGCACCGGCGACATCGAGAATATCGGCAAGACGGCCCGCCACGGCACCTTCTTCGAGATGCTGGGCAATTTCTCCTTCGGCGATTACTTTAAGAACGAGGCCATCGCCTGGTCCTGGGAGTTTCTGACCGAGGTGGTGGGTCTGGATCCCGACCGTCTGTATCCGTCGGTCTATCTGGACGACGATGAAGCCTACGAGATCTGGAACAAGAAGATCGGCGTACCTGCGGAGAAGATCTTCCGCTTCGGCAAGGAGGACAACTTCTGGGAGCACGGCGCCGGCCCCTGCGGTCCCTGCTCCGAGATCTACTATGACCGCGGCGAGAAGTACGGCTGCGGCAAACCCACCTGCACCGTGGGCTGCGACTGCGACCGCTATATTGAGGTCTGGAACAACGTATTTACCCAGTTCGACAACGACGGACACGGCAACTACACGGAGCTGAAGCAGAAGAATATCGACACCGGCATGGGCCTGGAGCGTCTGGCCGTGGTGGTTCAGGATGTGGATTCTCTGTTTACCGTGGATACGAATAAGGCGCTTCTGGACGAGGTTTGCGCGCTGGCCCATACGGTTTATCAGGCGGACGAGAAGAAGGATGTGTCCCTGCGCATCATCGCGGACCATGTGAAGAGCTGTACCTTCATGATCTCCGACGGCATCATGCCCTCCAACGAAGGCCGCGGCTATGTGCTGCGCCGGCTTCTGCGCCGCGCCGCCCGCCACGGCAGGATCCTCGGCATCGAGGGACGCTTCATGGCAGAACTGGCCAGGACCGTCATCGAGCTGTCGAAGGACGGCTATCCGGAGCTGGAAGAGAAGAAGGTCATGATCTTAAAGGTTCTCTCCGAGGAAGAGGAGAAGTTCAACCGGACCATCGACCAGGGTCTCGAGATCCTGAGCGAGATGGAGCAGAAGATGGTAGCGGAAGGCGGCACGGTGCTGTCCGGCGCCGACGCGTTCAAGCTTTACGATACCTACGGCTTCCCGCTGGATCTGACGATTGAGATCCTGGCGGAGAAGAATTTCAAGGTGGATGAGGACGGGTTTGCGGCCGCCATGAAGGAGCAGCGGGAGAAGGCCCGCGCGGCCCGCAAGACCACGAATTATATGGGCGCCGATGTGACCGTGTACCAGTCCATTCCGGCAGAGATCACGACGAAATTCGTCGGCTACGACCGTCTGGTCCATGATTCGAAGATCTCGGTGCTGACCACGGAGGATGAGATCGTGGAGGCGCTGACCGACGGCGAGTGCGGCACCATCATCGTGGACGAGACCCCGTTCTACGGAACCATGGGCGGCCAGCAGGCCGATGTCGGTGTGATCGAAAGCGCGTCCGGCGCCTTTACGGTGAAGGATACGATCCACCTGCAGGGCGGCAAGGTCGGCCATGTAGGCGTGATGACAGGCGGCATGTTTAAGGTGGGCGACGTAGTGACCCTTAAGGTGGACGAAGCCAACCGCGCTTCCACCTGCAAGAACCACAGCGCGACCCATCTGCTGCAGAAGGCTCTGCGCACGGTCCTGGGCGATCATGTGGAGCAGGCTGGCTCCTTCGTGGACGCGGGACGTCTGCGCTTTGACTTTACGCATTTCTCCGCGATGACGGCGGAAGAGCTTAAAAAGGTGGAGGAGCTGGTCAATGAGGAGATCCGCGCGTCGCTTCCTGTCGTGACGCAGGAGATGAGCCTCGACGAGGCCAAGAAGACCGGCGCGATGGCCCTTTTCGGCGAGAAATACGGCGAGAAGGTCCGCGTGGTGAAGATGGGCGATTTCTCCATCGAGCTCTGCGGCGGTACCCATGTAGGCAATACCGGCGTCATTTCCCAGTTCAAGATCCTCTCGGAGACGGGAATCGCGGCCGGCGTGCGCAGGATCGAGGCCCTGACCGGAGAAGGACTGACGGCTTACTATAAGGGCGTGGAGGAGCAGCTTCACGAGGCGGTACGCGCGGCGAAGACGACGCCGGCGGAGCTGACGAAGAAGATCGAGTCCATGCTGGAGGAGATCCGCGCCCTGCATTCGGAGAACGAGAAGCTGAAGAGCAGGCTGGCCAGCAGCGCCATGGGCGACGTGATGAGCCAGGTGAAGGAGATCGGCGGCGTCAAGGTGCTGATCACCCGGGTCGCCGACGTGGATATGAACGGTCTGCGAAACCTGGGCGACCAGATGAAGGAGAAGCTGGGCGAGGGAGCCATCGTGATCGCATCCGCCATGGACGGTAAGGTGAACCTGATGGCCACGGCCACGGATGCGGCCCAGAAGGCGGGCGTTCATGCCGGAAACCTGATCAAAGTCATCGCGGGTCTGGTCGGCGGAGGCGGAGGCGGACGGCCGAATATGGCGCAGGCAGGCGGCAAGGATCCGTCCGGTATCGACCGCGCACTGGAACGGGCAGCCGAAGTACTGGCAGAGCAGCTTAAAGCTTAAAATTTGCTAAAAAAAGTCGTCTACTTCGAAAAAAACCAGTTGACGAATGGCAATTTTGTGGTTATAATCATGCTAGTGCTAGGAATACCCAAACAGTTGTATTGTGCACAAATTAGCAACTGGAGGGAGGTTAGGTGTGAGCGATGTCGAACGTAATCGTTAAGGATAACGAATCTCTGGACAGTGCCCTGCGCAGATTTAAGAGAAACTGCGCCAAGGCCGGCATTCAGCAGGAGATCCGTAAGAGAGAGCATTACGAGAAGCCCAGCGTAAGACGTAAGAAAAAGTCCGAAGCTGCGAGAAAAAGGAAGTATAACTAATCCAGACAGATCTGCGTATCCAGGTCCCCGGTTTGTATAATCGGGGACTTTTTTTCGTGGTGCGCGGGCTTCTAAAACCGCCCGCCGTCGCATAAGCTTAGATAAACGGCGGCCAGTCGGGATGAGAACGATGCTTGAGGGCGTGGGAAGCCGTGCGGCCGCGGCGCTTCATATTCCGCAGGACGTGACGCCGGGGGAACCGGTGATCACCATGATCGGCCGCAGGAACGTGCATATCGAAAACTATCACCGGATCGAACATTTCAGCGCGGAGATGGTCCGGCTGCGGGCCAGAACCTGCCGGGTGAGCGTATGCGGCAGGGATCTTAAGATCGAATACTACACAAAGGAGGAAATGATGATCGGCGGGCAGGTCGCGTCGGTATGCATGGAAAATGTCTGAAGCGCCGCATGTCCGGACCTGACTGAAAAATGAATCGCGGGGGGATATGATTTTGACAGACGGACTGAACTGCCGGAGAAAAGGCTATCTGCGGTTAAGGATCAGCGGAGGCGGTCTGGAACGGTTCCTGAATCTGTGCTGCAGAGGCGGCGTCGAGCCGTGGGATCTGCGCGCGTGCGGGCGTGACGGCGCGGAATGCTTCATGGAGGTCGCCCAGTTCCGGAGGATCCGGCCGTTTGCGCGGAAGGCCGGCGTGAAGGTGCGGATCGTGGGAAGATATGGGCTTCCTTTTTTTATTTACAGAAACAGGAAACGGGAGGGAGCCGTGCTGGGTGTCATGGCTTTCGCGCTGCTTCTGTATTCCCTGTCACTTTTCGTATGGAATATCACATTTGAGGGAAATTATCATTACAGCCGCGATACGCTTCTGAGCTATCTGCAGTCTCTGAATATCCGCTGCGGGATGCTTAAAAACGGGATTTCCTGTGAGGATCTGGAGGAGTCGATCCGAAGCACGTTTCCGGAGATCACCTGGGTCTCGGCCAGCGTGACCGGAACGAGGCTGGTGGTCCGGTTAAAGGAGAACGAAGTGCTTTCCTCGATCCCGCAGAAGGACGGCTCGCCCTGCGAGCTGACCGCCTCCCGCGCCGGAACCATTACGCGCATGATCGTGCGTCAGGGAAGGGCGTGCGTATCCGCCGGCGACGAGGTCGCAGAGGGACAACTGCTTGTCGCATCGGACCTTTCCGTCATGAACGACGCCGGGGAGGTGGTAAAGACCCGGTATGTCCGTGCCGACGCCGACGTCTATGCGCGGACCCAGTCCGTCGCGAGGATCACGATGCCGAAAATGTACCGCCAGGAGGTGCCAACGGGACGCGTCCGAAGGAGATTCCTGGTATCCGCCGGCCCATTTCGCGCCAGGCTGCAGCTTCCTGCGAGGGGAGAGCTTTCGCAGGGGATCCGCGACGGCGCCGTCTCGTTCCTCGTGTGGGCGGCGGAGCGGACCGGACTGGACCGTTTCCTGTCATTTCCCGCGCCTTCGGAGCCGGAGACGCTCTGGAACACGCAGTCGGAGACGCGGCAGCTCTGCCTGTTTGAAGACTTCTATCTGCCGGTATACTGGGAGGAGACGGTGTCGCGGGAATATACCTTCTATGACCGTCCGCTGACGCAGGAGGAGCTTTCGGCGGCCGCAGAGCGGGAAGAAACGAAATATATTGAAAAATTATGTGAAAAAGGGGTACACATTATTGAAAATAATGTTAAAATACAAGAGTGTGGCGCGTCCGTGATCATCGAGTGCGAAGTGACGGCCGAAGAGGAGATCTCACAGGCCAGAGCTGTCCGCACGGCGGACCCGCCAGGTTAGGAGTGGAACAGACAGGAATGAGTGTAATCGAAACCATCATTGATATCCCCGTTGACCATGAGCGCAACGTAAGCGGGCAGTTTGACGAGTATCTGAAGAAGATCGAGCGGACCCTGCATGTGACCATGGTATCCCGGGACGGAGAACTGAAGATCATCGGCCCGGAGGACGCGATCCACAGGGCCAAAAGCGTGTTCAGCAACCTTCTTGAGCTGTCCAGACGGGGAAGCCCGATCACGGCCCAGAGCGTGGATTACGCGCTGGCGCTTTCTTTCTCCGAGAAGGACGGAGAGATCCTGGAGATCGATAAGGATATCATCTGCCGGACCATCAACGGACGTCCGGTCAAGCCCAAGACCCTGGGGCAGAAGGCGTATGTCGACGCGATCCGCAAGAAGATGATCGTCTTCGGCATCGGCCCTGCCGGAACCGGCAAGACCTATCTGGCGATGGCCATGGCGATCCAGGCGTTCAAGGACGGCGAAGTGGGGCGGATCATCCTGACCAGGCCGGCTATCGAGGCCGGCGAGAAGCTGGGCTTTCTTCCCGGCGACCTGCAGAGCAAGATCGACCCGTACTTAAGACCCCTGTACGACGCGCTGTATCAGATCATGGGGGCGGAGAGCTACCAGCACAACGCGGAGAAGGGGCTGATCGAGGTTGCGCCTCTGGCTTATATGCGCGGCCGCACGCTGGACAACGCCTATATCATCCTGGACGAGGCCCAGAACACGACGCCGGCCCAGATGAAGATGTTTCTGACCAGGATCGGATTTGGATCGAAGGTGATCGTAACCGGCGACCAGACCCAGAAGGATCTGCCTTCCGGCGCTGTCTCCGGCCTCGACGTGGCCGTGAAGGTTCTAAAGAAGATCGAAGATATCGGCTTCTGCTATCTGACCAGTACGGACGTCGTGCGGCATCCGCTGGTGCAGAAGATCGTGGAGGCTTATGACGAATACGAGATGCGCAGCGCGGGAGCGGGAGGCGGGCACCGTTATCCGATGGACCATATGCCGAAGCGCGACCGCCCGGAAAGCGGCGGAGAGGAACGGCCGCGGCCGTCCTACCGCACGGGTTCGCGCGACGGACAAGCCGGCGGACAGGGGAAGGAAAGACACAACCGCGCGCCGCGGCTTGGCGGCAGGGACGCCGGACAGAGGTAAGGGACAGATGACGATCAATATCGATTACGAGGCGGAACGGGAGCTTGCCATTCCGTGGGAGCAGATCATCCGCGAGATCGTGGAGGCGGCGTTGGACTATGAGGGCTGCCCCTATGAGGCGGAGGTGAACGTGGTGCTGACCGGGGACGAGGAGATCCGCGAGATCAACCGTCAGTTCCGCGGCATGGACAGGCCCACGGACGTGCTTTCGTTCCCGGCGCTGGAATTTGGCCGGCCGTCGGATTTCAGCCATGTGGAAGAGGCGTTTGCCGACTGCTTTAACCCTGAGACCGGGGAACTGATGCTGGGCGATATGATGATCAGCGTCGACCGGGTGATCCGGCAGGCGGAGGAATACGGGCATTCTACAAGACGGGAGCTGGCGTTTCTGACGGCCCACAGCATGCTTCATCTGTGCGGCTACGACCATATGGAGGACGGGGAACGGCTCGTTATGGAGAAGAAGCAGGAAGAAATCTTAGAGAGCAGAGGATACGTTCGATGAAGAGGAGACGGATGGTATGGCCGGTTCTGGCGCTTTTGGCGGTTCTGGCGCTTTCGGCCTGCGGGGAAAAGGCGCATGAGACGATCGTGACGCTGTCCCCGACCGAGGAAGAAACGGAGGAGACGACCGAGGAGACGGCGGTCCAGCTGACCACGGCCGCGGAACCGGAGACAGAGCCGGAGACGGAACCGGAGACAGAGCCGGAGCCCATCGCCCAGCGGCCGGAGGACCGTGTGGAGGTGGACGGCAAGATCCGGAGCTATCTGACCGGCGAGATGGTGGATGTGGAGAAGGCCAACCGGCGCCCGCTGGCGATCATGATGAGCAACGACAAGGAGGCCATGCCCAATTACGGCATCAACCGCGCCGGCGTGGTCTATGAGGCGCCCGTGGAAGGAAGCATGAACCGGTACATGGCGATCCTGGAAGACTACGACGATCTGGACCGGATCGGTTCCGTCCGGAGCTGCCGGACCTACTATGTATATTTCGCCAGGGAATTCGACGCCATCTACGCGCATTTCGGCCAGAGCACCTTCGCGAAGCCGTACCTGCAGTATATTGACAATATCAACGGGATCGAGGGGATCGGGAGCGTGGCGTATTTCCGCTCTAAGGACAAGAGATCTCCCCATAACGCCTACGCAAGCTTCGATGGCATCCAGAAGGCGATCGAGAAGCTGGGATATTCCCAGGAATATTCCGAGTCCTACAAGGGTCATTACCAGTTCGTGGTCGACGGCGCCCAGATCAACCTGGAGAATTCGCTGGACGCCTATAAGGTGGTGCCCGGATACATTTATAATAAACCGTATTTTGTATATAATGAGGAGGACGGCCTGTATTACCGGTACCAGTACGGCGATACCCACCGCGGCAGCGAAGGCCCCATCGCGGTCAAGAACATTATCTTCCAGTATTGCGCCGCCGGGTATTACGCGACGACCGAGTACCGGAATATCGACGTACATAACAGCCAGTATGGGTATTACATCACCAACGGCCGTGCGATCCCGCTGTCCTGGGAAAAGGACGGAGAGTTCGGGGTCACTCATTATTATAATGTAGATCATGAAGAGATCATCCTGAATCAGGGCAAGACCTGGGTATGCATCATACCGACCGGAGATTTCGACAAGACGGAGATCCATGGAAAAGACGAGTAGAGGACGAAGCAGGGCAAAACAGGGAAGCAGCCGGGCCATGAGCCGGGCCGCGCAGGGGACGGGCGCATCCAGAAGGCCGGCGCCTCCGGCCGAAACGGCGGCGAAAAAGCCTTCTGCAGGCTCCAATTTCCTGGTACAGGGCAGTATTCTGGCCATCGCGGGCATTATCGTCCGGCTGATCGGCATGCTGTACCGGATTCCCCTGGCCAATTTCATCGGCGATAAAGGAAACGGCTATTACGGCGCGGCGTACAATATCTACGCCACGCTGCTTATTATGTCTTCCTACAGCCTGCCGGTGGCCGTCTCCAAGATGGTGGCAGCCCGGCTGGCGCTTAAGCAGTACCGCAGCTCCATCCGGATCCTGATGGCCGCGCTGTTTTACGCGACCGTGGCGGGCGGAGTGTGCTTCTGCCTGATGTGGTTCGGCGCGGACTATTTCGCCAATGATCTGCTTAAGATGCCCTACTGTTCCTACGCGCTGCGGGCGCTTGCGCCGACGGTCTGGATCATGGCCTATCTGGGCGTGATGCGGGGGTATTTCCAGGGACATTCCACCATGGTGCCCACCGCCGTCTCCCAGATCGTGGAACAGATCGTCAACGCGGTGGTCAGCCTGCTTGCGGCGAGCACCTTATTCGCCGTGGGGCTTAGATCCAATCTGGTCTATGGGGAGACGGAATATTCCTATGCCTTCGGCGCGGTCGGCGCCACCATGGGTACGGGCGCGGGCGCTCTGGCTGCCCTGGTCTGCTTTTTGGTGCTTCTGTTTAAACGGCGCCGCATCATCGGCCGCCAGCTGCGAAGCGACAGAAGCGGACGCGCAGAAAGCTACGGAACCATTTCGTCGGTCATGGCGATGACGATCCTGCCGATCCTGATCAGCAGCACGATCTACAACAGCGGCACCGTGATCGACAACGTCATTTTCGGTCATGCGATGGCCCGCACGGGGGCGGAAGAAGAGATCGTCACCCAGTGGGGCATCTATTCGGGCCGGTATCATCTGCTTTTCAATATTCCGGTGGCCATCGCCAACGCGCTGTCCTCTTCGCTGATCCCGTCGCTTTCCATGGCGATGGCGGAGCGGAAGCGCAGGCAGGTGGTGTCCAGGATCTCCATGGCGGTACGCTTCTCCATGATCATCGCGATCCCCGCGGCGATCGGGATGGCGGTGCTGGCAGAGCCGATCTCCATGCTTCTGTTCCCGAATCTTGACAACACCATGCTGATCTCGATGCTGAGGTACGGAACGGCTGCGGTGGTCGTATTCTCCCTTTCCACGGTGACCAACGGCGTGCTGCAGGGGATCAACCGGATGCGCTCGCCGATCATCAACGCGAGCATCGCGATGGTGCTCCATGTGGCGGTCCTGTATGTGATGCTGGGGATCTTCCATATGGGAATCTACGGCGTGCTTTACGCGAACATCCTGTTCGCACTTCTGGTATGTATCTTCAATGCGGTCTCGATCGCCCGGTATGTTCGTTACCGGCAGGAGATCGTCAGGACGTTTCTGATCCCGCTTGCGGCTTCGGCCGTTATGGGCTTCGCGGCCCGCGGGATCTACCGGCTCTGCGCCGGACACGCCGGGAACCTGGTGAGCACGGCGGCGGCCGTCTGCGCGGCGGTGATCATATACTTCTTCCTTCTGCTTCTGATGCGGGGCGTGAATGAGGAGGAGCTTAAGAGGATGCCGGGCGGAACCAGGATCCTGGTTCTGGCGAGAAAGCTGCGACTGATGTAGACGTCTGTGTGCGGCCCAATGTTTAAAAATGGAAGAACAGGCAGATACTATACCTCATAAGGAGGGATTCTTATGAGAAAGTATGGTATCTGCTTTTTGTCTGCCATGATCGCCCTGCTTTTCGGCTTCGCTGTGGGGATCGGTCTGGGCGGCCGGCATATCCGGATCGAGGAGCCGGTTCCGGATCCCGTCTACGAGACGGAGAGCGTTCCCGATGTGCGGGTCGTGATCGATCAGGAGGAGACGACGGCCCCTGCGGAGGCGGCGGAGGCAGCCGCCCGTATGGACCGGTATATCCTGGTATCCGAGACCGGATATCTTCTGGTATTCACCGAAGGAAATAAGGACGAATGCATGCAGACGCATATTCCGATCACGGATTTTCCGGAAGAGGAACAGGAGAAGCTGCGGCAGGGGATCTGGTTTGATTCTATGATGGAGGTGTTCTTTTACCTGGAATCCTATACGAGCTAGGGCGGAAAATCAGGTTGAAAATAGTATGGAAACCGGGTACAATGTTCTCAGATTACAGAGCGCAGCATAACGGAGGAAAGGTATGGGCGGACAGGTCATAATCATCGGCGGAGGAGCGTCCGGCATGACGGCGGCAGTCATGGCGGCCCGCGGGGGTGCGGCCGTGACGGTCCTGGAGCATATGGACCGCGTGGGGAAGAAGATCCTTTCCACCGGCAACGGACGGTGCAATTTCACGAATCAGGATCAGAAGCCGGAGTATTACCACTGCGGGCAGGCGGATTTCCCCTGGCGTGTGCTTGAGCAGTTTCCGATGGAACGGACCGTGGAGTTCTTCGCGGAGCTGGGGATCCTTGCGAAGGAACGAAACGGCTGCCTCTACCCGAATTCGGATCAGGCGTCTTCGGTGCTCGACGCACTGCGCTTCGAACTGGAACGCCTGCAGATCCGGGTGACGACCGGCTGTCAGGTCCGGGAGATCAGGCCGGAAGGAAACGGATTCTCCGTCCGGACGGACCAGGGGAAGCTTTCGGCGGGCGCTGTGGTACTGGCTGCCGGTTCAAAAGCGGCGCCCTCGACCGGTTCCGACGGAAGCGGCTATGAACTGGCGCGCGGTCTGGGACACCGGATCGTTACGCCGCTCCCCGCGCTGGTGCAGCTGCGCTGTGCGGAGAAGGATTATAAACAGCTGGCCGGCGTCCGCACGGACGCGAAGATAGACCTTTATGTGGAAATGAGCCGCGCAGAATCTGCGGCAGACCGAACGAAGAGAGTACCCGCGCAGGGTAGCAGTGTGGATGGATCCGCGCCGGACAGCTGGCGGCTGGCGGCCTCGGACCGCGGCGAGCTGCAGTTGACGGATTACGGGATCTCGGGGATCCCCGTGTTCCAGGTGAGCCGGTACGCCTCGGCCGCGTTACATAGCAAAAAGCGGGTGAAGGCGGTGATCGATTTCCTGCCCCGCCAGACGCAGGAAGAGACCATGGCCATGCTTTGCAGGCGGGCCGCGTCCATGCCGGAGCGGACCTGCGAGCAGTGGATGTGCGGGCTCCTGAATAAAAAGCTGTCTCTGGTCCTTCTAAAGCGTGCAGGACTTAAGCCGTCTGAGTGCGCTGGCTGCGTCGGGGAAAGCGGCTGGGCGGCTCTTGGGAGACAGCTGCGCGCATTCGAGACTGTGATCACGGCGGCGAACTCCTTCGATCAGGCCCAGGTCTGCTGCGGCGGCGTGGACACCCTGGAGGTGGATCCGGCGACGATGATGTCCAGAAAGGGCCGGGGGCTGTATCTGGCCGGCGAGATCCTTGATGTGGACGGGATCTGTGGCGGATATAATCTCCAGTGGGCCTGGTCCAGCGGCGCGGTCGCAGGAGCGAACGCAGCCAGGTACGCGAGCGCAGCCAGGTACGTGAACGCCGCCAGTAAGTGAATGCTGCGCAGCGGTAAGAGCGGCGTCTGATGATGCTGCCGGCGAAGAAGATATTTGACCGATGAGGATGACGATATGATCCGTATTTCACAGCTGAAGCTTCCCATCACGCATACGCGGGAGCAGCTTTATGAGAGGGCGGCGAAGACGCTTCGGATTCCGGCGGAAGCGTTAAAGTCGCTGACCGTGGTAAAACGTTCCGTCGACGCCCGGAAGAAGGAACAGATCCTGTTTATCTATACGCTGGACGCAGAGGTGGCCGGAAAGGACGAGAAAACGGTTATCCGGCGCGCGAAGAACGCGGCGGTAACGGCCGCGGTCCGCGAGGAGTACCATTTCCCGAAACCCGGGGACGGAACGCTTTCGCATCCGCCGGTGATCGTCGGAAGCGGTCCGGCCGGACTTTTTGCCGGATATATGCTGGCGGAGGCCGGATACCGGCCGGTGATCCTGGAACGGGGCGACGAGGTATCGGTCAGGAAGCTGAAGGTGGAGAGGTTCTGGCAGGGAGGCGAGCTGGACGTCAGATCCAACGTCCAGTTCGGCGAAGGCGGAGCCGGGACCTTCTCCGACGGGAAGCTGAATACGATGGTGAAGGATCCGCTGGGGCGGAACCGAAGGGTTCTGGAGATCTTCGCAGAGCATGGTGCGGATCTTGAGATCCTGTGGGACGCGAAGCCCCATATCGGCACCGATGTGCTGGCGGAAGTCGTCCGCAATATCCGCGAGCATATTCTTTCTCTGGGCGGAACCGTCCGGTTCGGTACTCAGATGACGGAGCTTGTGCTTCGCGGCGGCAGGGTGTCAGGCGTCATGACGGAGCGGTGGGAGGCGGGGCAGTGCGTCCGGGAGGAGATCCCTGCGGAGGCAGTTGTTCTGGCCATCGGACACAGCGCCCGTGATACCTTTTCGTCTCTGTACCGGAGCGGGATCCCGATGCAGCCGAAATCCTTCGCAGTAGGGCTTCGGATCCAGCATCCGCAGAGGATGATCGACCGTTCCCAGTACGGAGACGCCGACATCCGGATCCTCGGGCCCGCGTCCTACAAGCTGACGCATCAGACGCAGACCGGGCGGGGCGTGTATTCCTTCTGCATGTGTCCGGGCGGCTATGTGGTGAATGCGTCTTCGGAGCACGGACGTCTGGCGGTCAACGGCATGAGCAATCACGACCGGGCAGGGCAGAACGCCAACAGCGCCCTGATCGTGACGGTCACGCCGGAGGATTACGGGGACGGTTCGCCTCTTGGCGGAGTCGAATTCCAGCGCCGTCTGGAGGAAGCGGCCTACCGGGCCGGCCACGGGCGGATCCCTGTGCAGCTGTACGGCGACTTTAAGGAGAACAGGGCCAGCCGGGACTGGGGCGATGTAGCGCCGGAATTCAAAGGGCTGACCGGATTCGCCAATCTGCGGGATACGCTGCCGGAATTTCTGTCCGCGGCGCTGATCGAGGGCTTGGAAGGCTTCGGACAGAAGATCAGCGGTTTCGACCGATATGACAGTATTCTGGCCGGAGTCGAGAGCAGGACGTCTTCGCCGGTGCGGATCCTGCGGAACGAGCGTCTGGAAAGCGCCGTGGGCGGACTCTTCCCCTGCGGGGAAGGCGCCGGATACGCCGGCGGGATCACCTCGGCGGCGATGGACGGCATCAAGGTCGCGGAAGAGATTGCCCGCCGGTGGCGGCCGGCCTAGCCTGTTTCTTTAACGACCGCAGAGATACCGGTAGGATGAGAGACATTCCTTTTCGCCGCCCAGAAGAAAGTAGAGATCCATCTGCGCGCATTTTGTGATCCGGATGTAGGAGCCGTATGCCGGAAGGTCGCAGAAGACCACCGGACTTCCGGCCGCCGGCATGAGGGCGTAACCGCGGTCGGATACGATCAGCGGATACGGCATGGACGGATCGTCCCGGGAAATAACGCAGGCGCTTTGGCGGAGCGGGATACCGGCCGGTACAGCCTCTTCGGCGGCCGGCGCGGGGCCGGCGTCCACGGCGGTCAGCGCCTCCTTTTTTCCAAAGCACAGATAGAGCCAGGCCGACAGGGAGGCGCCGTTATCCTCCAGCTGCCGGCAGTCCTTCGGCTGCTCCGCAAGAAGCGGCTTCCGGTCCCGGGTCATGTACTGGACCGCCCCGGTGGACTTGTCCACATGCAGGCAGAGCTCGTCTGTCAGAAGCTCCACCGCGCCTCCGATCTCCCGGTACATCCACGCCTTGTCCATCTGACGGACCGCGATCCCGGGGTGGGGTGCAGCCTCCAGCTGTCCCAGTCTGGCGAAGGAGATCCGGATGATTCGGCTGTTTACGGGGCTGAGCCGCAGGACGCCGTAGCGGCTCTGAAGGCACAGTCCGTCGCTCTGCCGCGAGACCCATCTGACCGCCAGGTCGATCTTCGAGTGGCCGGGCGGCTGCAGAGATTCCCCGGGAGGAATGTCTCCAAAACGGGGCCTGGAAGAAGCGGGTTTGGACTGCGGCGTCCGGGAAGTTAGATTCGCGGCGGTCATTCGGGAAGTCGTTCCGCTATGGCCCGGGCTGAGGGAAACGATGCCGGATTTCGGATCTGACAGGCCGCTTACGTGCTGCAGGCGGGAGACACTGCTTCCCGGTGTCTGACGGGAAATCGTGGCTCCGGACCGTGACTGCGAAGGGGTGCTTTGGGTGGACGGCCGTGCGGACGCAGGCTGGGGATTTTCGGGACCTGGCCTGGGAGCGGTACGCGGTGCAGGAGACTGGGCGCCAGGCTGCTGTGAGGCGTCCGGGCCGGTCTGCCGCGCTTTCCTCAGGATATGTTCCGCGTCATAGGAATCCGGCATCTGGAGGGATTTCCCCGAGGCGAAGAACAGGGTCGTCGGCTCGGCCTTCGTTTTCTTCTGAAATGCGCCGGACGTTTGCCTTGCGTCGTCCTGATACTCGCTGACATTCGTAAGGGGTTCTTCCGTGATCAGTCCGGTCAGTTCGCCGCTGTAAAGCACGCACAGCTCATGCAGGGCCCTGGTAGCCGCCACATACAGAAGCTTGGCGTGTCCGTCGTCGACCGGATACTCTTCACGGGTCGGGTCGAGAAGCAGAACCGCGTCGAATTCCAGTCCTTTCGTATATTCGACCGGAAGAACCATGATTCCTTCGCTGAATACGGCGTTCTCCAGATCGTCCCCGCAGACGGGGATATATTCTCCCAGTTCCTTCGCCGCGCAGGCGGCTTTCTTCGTGTCGCGGCAGATGACCGCCATGGTCGTGTAGCCCTCGGACTGCCATTCCTTCAGTACCTTTGCGGCCCGCCGGATCATATGGCTGCGGATGCGCTTTCGTTCCTCTTCCGAACCGGTTCTCGTTCTGCCGGGCGGCTCGATTTTGATTTCCTGTACCGGTTTCCCGTGACGGATGATCGGTTCCACCGGATAGACGGAGAAGCTGCCGTGGCGCAGAATCCGGAGAGCGTATTCGGATATTTCCACGGTGTTCCGGTAGCTTTTCTTAAGGATCCGGAAGCTGTCTGCCGGATCCCGCAGGAGAAGCGCCTTCAGCTCCTCCCAGTCGTTGAGACCGCTGCCGAAATGGATGTTCTGCGATACGTCGCCCATGATCGTGTAGGTGCAGCCGCGGATGCAGTGGAAGAGTACGGCGTAAGCCATCATACCGAAGTCCTGCGCCTCGTCGATGACCACATGGTGCGCCTCGCTGATGACCTGCGTCTCCTGGATCCGGGCGTAGAGGTAAGCCAGTGCCGCAAGATCGTAGACGTCGAATTCCGTGACGCGCCGGATCGTTCTGCGGGATGCCGGGCGTGGGTCGGCGGAGCCAGCTGCCGAACGAGAACTGTCGGAGCCGGAGACCGCCAACTCAGGCGGCGAGGTGACGGCGGCTCCTTTTGAGCGCTGCTCCGTCAGAAAACGGTCGTACAGCGACAGGATCGGCAGTTTGATCTTCCTTCCGCCGAACCATCCGCGGAAGACGCGGAGGATCTCCTTCCGCTCGTCTTCGGTATATTTGCCCATATGCGCCAGAAAATGGTTATGGATCTGCGCCGTCAGCCGTTCGTTCAGCCCGTCGATCTTGCTCTGCAGGGAAAGCGAAGGGTTCTGGCGCAGATAGGATTCGATCGTATCCTGGCTTAGGAGCAGGACCCGTTCATCGCTGCGCTGGTTTACATTCCCAGACTGCGCCGTATCCAGACAGACGTCCTTGCGCGGCACATAGTCCCATTCCAGCCGGTCGCAGAAAGCCTTCAGTTCCTCAAACCAGGAAAGCTTTCCGCGGAGCTGATCGCGGACCGCGGCTGTGACCCGGTATTTCTTCTCATCCCATTCCTCGTAGAGCAGCCGCGTGAAGAGCTGCGCCATGGTCATCTGCCGCACGCCGGTAACGTCCAGCTCCGGCAGCACGCCGGTGATGTAGTTCAGAAGGATCCGGTTGCTGCCCACGATATAGAAATCCTCAGGACGGAAGCGTTCCGCATAATTATACAGGATATAGGAGATCCGGTGCATGGCGACAGTCGTCTTGCCGGAGCCGGCCACGCCCTGGACGATCAGGTTCCGGTAGGGCGTCAGCCTGATGATCTCATTCTGTTCCTTCTGGATCGTGGCGACGATCTCGCCCAGAACCGCCTGCTTGTTCTTGGCCAGATATCTGGTCAGCAGCTCGTCGTTGGCGATCACCTCGCTGTCGAAATAATCCTTAAGCGTCCCGTTCTCGATCTCGTAGGTGCGCTTCAGCTGCAGGTCGATGCGCATGTCTTCGCCGCCCGGAGCCGTGTAGGAGCATTCTCCAAGTCCGCTTTCATAGTAGGCGTTGGCGATGGGCGCCCGCCAGTCGATGACTACCGGGTGGATCGTGTCGCGGGAGATGCCGCCGCGCCCGATGTACAGGGATTCCTGTTTTCCCTGCGCCAGATCCCTGAAAATGATCCGGCCGAAATAGGGCTTCGCCTGCGCCCGCATATTGCGTTCCAGCGCCATTTTCATATGCTCGTGCAGGGTGACGGTGTTGTTCAGATCCGTCAGGGATTCCATATCATTGTCATGGTAGTGCTCCAGCATGTCGTCGATCTCCGCCTGCATCTGGGCGACCTGACGGCTGTAATTCTCCGTGTTGGCGTTCACGACCTCCAGGGTGCTGCGCAGGTACCGTTCTTCATCGTCACGGGAGATGAGGGGAAGCAGAGTGTTTTCCTGGCTCATGAGTACTCCTTTCCGTTCGCTGTCCGTATTAACGCCGTTTCCGTCCGCCGGAATGCGGCCGGATTGGCTGATGAGTATTATTGTACAGGAAAATAAAAAAAGTGCTAGACTTTATTTTTCATTTGTGTTAAACTACATAATGAAGTGTGGAAAAAGTCGGATTCCGGCTTCTTTTTTTGCTCATTTTCGCTTTCCATGCACTGACATGAAGAATCAAAGCAGATTGACATTTAAAAATAGTGTTTTATAATTCTGATATTTTCAGATCCGGATAGTGGAACAGAAACCCATACAGAGAGAGGAATCCCCCGTGAAAATTACATTTGTAAAAGAAAAATCCTTCTACCGTTCCGTCCTGGCGATTATGCTGCCGGTGGCGATACAGCAGGCGATCAATATGGGCGTCAATATGCTGGATACCATGATGCTGGGCTCCTTCGGCGAGGTGCAGCTGTCGGCGTCCAGTCTTTCCAATCAGTATTACAATCTGTTCACGATCCTCTGCATGGGGATCATCGGCGGTTCCAGCGTCCTTGCGGCCCAGTACTGGGGCGCGGGTGACAAGGAGAAGGTGCGGGAGACCTTCAACATGGCGATCCGCCTGTCCACAGGGCTTTCTCTGGTGTTCGCGCTGCTCACCTGGTTCTTCCCGGCGCAGATCATGGCGATCTATACGTCGGAGGCGGATGTGATCGAGCAGGGCGTCCGCTATCTTCGGATCACCGCGTTTATCTTCCTGATCCATGGCACCAGTCTGGTGTCGGCCCAGCTGATGCGGTCCGTGGGACAGGCTAATCTGGGGCTTGTGGTTTCGATCATTTCCTTCGTGGTCAATATCGGCGGCAATTACATTTTCATCTTCGGCAAATTCGGCGCTCCCCGTATGGAGATCGCCGGTGCGGCGCTCGGGACGCTGCTGGCCCGCTCGGCGGAATTTCTGACGACATTTTTTTATATTCTTGCCATCGACAAACGGCTTGGACTGCGGGTGCGGCATCTGCTTAAATCGCCGTCCGGGCTGTTCTATAAGAATTACTTCCGGCTCGGCGCGCCGGTGCTGGTAAGCGACGGCCTGCTGGCGCTGGGCGACAGCGCGGTAGCCATCGTACTGGGCCATATGGGCGCGGCGGCGGTGGCCGGCAATGCCATCTGCATGGTGGTGCAGCGTCTGTTCAGCGTGGTGATCTCCGGCGTGTCCAACGCGTCCAGCATCATTACCGGCATGACGATCGGCCGCGGCGAGCGGGAGAAGGCCATGGAGCAGGGCGTCACCTTCTATATGCTGAGCATGATCTTCGGCGCCATCAACGCGGTGCTGGTCGCCATTTTCGGACCAATGACCATCGCCATGTATTCTCTGGAAGCGGAAACGATCACCGTTACGCGGCAGCTGATGACCGCCTATATCGTGATCGTATTTTTTCAGGCGGTCCAGTCGGTCATGACCAAGGGCGTGCTGCGGGGCGGCGGCGATACGAAGTTTTTGATGAAAGCGGATATCCTCTTTTTGTGGCTCGCGTCGATCCCGCTTGGCGCTGTCGTGGGACTGGTGCTGCACGGTCCGGCCTGGCTGACGATGCTGTGCCTGCGGGTTGATTTCGTGATCAAGTCCGTCTGGTGCGTGTCCCGGCTCCTGAGCGGCAAATGGATCCGGGAGGTCAGCCGGGAGTAAGCGCGTTCCTATAGTTTCCTGAAAAAGTCATAGATCATCGGCGCCGCGATCAGCCCCGACAGGGTGTCCGCCAGCGCCTGGGACATCTGAATCCCCAATATTCCGAACAGCCGGCTGGTGATCAGAAGCACCGGGATAAACAGCAGTCCGCTGCGGATACTGGACAGGAGAATGGCCCGGCCGCTCTTGCCGA
>CANQME010000051.1 GCA_947624815.1 uncultured Lachnospiraceae bacterium | reverse complement strand
CCCTCTCTTTAATATCCGAAAATGTTCCGAAGCCTTCATTCCGTTTCACCCCCTTTGTAATCCTCTCTGTACCAGCAACTCTGTATCTCATAGAGGCGGCTGTACGCGCCGCCCAGCTCGATCAGTTCCGCATGGGTACCCTGCTCGGCAATCCGCCCGTTTTCCAGGAAAAAGATCCGGTCGCAGAACCGGGTGGACGCGAGGCGATGGGAAATGAAAACCGAGGTTTTTCCCGCCGTCATGGCGCCGTACTGCTGATAGATCTCATTTTCCGCGATCGGGTCCAGTGCCGCCGTCGGCTCGTCCAGCACCAGGACCGGCGCATCCTTATAGAGGGCCCTGGCAAGCATCAGCTTCTGCTTCTCCCCGCCGGACAGATCGGTGCCGTCCGGATCCAGAAGCTTATCCATCATTGTATGGATCCCTTTCGGGAGCGCGTCGATCTTCTCTCCCAGACCGGCCCGCCGCAGGCACGCATCGGCCTTCGCCTCGTCCCCGCCGCCTTTCGGCATTCCCGTGACCGTTTCCGCTATGGAAAATGGGCCCAGGCGCACATCCTGAAAGACCGGGGCGAAAAGCTTATAGTATTCCTCTCTCCGAAAATCCCCGGCCGGCACACCGTCGATCCGGATCTGGCCCGACGTGGGTGCATAAAGCCCCGTGAGCAGCTTTACCAGCGTGGTCTTGCCCGCGCCGTTCATACCGACGAGGGCGATCTTTTCTCCTGCCCGGATAGCGACGCTCAGATCATGGATCGTATCCTGCTCTGCCCCGGCGTAGCGGAAGGAAACGTGGTCGAAGACGATCTCCGGCGCGCCGTCAGGGCGATCCTCCATCGTCTTTGTTCCCTCCGGCTGCATGTCGGGCAGATCCAGAAATTCGCGGAAATCGCAGATATAGAGACTGGCGTTTCCGATGGCGTTCCATTCATTTACAATGTTCCCCACAAAGCCGGCGAAGGCGGAGACCGCCCCGAAATACAGCACGAACTCTTCCGCCGTCACCATGCCCCGGACGGCCTGGAAGATCAGCACGGCGTAAGCCGCGCCGTCCCGCAGAAGGATCACCGCCAGATCGGCCAAATGGGAAAGAAACTGGCGGAATGTCATCCGTTTTGACCACATGATATCCGTACGGAGAAGCTCTCCGAAGATCTCCTTAAACCACCCCGCCATACCGTAGATGCGGATATCCTTCCACGCCGCGTAATCCGCGGGTCTGGAAATGATATAGTCAAGTCGGCGCTCATTGTCCGCCCTCTGCGCGCGGGTGGAATATTCCCACGCCCGATAGGCCCTCGCACAGAAAATATTGACCGCGGGAGCCAGGGTCAGAAACACCACAAGCCATGGGGTCACAAAAGAAATGACTGCCCCGAAAAGTGCATAGCACATAATGTTTTCCAGAAGCGCAAGCGAATGGCGCGGCACATCGGAGAGAGGCTGCCGGCCATTCATCATCCACGACGCCAGCTCCGCCCGGCCGTGCAGATCTCTGGTCTCTTTCTTCTCGAAAGTCTGATAGAAACAATCCAGAGCTTTCCTGTCAATCCGGACACCCTGGGTATAACGGTATCGCTGCAGAAGCACATTCATCACCGCCCCGCAGGTATCTCTGAGAAGCGCAGCAAGAAGCACTGCCAGAAGGAACAGTCCGACCGTCAGTGCGGCGTGCTCCAGGACGGCCCCGTTCGTCACCTCTCCCACCACCAGCGCAGGCATGCGCACCTCGCTCCACGCCAGAAATACCGCCAGCGGCACCTCCAGAACCATCAAAAAAAGCGTCACCGGAGCGTCCTTTATCATCTCCCGCAGACTCCAAATCGCATTGTTAAACGTAGATCTGTAGGGCTTTTTGCCGGGTTCTTTCTCATATTCCAAGATTGCTTCCCCCTTTCGCCCACAGAATAGCATATCCTGCGTATAAATAGAAAATCCGTGCACCAACTGCTTCGTCCGGTGCACGAATTGTTATATGGCAGCTTGAAAATCTGCCGGCGATAAAATTTCCTGCGCCCTATAATAGCGCCGGAACCAGAAATTCCGACGTAAACGCCCCGTCCTCACTGTTATACTTAACCCAGCCGCCGTGATCCTTTATGATCGCTTCCGCCCGCCGAAGGCCGAAGCCGTGGACGCCGGACTTGCCTGTCCTGAAAAGGCCGTTCATCTTCTCCCGCTTTGCTCCGGCAGAGTTAAGCATGGAGAAATAGAGCATCTTCCCCTTCATTCCGATAAAAATGCGGATAAACCGTTCCCCATCCGCCTCACGGCACGCCTCGATGGCGTTGTCAAGGAGATTGCCCACGAGAATGGAAAGCTCCAGATCGCTGACCGTCAGTCCGTCGGGGACATTGGCCTTCACTATCACGGCGACATTCTCGCTCCTGGCCTGCGCGATCTTGGCGGAAAGGATGGCGTCCAGCGAGACGTTGCCGGTTTTTAAAAGCGTATCCACGTTCATGAGCTGCCGGTCGAGCTCGGATATGTATTCCCTGGCCCGCTCCACGTCCCCCGCGTCCAGATAGCTTTTCAGCGTCTGCAGATGATTGTGAAAATCGTGTTTGTATCCCCGCATCTCCCGATGAATGCTCCGCACCTCGTTAAGATGCTGCCGGGACTGCTCGGTCTGGTATTCCGCCAGCTTCAGATAGGTCCGTTTCAGCATGTCAGTTCCTCTCTATAAACGCGCGGTTCAGGCTGTCGTATTTCCCACGGGCCAGCGGGATCACGATCCCGCCCGTCAGGGTCACTCCCGTGCGTGCGATCCGCTCCACCGCCTTCAGATTAACAAGGTAGGAGCGGTGGGTACGGTAGAAATCCGGGCTCAGCTTCGCCGCAAACGCCGCGATGCTCTCCTTGATCCGAAAAACGCCTAAGCGGGTGTGGATCTCGATATAATGGGCGAACGATTCCACATAGAGGATGTCCGCCTCATAAAGCTTCACCGTCTCCCCGTCGCAGGTTACGATCACCGACGCCGGCTCCGCCGCCAGTCTATCCGCCGCCCGGTCCAGAACCTCGGAAAGCTTCTGCTCCGACACCGGCTTTACCAGATAATGCAGGGCGTCAACCTCGTAACCTTCTGATATAAACTCGAAATGAGAGGTTATAAAAACAATCTCCGTCCGGCTGCCTTCACGCCGGATATGCCTGGCCAGAGCGATCCCGTCCATCCCGCCCATCTCCACATCCAGCAGAAGAATGTCAGCCATCCTGTCCTCTGCGTACGCAAAAAGGAAGCTTTCCGCCGACGGAAATCCGGTTACCTGCACACTGCGTCCCGCCGCGTCCGCCCACCGGCGGACCATACCGCCAAGCTCCCTCCGGTCCGCGTCCGAATCGTCGCAGACCGCTATCTTACATACCGAACTGTCCACCTAAGCATGCCGTCCTTTCACTTCCAGACCGGTTCCGGCGGCGGTGATCCTCCGCGGTCCGCCGGATCTGCGCACCGCCGCTCTGTCTGCAAAACAGGCGTACGCCGATACACGGTCACTTCGCATCAAACCACGTCTCGCCTGTGTGGGCTTCCACCTCCAGCGAGACGCGAAGACTGGCCGCGCCCTTCATCTTCGTCTCCAGGATCTCCGTTACCGCGGCGGCTTCGTCCGCGGCGGCCTCCACCAGCAGCTCGTCGTGGACCTGCAGTACAATCCGCGATTTCATGCCGCGGGCCCGCAGCTCCTTATCCACCGCGATCATCGCGATCTTCATTACGTCCGCCGCCGTCCCCTGGATCGGCGAGTTCATGGCGACCCGCTCCCCGAACTGCCGCCGCATGAAATTGGCGTCCTTCAGCTCCGGGATCGGCCTCCGCCTGCCGTAGAGCGTCGTCACATAGCCATGCTCCTTGCCGTCGGCCACCTGCCGGTCCAAAAACGCCTTCACGCCCGGATAGGTCTCGAAGTAGTTCTCGATATAGACCTTCGCCTCCGCCTGGCTGATGCTTAAGCCCTCGCTTAATCCGAAGGCGCTGATCCCGTAGACGATTCCGAAGTTGACCGCCTTGGCGTTGCGGCGCTGAAGCGGCGTCACCTCGTCAAGCGGAACATGGAACACCTGGGACGCCGTGATCGCATGGATATCCTGCGCTTCGCCGTAGGCTGCGATCAGCCGCTCGTCTCCCGACATATGGGCCAGGATCCGCAGCTCGATCTGGGAATAATCCGCATCCACGAACACATACCCGTCCTCCGGCACGAAGACCTTGCGGATCTGCCGCCCCAGCTCCATCCGCACCGGGATGTTCTGCAGGTTCGGCTCCGTGCTGCTGATGCGCCCCGTGGCCGTGATCGTCTGATTGAATTTGCCATGGATCCGCCCGTCCTCACGGATAAATGCCGCCAGTCCTTCCGCGTAGGTGGAATTCAGCTTGGTCAGCTGCCGGTAGTCCAGAATCATCTGCACCACCGGGTAGTCCTCTGCCAGCTTCTCCAGCACATCCGCCGCCGTGGAATAGCCGGTCTTCGTCTTCTTGCCGTGAGGCAGCTTCATTTTCTCAAACAGGATCTCGCCCAGCTGCTTCGGTGAATTGATGTTGAAACGCTCTCCTGCCTTATCATAGATCTCGCTCTCCAGCTTATCAATCTGCACCTTCAGGTCGTCGCCGTATCTCTTAAGAGCTTCCTTCTCCACCCGCACGCCGGCCTGCTCCATATGGCAGAGGCTGTAGATCAGAGGCATCTCGATCTCCGTAAATAAATTCCACATGCCGGTCTCTTCCAGCTTCTGTCGGAGTACCGGCGCGGATCTCCAGGCGATATAGGCCATATAGCAGGAGCAGGTTACTGCCTTGCCGCCGTCCGCGGCCGCATCTGCCCCAGCCGCCGCAGATTCCGCCAGGGCCGCCGCCGCAGACTGCTTCCCCAGAAGATCCGCTCTGGACGGCACGGTCATACCGAGATAATCCCTGGCCAGATCGTCATATTCGTAAGTGTCCTTAAGCGGATTCAGAAGGTATCCGGCGACGCCGGCGTCCATGGCCGGACTGTCGTAGTCGACGCCCGCCAGATACGGAAGCTGGCTCTTCAGATCAATCGTCACCGCGCAGTCCGACGCCAGGATCAGCTCCGCCGCTTTTCCCGCCAGGTATTCGCCGGTCAGAAAGCCTCCGGCGACAATGACAAAGCAGTCTTCCTCACCAAAACAGAGCGCCAGTCCGGTCACCTGGCTGCCGTCGATCAAAAGCTGAATGCCCAGGCGCGGACGGGCCGCGCAGCCGGCCGCATCTGCATCCCCTGCATCCGCCGCCGTATCCGTTTTCGCGGCTGCTGCCATATCCGGTTCCGCGCAGCCGGCCGCATCCCGCCTGAGCGCATTCTTCGCCCTCGCAAGCACTGCTTCCGCTTCCGCGAAATCCCGCACCGCCGCGAAACGCTCTTCCGCCTTCGCTCCCGGCGTCTGCATCCCCGCTCCGTCGAACCGGGCCAGGATCGACTTGAATTCCAGCCGTTTCATATACTGGTACGCTTCCTGCGTATACAGATTCCCGATTTCCATATCTTCATAGGAATACGCGATCGGACAATCCGTGCAGATCGTCGCCAACTCCTTGCTGAGCACCGCCAGATCATAGTTCTCCCGCAGGGCCTTCTGCGCCCTCGGCGGTCTGATCTCATCCACATGAGCAAACGCATTTTCAATGCTTCCGTACCGGGCGATGATCGCCGTAGCCGTCTTCTCCCCGATGGACGGCACGCCGGGGATATTGTCCGACTGATCCCCCATCAGCGCCTTCACATCGATAAATTCCGACGGCGACACCAGGTATTTCTCCTTCACGTCCGCCGGATAGTAATCGTGGATCTCCGTGCCGCCCCGGCTCGTCCGGGGGATCCGGATCTTGATATGCTCGTCCGCCAGCTGCAGAAGGTCCCGGTCGCCGGACACGATGGACACCTCCACCCCCGCGGCCGCGTTCTTCTTCGCCAGGGTTCCCAGTATGTCGTCCGCCTCATAGCCCGCCAGCGTCATCACCGGGATGCCCATGGCGCGAAGGACCTCCTTCATCAGAGGCACCTGCTCGTGGAATTCCTCCGGCGCAGCGCTGCGCGTTCCCTTATAGGCGTCGAACATCCTGTGCCGGAACGTGGGCTCCGCCAGGTCGAAGGCCACCGCCAGGTGATCCGCCTTCTCCTCCTCCAGAATCTTAAACATAATATTGAGGAACCCGTACACCGCGTTGGTGTGAAGTCCCTCTGAATTGGTCAGTGTCGGAATCCCGTAAAACGCCCGGAACAGAATGCTGTGTCCGTCGATCAGTACCAGTTTTCCCGCCATATTTCGTTCTCCTTTTTCCTTTCCTTCCTGTCCATTCCCGCACAGCCGGACGGTTCCCGCGCCATCGGGCCGCGACCGAACCACCGGCCATATCTCAGAAGATCCCGCCCTGCCACCACAGCCGCAGCTGCAGGATGACCATCGCCGCCACGCCCAGCGCCGCCAGCGTATCCGCCGCGTACCGGATTCCGTTCAGGATCCGGATACTGTACAGACGCTGCCGGGTCTCCCTGAGATCCTCTTCCATCTCGCCCTTGATGTTGCTGGTGCCGATCTCGTCGTCCAGCTGCCGGATACCTTCTTCCACCGTATAGTAGATCTCCAGCTCCTCCCGGCAGTCGGCGCAGCCGTCGACATGCTCCAGAAACGCCTCCGCTGTTTCGTCGTCCAGCTCATAATGAATGAATGGAATAACAAGGGATTCTGCTTCCCTGCAGGTCATCGGGCTCACTCCTTCCGCACGGTTCGTCGTCTCGTCCCGCTCCTCCGGCGGTCCCCGCGCCGGACAGAGGCTGAACGCATACCTCAACTGTCTTCTATCATACACCAGAACCCCCGCTTTTTCAATGAAAACCGTCGTCAGGCCATTCCATTTCACGCGCATCTGTAGTAAAATAGCATCAGAGAATGTCCCGGGAGGTGTCATTATGAGCCGTCAGAAGCTTCAGGAACTGAAAATAAATATCCGCCGCCGCATCGTCGGGAAAGATGAGATCATCGATTACCTGATCGCAGCCCTGCTGGCCGGCGGCCATGTCCTTCTAGAGGATGTGCCGGGCGTGGGCAAGACCACGCTGGCCAAGGCGCTGGCCGACTCCCTGGACCTCAGCTTTGCCCGGATTCAGTTCACGCCGGACACCCTGCCCTCCGACATAACCGGCATGAATCTCTACCGTCCGGCCACCGGCTCCTTCGAGCTGATGCCCGGCCCCATCGTCCGCCAGATCGTGCTGGCCGACGAGATCAACCGCACCTCGCCCAAGACGCAGGCGAGTCTCCTGGAAGCCATGGAAGAGCATACCGTCACCATCGACGGAACGACGATCCCGCTTGAGGAACCGTTCATGGTCATCGCCACCGAGAACCCCATGGACGCCATCGGAACCTATCCTCTCCCGGAAGCCCAGCTGGACCGTTTCATGATGAAGCTGTCCATCGGGTACCCGTCCGGGCAGGATACCCTTGAGATGGCTGACCGTTTTCTGGACGGCTCCCTGGCCGAACCGCTCCGCCCTGTTATCACCGCGGCAGAGCTTCTGGAAATGAAAGCCGCTGTCTGCCGGACGGCGGTCCACGACGAACTGCGGCGTTACATCGCGGAGCTGATCCGTCAGACCCGCATACAGGCAGAGACCCGTTACGGCGCGAGTCCCAGGGCTGTTCTGGTGCTGATCCGCGCATCCCAGGCCCGCGCCTATCTGGAGGGACGCGACTTCGTGATCCCCGAGGATGTCGTATCGATGGCCAGGGTCGTCCTGCCCCACCGGCTGGTGCTGACCGCCGAGGCGCGCATGGCCAGAGTGACCGGGGCGCAGGTAACGGATCGCGCCATCGCAGCGGTGAAGGTGCCGGGACTTTCATGAATCCCGATTCCGCGCTCCCGCCGCACGGTGCGAAGCCTTTGCGGAAAACGCGCCGTTTGCCGTATCGGGAAAGGAGGCTTTCCATGCTCATCTATCTGATCCTGCTGATCCTGTCCCTGGTGTGGATCAGCCTGCAGGGCGGCCCGCTTCCTTATCTTACCTTTTATACAGTCCTGCTGATTCCGGCGGGTTCCGCCGCCTACCTGTTCTACGTCTGCAAAGCCCTGCGCTTTTATCAGGGCCCTGCCTCCCATCTGGTCACGCGGAGCGAAGGGTTCTCATTTCCCATTGTTCTGGAGAATACGGGGCCTCTTCCCATCGTAAGCCTTCGTCTGGTCATGGAAAAGGAACTCTGCTCCTTCCTGAACTTCGACGACAGCCGGATCTGGTCCTTAGACCCCGGCTCCCGCCTGGAATTCACCCCGGAAATGGTCTGCCTCTTCGCAGGCGCGTACGAAGCCGGCGCCAGGCAGTTCGTGATCCGCGACTGTTTCGGTCTTCTTTCCTACACCGGCCGGATCCCCATGCCCTGGCGGGCAGTCGTGCGGCCGCAGATCACCGACCGTGCGGACGCCCTTCTGAATCTGGAGCAGGTACGAACCGCCATGGAGCTTCACAGCGCCTCCAGGGAACCCATTCTCGGTTCCGATCTCCGGGAATACCAGAAGGGCGACAGCCTGCGCCATATCCACTGGAAGAACTCCGCCCGCGCGGGGACGCTGCTCGTACGCCGCCCGGAGCCGCGGCAGATGGAACAGATCCGCATTCTGCTGCTGCCTGCGGATCAAAGAGAACGCTCCGATGCCTCCGGAGCCGAAACGTCCCTGTCCGCGGACGCGCTGTCCGATATCCGGCGCCGCGATCAGTTCCTGGAGCTGACCGTTTCCATCGCCGACTATTTCTGCCGTCAGAATCAGTCTGTGGTCTTCTGGTATCCCAGGGATGAGATGCGGGAAATGATCGTCGATTCCTACGAGAACTTTGAAGAATTCTATGAACAGATCCCCGACCTTCTCTCCGGTTCCTGTGAGAACACGCCGGACTGGAAAGCATGGATCTCCACTCACGGCGGCGCAGGAGACGGCCCGATCCTCCTTCTGAATGAAGCCTGTATGGATGAGAATCCGCTGACCGTTTACAACGGATAGCGGAGAAAGGAACCGGTATGGAATCCACCAGAAACGACATTCGCGACAACTTCATATCCGCCATCCTGACCTTTCTGGCATCGTTCTGTATGGCGTATGCGGTCATTGGACTCGCCGCGGCGCTGTTTCCGCAGTGGAATCCCATGCTCTGTCTGTTCTTCTGCCTGCTGTGCGGGATCCTTCATACGATCACTGTGTGCGCCGGACAGCCCCGTACCTCTCTGATCCTTATTCCAGCCGCTGCTTTCCTGGCCGTCCTCTATTTCCGCAGCTGGCCGGCCGTTTCGGAGATTGCCGCCGGATGTGCCGCCTACGGAGTGGTCTTCCTGATCCAACAGCGAAACCGCCCTCGTCAGGCCGTCGTTGCAGGAATGCTCACCTGCCTTATCGTATGCCATCTGTCCGGTACGGCAGTCCCCATACCTCGGATCGCCGCATGCCTCTTCTGCGTCCTGACGGAACTGGCCGGCTCTCCGGTTCATCCCCGCCGCGACCACGGTCTCGGTCTGATCCCGTTCGTGATCCTTCTGGAAGCCGCCATTCTGATGCTTCCGGCAGGCGATGAGCCCTTCGACTGGAGCTTTGTCACTCGCATCGGAAACCGCATCTACGAGCTGGCGCAGAATGTGATCGTGGATATGGAATACCGCTTTTCTTCCTCCACGGTTTCCGACCGGTGGAACGCCGGCTACGGGGATCCGAACCTCTTCGGCGGAACATTCTCCGACGACAACCGGATCGAACTGTCCGTGTCCGAGCAAAGCACCCGCCGCGTGCTGTACCTGGCCGGAGAGGAATATGCGGACTATAAGGACGGCAGCTGGCTCGAAAGTCCTGCGGACGGCACGCCCTTCATCGGCTGGTACCTGACGTTTCTGAACGCACTCGACCGGCAGCAAACCACGCCGGAAGAGGCCGCATGCTTTGCCGGGACTGCATCCGCGACAATCATGTACCAATACCTTCGCACCACCGACGTGATCCGGCCGTCCATGCTTCTTCTGGCCGAGGATTCCCTTCTCAGGGACATGACGGGCAACGACGGAAGCTTTTCGTTCCGGCGGAGCCAGACGCGGGGCCGGAGGTACCGTCTCACCTTTATGGATCTGGATTACGCCAATCCCTATCTGACGGAAATCCTTCGAAATGCACAGAAAGACGTTGCCGGAGCTTCCGGCCAGTCCGGAACCGTTCCCTCCTACGAGCAGCTGGAAGACGCTTCCTCCCGGCTTTTTCACCTGCGTCTGCCCTCCCTGATCTCCCGAAAGGACTATGAGGCATATGCCGAGGATATCTTCCGGCCGGATCTTACCCCATGGCTCGATACCGGAGATACGCCCCTGCGCGTCCGGCAGCTGGCCGAGGAAATTACGAAAAGCTGCGCGGATCCCTATGATAAATGCAGGGCCATCGAGCAGTATCTTCGTCAGTATCCCTATACAAAGGAAGTGGATTACAGGGGATACGTCAATTTCATCGACGCCTTTCTGTTCGAGGTCCAGAGGGGCTACTGCATCCACTATGCTTCGGCAATGGTCATGATGCTCAGGGAGATCGGTATTCCCGCCCGGCTCGTGGAGGGCTACCGTTACGACTACAGTATTCCTTCTGAAAATGGGTTCGATATCCCCGGACGTTTCGCACATACCTGGCCGGAAGCCTATATCGAAGGGTTCGGATGGGTAAGATTCGAGCCGACCGCCTCTGTCGCGGCGTCCGATGACTACGGATGGAATCTGCTGGTTACAGAGGACGCTTCGGATACCGGTGCTGCCACGGCAGGTAACGCGGACCGGACCATAGGCGCCGCTTCTCCTTCCAACGGTTCCCTGCCCGAACCGCCTGCGATCGCCGAGACCTCCGAATCCGAGGAACGCCCCAGCCATCTGGCTGCCTGGCTCTTCTTCGGCATCTGCATACCGGCCGTCTATCTGCTGCTTCTCCTGGTTGTCCTTCCTATCGTCAGGCAGTACCGGTATCACCGGATGGATGCTCCCGCCAGACTGGAAGCGGAGCTTGCCGATCTTCTCTGGCTGATCAAACGCCTTGAACCGGGCTGCGGCTCCAACCTGCCTCTGCTTGAGTATGCGGCGCTTCTGAAGGATCCGTCTGAGGCGGATGACATGGCCAGGCTTTGTCTAGTCTACTACCGGTTCCGGTTCCGCGGGCGCGGCGAAGGTGGGATGGACGTCATGGAGGGAGATGCGGATGTGGATATGGATGTGGATGTAGAATCGGATCCGGGCTGGGCGCAGATCTCTCTGCGTCTGAGACGGGGCTTGTATGAACGCTATATTCGTTCGTCGGATCATGGACGGGTGCGCCGCAGAATTAGCGTTTATATCAGCTTGAATCGGGGGGTAATGCTTCGTGGGGGAAGAGAGTGATAAGATGAGAGGGGGCTTTCGCAGGATGGACATGTGCGAGGGATACGCGCAGGGATCATGCTTCCTCTGAGGTTCAGGATTTGCTCGCGGGAAAATCCTAGGTTCACAGCAATTTGCTAAGGACGGTACGAAAAATGGACAACTCGCTTCGCTCAGACACGTCCATTTTTCGCACCAACGCAAATTACTGTTCACCAAGGATTTTCATGCGCTCGCAAAATTCACCTCATAGGAAGCATGATCCCTGCGCTGGTTTTCGCTTGGAACTCGCCTTTGATGAGTATGACTCCTGAGTTGTTTTTTTGCTTAGAAGACATCTCCTGTGAATACGGTTCCTGCGTTGGTTTTTGCTCAAAAGACGCCTCCTATGAATACGGTTCCTGTGCTGGTTTTTGCTCATGCGGCAAAACAGCACAAGAGCATCGTCCGCATGGGGTGACTTTTACGAATGGTTAGAAAATCTTAGTGAACAGGGATTTGCGTTCGAGGAAAAACGGGGTCGCCAGGTTATCAAGCATTCGGATGCGCCCACCTGGGGGCCCCGTTTTTACGACGTTTTTAGCAAATTGCTGTGAACTTAGATTTTCTTCCGTTCGTAATCCGGAACCCCATGCGGACGATGCTCTTGTGCGTACCTCCCGCAACTATGTGCACCACCCGTCCCTCCTCGAAACAGCCCAATATATACCAATACAAGACCAAAAAAAGACCGCGGTCCCCAATTCACGGAGATCCGCGGTGCCCCTGCCAAGGAGTGCCGGCTGCGGGACTTGAACCCGTAAAATGCTCCTTTTGTAAAATGGCTTGAAATCGTACTTTTTGAGAATATGACGGTTTTAAGCCATTTTCTCTTGTCTGAAATACTGTAATTATTCTAATAAAACCAGTAAAATTATGGTGAATAATACACCTATGCAACATGAAATGCAACATGAAAAAGGCCCGAAAGAAGAACTCCCGGGCCTCATCCATCATATCACATACCTATTGTTTGCCTTGTCCCAATCCGCGATTTTGAGTGCTCCATGATCATCCGTCACCATGCATTTACCTTCGTCGATTCCAGGTGCGTCGCAGAGGTAATACAGTTTGCCGTCCGGCGCAACCTGCGCCCCAGTCAGCATATACCCGTCGCGGTCAAACAAATACCAACCCTCCGTTCCGCCTGTCGCCTCGCGCAGCCATGCCCAGCCATTCGCAGGATAACTACCATCCGCATTCTGATACCACCAACGCTGCCCGTCAGAGGCCAGCTTCCATCCTTCTTTCTGCGGATCCGGCTGTATTTGCATTTCTGGTTCATAGTCTATGTAACAAAATCCTTTTACTGTTGGGTCGTTCCATTCCCTCTTCTTGATAACGACCTGTCCGCCATTCCTGTCAGACAAGTTAGAGGATGTATTACCTTCTGCGCAGTCCCAATACTTCTTGCCATTCTTCTCGTATATTTTTACCACGCGTCCCGCATGGGAGAACGTAAAGATGGCTATGGCTCCAAGCCTTGGCTCCTTTCCTGTCTTGCCAGCAGCATTGAAAACATTATATGTAGAAAAACAGTTGTAGCCTACATAAGTCTTTTTGTTCATGTTCCAATGCTCAAGTGCCGTCTCTACTCCAAATTCCTGCATTTCTAACCAGAACTGATAAGTAATACACCACGGCTGTCCCTGGCATCCCATGAGTCCGGCATTATTCACATCTCTGGAGTATTTTGTGTAGTTATTATCACCCTTATTAGTGCTCTTAGAGTCAAGGTTGGAATTTGAAGCCTTCTCAGTATATCCCTGTTCCGCATATGCGCGGTCAATCATTCCTTGTAACGTTCCCATGGCATTCGCCTCCAAAACAAAAAGGGCAAGCCGAAGCCTGCCCCATTAACAGAATCATTCCGCTCTGCCCTGCGGACGGGAGATAGCCGGATCACCGCCTCTCTACTCTGTCTTGTCTGCCTTTTTCTGCATCTGAGTGCCGAAATAAAAACCCACAATGACCGTATAGATGGTCAAAAACTGATCTCCGGAGATCTTCCCGGCAATGGTCAGCCCGACGAATCCGCCGGTCAGTACCAGAGTCATGATCGATTTAACATCAATTAGCTTTGCAATTTTGTCCCTCATAGTCCTCGCTCCTTCCCGGATACGTTAGTGTATGTACTGAGCAATCAAAATGACAAGCCCCGTGGCCAAAGCACCGGCGATGGTGGATGTAATGGTTGTGAATATTGTCCGCGTCATATTGTTCCACCTCTCCGCAGGCTCTTTCTCAAGTGCGCTCAATCTTTCTCCCTGCGCGCTCTGTTCCTTCAGCATTGCCTCCATGTTCATTGCCAACTTCTGCACGGAGAGAACCAAATCCTGGAATGACTTGCCACGTTCCTCCTGCTCGTCCATGCGGTGCTTAAGTGATTTTATCTCGTGGTCGTGACTGTTCAGTTTCACCGCGATATCTTCCTCGGTCATCTCCGCACCTCCATTTTCTGGCCACATCATTTACCGGCCATGATCTCCTGCTTCTGCTCCTCGGTGATCCAACCCTTGGCGACTGCATTCTCCAGTCCAGCCTCGTCCAGTTTTCCGGCCTGATACAGCCGTTTCAGCGTGTTATACATGTCTTACACCTCCAGACTTTCCAACACAAGCATGTCAACAGTTTCCAGCAGATCGTCCACTTGTTTGCGAACGTCTGCCTTCTTCAGCGTCGCGATCATGACGGTTCCAGTCACATCACGGTTTACATAGATTGTGTCGCCGTGGTCATCCTGTCCATCCTCGACCTGTTCCGTACCGATGATGTAGTCCTTCTTCTTGGTCAGCGTGTCCAGATAGATGTATCCGGTACGCGCCTCCATGACTTCGCCGGACGTGTCAAGAACCTCAATTCTGGCACATCCGGTCACATCGTTCTCGATCTGCTCATAGGTCTTTTCGCCCGGCAGGAACTTGAACTCTGCTCGCTCTTCGCCAAAGTACACACCGCCAATGGCGAGATCGTACACGGCTCCTTCCTTAAACCTTACTTTTTCCGTTGTCTGCATGGCAACTCTCCTTTCTGCCGGATTTCCGGCAATCAAATTGGTTTGCAAAATAAAAAGACCTATTCGGCCTCTTCATCCATGAATAATACTTCTTCGTCGTCTACGTCCACGTACGGACGGCAGTAATACTCTGTTTCATCAATTTCCGCCTCGATCTGCTCCAGAGTTTTGTGTGTTATCCCACGGAGGAGCATCCTCAAATCCGTCACATGAGACCATAGCCTCGCAATGATTTTCAGTTTTGTCATGCTTTCGCTCCCTCCTTAACCTGTCAATCCGCCGTCGTCGCCTTACTGATTTTCCGCTTCGCCTTCTCCTTCTGCTTACGAGCGGTTTCTCAAATTTTCCGATCAGTAATATATAAAGCTTGTCCATGTCCCCTATCGCCTTGTAACAATCATAATTCAGCATGGCACTTCTACGCCAGCTGCGATACCAGTTATCAGACTCTTTCTTTGTTATTCTTCCGTCCGAAATCAACTTGGCGTATTTCTTGATTCTACGACGCTCCCGAGCAATAGCTTCATGCGGCATTAAACGGATAAGCCTGCCGGACTTCATCAGGATATATTCCGTTTTCAGCCAGACGAACGGCTTGTTGAGCGGAACAATCCTGGTCTTCTTTGGATTGATAAAAATGTCAAGTTCTTTCGCCATTTGGAGCAAATCGTCCCGGTACTGTTCAAGCAGTTCCTTGTCGTCGTTGATAATATACAGATCGTCCGAATATCTGGCGTAATACTTCTCACCGCGTACAATCTTGAAATAATTATCAATTCTGTGCGGCAGGTAAACGCCTGCGGATTGGGACGTTTCCGTCCCGATGTTCACGGATTTCTCAAGCATCTTATCTCCGGTTCCGGAATATCCGACATGTTCCAGAGAATTGTACGGGACGTTCATGGAATCGGCAAATTCTTCATTCGTCATATAGGAAACATCCACCCGATAGCTGTCGATAAAGACATCTGTAAGCGCATTTTCTTCCGGAGAATCAGTAAGTTCATGGAACTGCTCTTTTAGCAGCTTGTGAGGAATGTTGTCAAAATACTTGGTAAAATCCGCGAATAGAACGTACCCGCCGTTATCGCCCCTCTGGCGAAAATGTTTGCGGATATGCGTCTCGAACCTGCGCTTGGCAAAATCATTCCCACGGTTTTTCATGGATGAACCATTATCGTAAATAATCTTCTTCCGCAATTCCGGCAGCAAGACTGCCTGATTGTGGGCCTTTGCGGCAATTCTGTCCACGAAGATCGGCGCCTTGACGTCCCGCACGTGTCCGCGCTCATGCAGGATGAATTCACTGCATTTCGATGGCCTATAGCTTCCGCTCTCGATTTGCCCGAGAAGCCGGTTGGTTTCCAGCAAAGCCGCCGCCTCGTATTTCTGAGCGGAATATTTCCAGTCCTTTCCACTCCTGCACTGGTCATAGGCGCTCAGAAGCACGTTCATGTCTGCCACACGATTCATAATAATACCCACAATCAATAAAGCAAAAGCCGCGTATCTAGCTGTAACTGTCGTAACAGACCGCATCACGGCCCTTAGACACACGCTCCTTCCATGCGCTCTCCGGGGCATCATGCCCATTAGTGGAGGCGCTTGAAATCGAGGGGCCACGCGTAAAGCGTTGGACGCGTTGTTGGCGTTGGGATTCCCGTTGTTGTTGACATTGCAGAAATTCGACGCCGACGCAACGGAGCGAAGCCAACGGTTGAAACGGCTATAGCGTGCGCTGATATCAAAAGGGTGTCAGCCTTTCGGCCGCGCCCCGGTATCCGGTTTCTTATTCTTCCCTTTTCCTTTTGCAATCTGATTCAATCTTTTGTTGTCTGCTTCCCGGACGCCCTTTAACAGGGCAATTTCCCGGTCAATCCGGTCGAGATATTTCCGATACTTATTGGCGTCCACCGGAAGTGTCTGCCGCGCGTAATCCATCCAATTCGCCAGCTGGTAGCAATTTGCGACAGCCATGTTCAGGTAATACCGTCTCTGACTGTGCTCCATCTCCGGATTCTTGCAGATGTAAATGGAATTGGCATAATACACGTTATTGCAGAGCGATTCCATCACATGCAGGATGGATGTCCGATAATAGTTAATGAGCCAATCCGGAAATTCGTCCAAGACCCTCTGGTCATACCTGGAATTCTGAATGATGGAATCAATCTTCTGCGAGTCGGACTCGTCCATCTGATATCTGTTTCTGACATCTTCCAATGCCGCTCTCGATTCCATATCCATCTGTGCGTTGGTCAGATGCTCCCGGACTTTACTCTTTACCCCGAAATCCCGGAGCAACAGTTCCGTTACTTCCCGGCGCAGGACAAGAGCGTTGTGAAGAAATTCCATCGGACTTAACGAACGTTCATGTTTTGGTACCATAATATCTCTCCCTTATACCAATCCCGCCCACGAGGGGCGTGGATTGGAGGATTAACCGATTACGAAGCGAGGGGCCACGCGTAAAGCGGTGGACGCGTAGTAGGCGGTGGGATACCCGTAGGAGGAGACACCGCAGAAATACGACGCCGACGCAACGGAGCGAAGCCAACGGTTGAAACGGCGATTCATTACCCAGTCAATCTTCATGCCGGGGAACTGCAAGTCGTATCCAATATTGTCATAACCGCTTGAGGAAAAGAACGACCCGCCATGCGCTTCCAGTTCAGTCATCAATATTGCCTTTTGGTCGCTCCATTCTCCCGCTGTCGCAGACCCTTTCCATCCAGCCCCAGCGGCAGAAGCTAAATCAGTTCCAACTGCGTTCGTAATATACTCTCGAGTCTTCAACACATGCGCCGCACCAAATGCATTTTCCAGAGCCGTCACAACTGCTGGAATTACCGTGGCATTCATTTCGCTACTTTTGTAACCGCCAGTGGTAACGTTTCCTGTGTTCATTTTCGCATCGCCGAGTCCGTCAAGTGGAATCAAGACCAGATAATTCTTGCCTTTCAGTGGCGTAGTATCGCCATAATTATCAAGGCACTTTATCCCGATAATTACGTATTGCCTTGTCGCTGAGCTGTTCCATGTTGTGGCTGATATAGCCGGTGTGGTTCTTTCGATAATATCTCCCACATAGATGTCCGAATAATCGCTTTTCCCCAGATTCGTCAAAACGGTATCATAGTTAAGGATTTTTCCGCGCGGGATATTGCTATGTACCGCAATGATATTGTTCTGGTTATACTGGAATCCGGATTTGAACAGGTCGACTACCGCCTTATTCTTCAGGACTTCCTGCCATGTGGCATATTCCAGCGCAGAGGTTGGTACCTTATTCGCATCATTGGTTTGTACGCTGGACATCATGGCCTTGGCAATCTTTTCCTCGATTAGTTTGTCCATGTCGTCCAACTTTTCATTGAGCATCTTCTTCTGGGCGTAATTGTAAAACACACTCTTAACATGCGCTTTTGAAAACCCTCGTTTTCCAGTATAGTCTCTGCCCCATAGAATTGGCATCATGATTCATCACTTCCTTTCCAATAAAAAAGAAGGGGCAAGCCCTCCAGGATAATAAAGTAAGTCGTTTTGTTTCCTCTCATTCGTGACTGCGCTAAATGCCGACTGGTTTCCGGTGTCCTTAAAAGGGTTCGTTGGTGACGTTGATACGCTTGAAAATGGCATCGTTATTATAGCCTGGGGAAGCGAATCTATCAATAAATTACCCAAAAAAGAAGACCAGACGGGGTTTCTTTTTACTTTACTGAGACCCGATAAAAGTTATGGATTCCGGTTGTATAAAAGAATTGATGGAGCACCTGATATTATATATTATCAAGCTAAAACACATAATGACGGATGGAGACCGTGGCTTAAATTTACGACAAGTAGTGTTTAATTATGTGAATAATTATACATCAATGGTTTGAAAATTTTTGTTCCCTTGGTTTGATGGTAAAAGACTTACGGTTAGACGAGTACCTGTTTTAGTGGCATATACGAATACCAATTTATTCTCAATCGGATATACTCCTAAAACCCAATAACCGTCTTTTGTTGGTATACTTAAATATGGGAAAAAATCAGTACCAGAAAGCATCTCTTCTTGTATCTTGCATTGTATAGACGCTTTTTCATTCGATACTGAATACCCAGAACGGACCAAATTTTCATCTTTTCTAGCAAAATTTGGAGCATCGGCATTTAGCGCAGTAATCGCCGTTTGATTCGCCGTGATCTGTTGCGCCAGAGTATGGATAAATGCGCTATTGGGAACCTTGTTCGCATCATTCGCATCCTGCCCTGTCATCATTGCCTTTGTCACGTATCCTGCCAATGTCTCCGCAAACTTCTCATTTGTCACTAGTTTTTGCGCAATCGCCTCGCCATGTTCCGCTATCAGTCTGTCCATGTCATCCAGTTTATCTTTCAGCAGTGTCTTATTCTTCCAGTTGTAATAAGTTGTCAGGACGTGGGAGTAGACAAAGCCACGCTCCACCCCCCTGGCTTCCTTCCCCAGAGTTTCGGAATTCCCATAATATTCTCTCCTTTCCGCGAGACCTTTACTCGCTTTCCTCATCGATTTCACCATCTTGCTCAAACGGATCAGCGTCAAGCCCCTTTGCCATTAATGACCAATTCACGCCGTCATCAGATGGCGGGCCTGTCGGATTATCCTTGAGCGCCACATAGGAACACCCGTTGTAATACACGGCATTCCTGTCATGATAGGTAATTCCACCGGAATACTCGCGCTTCCAAGCAATTCCTACAATTGCCAATTTGCTATACCCTTCCGGTACGGCCATCTCCATCACCTTCCTTTCCGCTATGCTGTTATCTTCCAACAAAACTCCAAATCCTCAGTTACGACAAAATCCATCCCCTTCCCGTTTTTCATATATAGAATCATGGTGTCCAGATCAAGGAGGAATCCGGGAGCAACTAACTTAGCGTAGGATTCGGTGAGTTCTGCCTCTTTCTGTGCAGCTTCGAATTCCGCATGAGCCTGCTCGCAATAGAATTTACTACTGTCCGTGTCACTCCCGGGGTAGGAAGCATCTCCTACGGCCCACCGCTTGGAATCCTTTGAATACTGCAGGGAATCACTGGCCGCTGTCTGCGCTGTATTCATATAAGACTGGATGTTGGCCCGGTAATCCGGATCAAGATGATTGGCCTTAATACTGCCGTCCTTCACAATGGCCGTTACATCCCACGGCCCTTGTCCGGATTTCGTAAAATCAATCGTGGCAGAATCCGTGAAATTGTATGCCTTAATCAAATCGGCTATATTGACCGTGAATTTCGTCTGGTCATCTGTTGTCATCGTCAGAATTCCGGCAGAAGATAGTTCAAACTTCACAGGAATCTTTTCCAGATTCAAATCCCAATCATGATTGGTTCCGCCCAACTCAGTGGCCCTGATTTTGCCCGTCTTGGGATCAATGGTCAGCGTCTTGATTAACCCATTGGCCACCGATACATTCAGCTTCGACGTATCAAATTCAACCAGTTGGTTATCGACGTCGTTCAGCATCTGATCCATCTTGTTAAGGTTCGTGGCACCCAGAGCCGTTGCCGTCGATGGCCGGTTCTTCCAGTTGATTCTGGTATACTTTTTACTGTTCCACGGCATCTTCGCTCACATCCTCCTTCTTATCAACAATCTCGCCAGGCGTGCCGGAATCCAGAATGTTCCCCAATTCGGCCACTAGCCTTGCCTGATTTACGCCAAAAATATGCAGGTCATTTAATATCTGACCTGCACGCAACATCTTTTCGTATTCATATGTAAGCACTTTCACTGCCGCACCACGCTCCTTTCATATTCATAACACATCGCCCGACGTATCAGGTGTTCCGCGTATTTCCTTGTATGCTCCGTGCATTTCTCTGCAATGCATTTCTTGAGTTTGTTGCATTGTGGCAGGAGAACGCAGTCCTTGCAGTCCGAAATCCGTCTCCGCTCCAGCCAGGAATTAACCACATCCATGTCAATCTTGTCGTAAATGCTCCCAATAAACTCATCATCCGTATGGTGCTCACAAATACTCATTTTGCCTTCCGGCATGATAACCACACTTTTATGGTTATCCGCCATGCAATTTGTGTATTTAGTCCTTGTCAGATTATACTGTTTTGTTAAACCCTTCTCCAAAAGATAATCCTGCAACTGGATATAGCGTTCATACACGTAATCCCTTTCTTCGTCTGTAAATTCCAATGGCGGATCGCCATATCCCTCAAACAATGGGTGCGGATAGATTCCGAATTTCCAACCCTTCCCGCCAAATCGCCCATCTATAACGTCAACAAGCGTCTTCATCTCATCCACATTGTCTTTTGACAGGTTCAAACGGATACTCGCATTTATTCCGGCCGCAAGGAGCCTCCCTATGTTTTCCATTACCCGCTGATACCCATTCGCATCTGGGTAGACGTAATCCTTCGTCGCATTGTACATCTCCTCTGTGCCATCGAGCGTGATCTGCACAGTCTTTAGTTTCCAGACATTAAGCATCGTATTCATGTCTACTTGGTCAAACAAATAACCATTGGAAACCATCGTACTTGTGAACGGTATTTTCTTCATCGCCAGTCTCTGGCATATTATCGTAATTACCTCGTGATTGACCAACGGCTCACCGCCAAACCACGAGAGTGAAATACTGGGCATGGCCGTCCGGGAGATGTAATCAGCCACATCCATTGCAACCTTTGCGGTCATGCTCCGCTTGCGCCTGCCATACTCGTAGCAATATGGGCACCGCGCATTGCAATTCGTTGTAGTCAAGATGGTGTAATGGCTGATTTTGTCAAGCCCATTTCCCCTGTCGGCATTCCTCAGTATGTGTTTCACTGTTTCGCACATGGCAGTCTCGTCCGCGCTATCCTCGACCAGATACCAATGCCGCACCAGGTACCGGAAATTGTGGCAGTCACCAAACCAATTCTCCAGATAAAGATGTTGGTATTCCTCATCGGTCATCAGGAGCATTTCTCGGGTCATGGTGTGATAGATTAAGTATCCATCAGTAACCTTTTCTGCAATACAAAAGTGGCTAGGTTTATAGGTTTTATCCGGGAAACATCCCTGATACCCCAGAAGCTTATAAACCTCGCCACCATATTTGATAATCTGCTTCACGTAGACCTCCTAACACATCGGGCCGCTATACGTCACCACAGAACATATGTCGCATGGATCTTCATATCCAGTATCACAATCGCAATCATCGGTACATGATGATTCAATGTAATCCAGAATATTCCTCCCATTTAGCCACAGAGACCCGTATACATGCGTCTGCCCACCGTTATTCACGAGGAAATAAGCATCTCCTCGACTTGACATCCCATATCCTGCCCACAAAAGCAACTGCCCTCTTGACACATCTCCAGTCGACATTCCCGTTACTTCATCGTAACTTTGGAATATGTGCCGGCCATAGTCATCATCAACGTAAAAATCACCAATCCGGACACGACCGCGTGTTGCGCTGAACGGAATATCATCGCCGCCATAGATATTCGTTCCAGTGATGGTTCCGCCGCTTATAGATGTACCAGTTACGGTTGCACCGGTTACATTACCCGAAAATGTGGCGTTTCCAAGTGAATCTAACTTGAAGTTCGTACTATCTACCACAAGGCGGTTACTTCTGATCGTCACCTGCCCGGTCTCAGCTGAAATCTCGGATGATACGGAACCCTTGCTAACCTTCAAACTTATGTTGTCCGCATTAACCGTGATCCGACCAGACAACTCTCCTTCCGCTTTGGTCGCTCTTGTAACTTCCGCTGTGATTTGGCCAGCTGTTACATCGATGCGCCCAGAAAGCGTCCCCTCTGCTCCTTTTGCGCGAGTCACTTCAGCTGTAATGTTGTCCGCATTAACCGTGATCCGACCAGACAACTCTCCTTCCGCTTTGGTCGCCCTCGTAACCTCTGCGGTAATCTGTTCAGATGTTACATTAATACGGCCAGATAGTTTCTCTTCTTCTCCCTTAGCCCGTGTCACCTCGGCAGTAATATTACTATCTGTCACATCTATCCTTCCAGATAATACTGTATCTCCGTCTTCTCGTGCTTTAACTTCAGCAGAAATCTGTTCTGCCGTAATTTTAAACTGTGCCTCAGTTTCCTCTTTCAAATCAGTCACGCGGGCCGAAACCTCTTCTACATTGGCCGTGAGAACCGCTGACTTACCCTCAAGTTGGATAATTTTCTTGTTGATGCCAAATACTTCCTCGCGCGCCTTGGAACCTGTTGCCTCGATGGTATCCATTAGGGCTTGAGTTCCTTTCATGATTCGATTCATGACGAATGTCTCTACCATATCGTCTCTGGTACGCACCCTAATTGCATCCCCAACTTCAAGCCACGGCATACCGTAACATTCAAGTGTGGCAGGTTTATAAATTCGTCCTGAAATGTATGGCAACAATGATTGCGCTATGTTCAATAGTTCCACTGCGGATTTCCCGTATACAAGAAAATTGCCTTCTATAATATATGGGTTATCTCCTGTGCCAACATTGGCACCTATATCGCCTTCCTCCTGACGTATAGTTAAGCCAGAGATTCCATCGACAAGGTAGTCCTCATACTGTAGATCCTTATAGTAATCTACAAATTCCACTGGCTGTCCATCACTACCAAATTCAGAAGGATATAAGGTTTCTTCTGGCCATAAGTCCTCAGCAGGATAAAGACCAGTCTGTTGGAGCATGACATATACCAGTTTCCCGGTCTTATCTACGTGACCAAAGCATCCGTTAATCTGGCAGATGGCTTGCAATACATCTCTTCCCGAAATCTGTTCCGGCTCGATGGTTTTGCTAATCTCCAAATCATCAAAAACCAATGTCTGCTGGCTCTGCAGCACTCCCACATACGCACACAAGGAATCGCGGAATTGCTTAATGGTCATCGGAAAAACCAATTCGTTATACCAAACGGCCACATCCGTGTCAAATTTTCTCATGTTGTCGTATGCCGTAATCTTTCGTTTCCTACGATCTGCCTGTCTGACAAAGGATTCTACGGTATAGACTCCAAATGCCATTTCATAATCTCCGATTGTAATCGATGCCATGAATTCTTTCCCAGTCAATTCCTCGATTATATCGGCCACAGTAATTTCGAACTTTGCAGTTTCGCAGGAGCCATATTCCATTTCATCTGATGATGATAGGCTTTCTGTAAGATTAAACGTTTCTGTTACGATTTGGTCATTCTCAATCGTCAGCCAAGGCTCACCCTCATGTTCCTCAGGGAATAAGTCTTCTGCCGGCCACAGAGTTTCATATGGGTATAGGGTATCTACATCGTCTCCGTAGAATCTGAGTTTTAGTTTTACTTTTGTATCAACTGAAATATTGTCTTTCCTGTATAGCTCCTTGATTTCTTCCGGGATCTCTAACATTACCGCACCTCCCCGTACTCAATGACCGCCACACGGATCGGATTGTATAATACATCCTTGAGTTTTCGGTATACCATGTACGGCTCGAACGTGATATCTGGGATGTACATTCTCCCCGTCATGTACTGGTTCGCCTCATCATTCCAGTATTCCACGGACACCTCACTTCTGGTCGGAAATGCCGCCTGGATTTTGATCTTGTCAGCCAAGCGTACCGGCTTGATGTCAAACTCAATTTTTGTTGCCTTTGCCGGAAGTACATTTCTGTGAAATATGCCCTCGTTGTCCGTATAGTCGTCAATATCTGTCTGCTGATCTGGCGTGGCCTTGTAACTCCCGGCATGGATATACGGTGTCATGTCAAATCCATTAATTTTTAGGAGCCACCCTTCAAACCCATACAATGGCAACCACCTCCATTCTGTTTGAGGTTAGCGGCCGGGAATGCGTGTCCCGGTCGGATTTATTGCATAAAAAGAACGCCTCACCTCATGTTGACACTCCCCCGGCTAAAGCCGGGGGATTCTTGCTTCAACGACCGTCGCCCGCTGACGCGGGTCTTACATAGTCTCCACAAGCGTTTGGTTCGGGCGTGCCCCGCCCTACCGTGCGTTTTATGCTACGCCAAAAGCCGCAGCCCTTCTTTCAGTATGTTCTTTGCGGCGTTCACGTCTCGATTGTGATGTACTCCACACTCCGGGCATGTCCACTCCCGCACGGCAAGGTCTTTTGTACCCGACCATTGTGCCCCACACGCGGAACACAGTTGGCTGGATGGAAAGAAGCGGTCTATTGCAACTACCTGTTTCCCGTACCAAGCCGCCTTGTACTCCAACTGTCGCCGAAACTCGCCCCATGATGCATCTGCTATGGACTTCGCAAGTCGATGATTTTTGACCATATTCTTTGGAGCCAAATCTTCGATGCAGATTACATCATTTTCTCTAATGAGTTTCGTTGACAGTTTGTGGAGCATATCCTGCCGTTGATTTACTATCCGCTCATGCAGCCTTGCTACCTTGATTCTCGCCTTGTCACTGTTCTTACTCCCCTTTGTTTTTCGGGAGAGCTGCCGCTGGGCTTTAGCGAGCTTCTTTTCCGACTTCGCAAGATACTTGTGATTTGGATATT
>CANQME010000050.1 GCA_947624815.1 uncultured Lachnospiraceae bacterium | reverse complement strand
TCGCGTTTCTGTCGCTGGTGCTGATCCTGACGCTGGCGTACCGGCTGGATTATTCGCTGGCTACCAACACGATCATTTTGATCGGCGTCATATTTTCCATGTTCGTGTCCAGCCTGATGAACATCATCGTGACGTTCGCGGCAGACCGGATCCAGCATATCACATTCTGGACCATGGGAAGCCTGCAGGGCGCCGGCTACCAGAACGCGCTGGTGCTTGGCGCCGCGCTGGCGGTCTGCGGCGGCATGATCCTGCGGCGCGCGCAGGAGCTGAACGCGTTCGCTATCGGCGAGGACAATGCCCGCCACATCGGCGTGGATGTGCGGCGCGTGAAGCTGATCATCCTGATCACGGTGTCGGGTTTGATCGGCGTCTGCGTGTCCACCGGCGGCAGCATCGGGTTCGTGGGACTTGTGACGCCCCATATGGTGCGGATGCTGGTGGGGCCGAACCATCGGCGGCTTTTGCCGGCGTCGATGTTCGGCGGCGCGGTGTTTCTGATGCTGGCGGATCTGGCCGCCCGGACACTGTTAAATCCGATCGAGCTGCCGATCGGCGTCGTTACCAGTCTGGTGGGAGCGGTGGTGTTTGTGGTGATCTTCTACCGGTCGAGACGGCGGTAAGGAAAGGAACTGATTCACAGAAGGGAGGCGGCCATATGCTTCAGGTCAATGATCTGACGGTGCGATACGGCGATCTGACGATCGTGGATCATCTGAGTTTTACGGCGGAGGAAGGCCAGTGGCTGATGATCGTCGGACCAAACGGCGCCGGCAAATCCACGACGCTGAACGCGATCACACAGGGAACGGTCTACACGGGCCAGGTGCTGTTCGAAGGCGAGGACATGAAGAAGAAAAAGGCCGCCGAACGGGCCCGCTGCGTCGGCGTGCTGATGCAGAACCATTTCGCGGAATACGCGTTTTCGGTGGAAGAGGTAGTCGCGCTGGGACGCTACGCCTACTCGGCTTTCCTTGCCAGCCGCAGCGATGAGGATGAGCAGGCGGTGGAGAACGCGCTTGCGCTTACCGGCATGATCTCCCAGCGGAAACAGTCGATCCTCACGCTTTCCGGCGGCGAGTTGCAGAGGACGTTCCTCGCCCAGGTATTTGCCCAGGATCCGAAGCTGCTCCTTCTGGATGAACCGACGAACCATCTGGATCTGGTGTACCAGAAGCAGGTGTTCGAGCTGATCGGAAAATGGCTTCAGACACCGGGGCGGGCGGTCATTTCCGTGGTGCATGACCTGTCGCTGGCGAAGGCGTACGGCACAAAGGTTCTGCTGATGGACCGCGGCCGCAAGGTGGTCTGCGGCCCGGCAGCGGAGGTTCTTGTTCCGGAGCATCTGGATCCGGTCTATCAGATGGACGTGGGCGGCTGGATGCGGCAGATGCTGGGGCAGTGGAAATAACCATCAGCCCATAACCATTGACCGAAAGCTCCGCCATTTCTTCCGCTTCCAGCGTGGTCACGCCGTTCTCTCCGCGGGGAATACGACGGTTTGGAGTCCAACGCCTATTCGCCGGCCACGAGCCGGATCGCGCCTGCGGTTATGGATCGTGTCGGTTGAAACGATCCGGAGATGGGGAGGAGAGATTTTCTTGGCGGATGACAGAACGGCGCATTTAGGATGTTGGGAGTATGATTGATAGAATATGTACCTGAGCGGGAGTATTATTCTGTGAAATGAATATGCTCCCGCATATTTTATCCTGACAGTATGCGCGAGATGAGGTCGGGGAGCATGCTGTACTGAACATAAATATTGACATTATATCATATATTATCTATAATTAAAAACATAAGGCGGTGATCAACATGGGAAGAAAAGCGGTGCTCATATTACCCGGCACGGCGGAGATACTAAGCAGGATGGGAGAGCAGATCCGGCTTGCCCGGCTGCGCCGGAACCTGTCCGTGGAACTGGTGGCGGAACGGGCGGATATCAGCAGGGCAACTCTCTGGAAGGTAGAGAAAGGCGACCCGTCCGTCGCTATCGGGATCTATGCGGCGGTTCTGCATGCTCTTAACAATATGGATAAGGATCTTCTGCTTGTGGCGAAGGACGATGTTATGGGAAGAACCATGCAGGATTTGAAACTGTCAGTTCGGAAGCGGGCGAGGAAGGAGAAATGATATGCCGCAGGTCTATGTATATGAGGAATTCAGTTCCGGGGCGCCGGAGCTTATGGGCGTTCTCTATTCGGATGTACTGAGAGGTCGCGAATGCATTTCCTTTGAATTTGATAGAGGGTGGCTTAAGCAGACCGGAATGAAGTTTTATGTAGATCCTGATCTCGGATCGTTCCCCGGCAGACAGTATCCGTCCGGGAAGGATATGTTCGGCCTGTTTGCCGACGCGTCTCCGGACCGCTGGGGCAGGACGCTGATGGATCGGCGGGAGCGTTTTGCGGCGGACCGCGAGGGAAGAAAGCCGCGGAAGCTGAATGACAGCGATTATCTTCTGGGCGTGTATGATGAAACCAGAATGGGAGCGCTCCGTTTCCGGCTTGATCCGGCCGGGGCATTCGTTTCGGACGATCAGGAAATGGCGGTTCCGCCGTGGGTCACGCTCCGCGCGCTGGAGGAAGCGGCCCGGAATTTTGAAAATGAAGAAACCACGATGCAGGAGAAATGGCTGAACCAGCTGATTCGGCCAGGATCTTCCCTTGGCGGGGCGAGGCCGAAGGCGACCGTAAGAAGTCCGGAGGGCAGTCTGTGGATCGCCAAGTTTCCATCGCGTAAAGATGACTACGATGTAGGAGCCTGGGAGAAAACGGCGTATGATCTGGCGGGGCTCTGTGGGCTTCATGTATCGGAAGCGAAGCTGGAGAAATTTTCCAGGCATGGAAGTACATTTCTTGTCCGGCGGTTCGACCGGGAAGGAGCGAGGCGGATCCATTTTGCGTCGGCGATGACTATGCTGGGGAAGACGGATGGAACGTCGGCCTCCGATGGAGCAGGTTATCTGGACATCGCGTCCTTTTTGAAATCCTACGGCTCACGGCCGAAAGAGGATCTGGCTGAGCTGTGGAAACGGATCGTGTTCAACATGGCGATATCCAATACTGACGACCATTTGCGGAACCACGGTTTCCTGCTGACGAAAGAGGGATGGCGGCTTGCGCCACTTTATGATATCAATCCGGTGCCGTATGGAGATACGCTGTCCCTTATGGTGGACGAGACCAGCAATGAGATTTCGATTCCAGCCGCGGTCAGCGCCGCCCCACATTATGGGGTCAGCAGAAGGGACGCGGAGATGATAGCCGAGAAGATATGCCGGACTGTTGGGGGACAGTGGGAGAAGGCGGCCGCGGCCAACGGGCTGTCGCGGGAGGCTTGTAATTACATGAGGCCGGCGTTTGACGCGTGCCGGGAGTGATTGGAATTTTTTCTTTTGTGAAATAGATTGACATACGATATCATAAGTGCTATACTGTTATACATATCAGAATAACAGCTAAAACAGCGGAGGTACAAATGTGAAACTGATCATTTCCAATGTATCCGGCGTTCCGATCTACGAGCAGATCAAGCAGCAGGTGAAGTCGGCGATCCTGTCGGGAGAGCTTCAGGAGGATGAGCCGCTTCCGTCGCTTCGGACGCTGGCCAGGGATCTTAAGATCAGCGTCCTGACCGTGACAAGGGCGTATACCGAACTGGAGCAGGAGGGGTTCGTCCGGAATATCCAGGGGCGCGGGTGCTTCGTGATGGGGCGCGGCTCTGAGCTGATCCGGGAGCGGCTGATCTGCAAGGCGGAGGAGGGGCTTACCGAAGCGGTCCGGGCGGCGCGGATGGCAGAGCTGCCGGCGCAGGAACTGCACCGGCTTCTGGACATTTTATGGGAGGAGAACGAGAATGGATAATGTGTTGGAGGTAAGGAAACTGTCGAGATCATTTCCGGGCTTTCAGCTTAAGGATATCAGTTTTACGCTGCCGAAGGGCTATATCATGGGGCTGATCGGACCTAACGGCTCCGGAAAGACGACAACGATCAAGCTGATCTTAAATATGCTTAAGCGCGACGGCGGGGAAGTCAGGATCCTGGGGATGGACAATATTGCCGAGGAAAAGGCGGCGAAGGCGGAACTGGCGGTCGTCTTCGATTCAAATTATTTCTGCGAGGCGTGGACCGCCGCGCAGACGGAGACGGCGGTGTCGGGTTTCTATGAAAACTGGGATACGAATCGGTTTCACCGGCTGCTGGAGCAGTTCCATATTGATCCGACGAAGAAGGTGAAGGATCTTTCCAGAGGAATGCAGATGAAGCTGATGCTGGCCTGCGCGTTCTCCTACAGTGCGAAGCTGCTGATCCTGGACGAACCGACCAGCGGTCTGGATCCGGTGTCCCGCGACGAGCTTCTGACCATTCTGTCCGGGTACATCGAGGACGGGGAGCACAGCGTCCTGTTTTCGACCCATATCACCGGCGATCTGGAACGGGCGGCGGATTATATCACCTACATCAACCGGGGCAGCCTGTTTTTCACCGGCGGGAAGGATGAATTCGTGGACAGTTTCCGGATCGTGAAGGGCGGGCCGGAGGATCTGACGGAGGAGATCAAGGCGCGGCTGATCGGTCTTCGGACGCACCCGACGGGATTTGAGGCGCTGGTGCGGACGGAGGAGCTGGAGAGGCTTAAACATGCGAGCGTCAAAGCGGATAAAAATCGCAGCGTCCAGGGCAACGGAGACAGTGCGCTTCCCGCTTATACCAGTGTGCTGAAGAAACCGTCGCCGGTGGACAGCTGGACCGTGGAACCGGCCACGATCGATGAGATCGTAGTCTTTACCTCGCAGGAACCTTATAGGGAGAAAGGAAGAATACGATGAACGAGACACTGAAAGCCGCACGGCTCGATTACTCTCTGCTGCGGCCGTATTGGAAGACGCTTTGTTTTATCATTCTGATGCCGGTTATTTACACAGGCGTCGCCCGCTCGCTTTCGGCGGGGATCTCATTTGAAATGTGCATGCTGGGGGTCACCGCTTCCTACACCTTCGCTATTTCGGAGAAGAACGGCATGGAGAGACTGTATGGCGCCCTGCCGGTCGCCAGAAGACACCTGGTCTTTGGCAAATACCTTTTGATCTGCACGACAGGACTTCTGGCGCTCGGTATCTCGCTTGTCACCCACACGGCGGTGCTGAAAGCGCTGGGCGAGACCGTGCATGCCTGGGAGATCGCCGTAAGCGCCGTGCTTGGGTTCTTCCTGTACACCTTTTATGTGGTGTTTCAGCTTCCTGCATACTATAAGTTCGGCGCGGTGAACGGGAAAATGGTTCAGTTTATTCCCGTGACGGGGTATCTTCTCACGCTGATTCTGCTTCCCCGCGTCGATCTGAACAGTTCAGCGCTGGCGGCAGCACTTGGGCGGCCGGGTATGCTGGCCGGCGCGGTGCTGCTATGCTGCGCGGCTGCGTACGTGATCTCGATCGTAGTGTCAGTAAGGATCATGAAGAATAAGGAAGTGTAATACCAAAACCAGCGCGGCAGGCATGGACCGGGACGCAACCTGGGCGCGATTTCACGGAGAAGGGTTAGTCTTTCTTAATGAAAAAACGACGGTTTGAGGGTCGGAGCCCATGACCACAAGTCATGGGCGGAGCGGCAATCTGAGCGTGAACTCATCAGGAGTTCACGCGAATTTGCCGTTGCCCTCAAACCGCCGTTTTTGAATTTAGAAAGACTTCCCTTCGGAGTCATGAGCGCCCAGGTTGCGTCCCGGTCCATGCCTGCCGCGCGTACCTCACGCGTACCTCACGCACATCTTTCCCCCGCGCTCTCCCCCGACATTTCCCCTCGCACCCCATAAGCTCCTATCCAACAAGGTTCTTCTGCGCCGTCGCCAGCATCAGTTTGATCCGGTTCAGCTGGTTGACTTCACTGGCGCCGGGGTCATAGTCCACGGCGATAATGTTGGACTGGGGATACGCCTTCCGCAGCTCCTTGATAACGCCCTTGCCCACGATGTGGTTCGGCAGGCAGCCAAAAGGCTGGGTACATACGATGTTGCAGACGCCGTTCTCGATCAGCTCCAGCATCTCCCCGGTGAGGAACCAGCCCTCGCCGGTCTGGTTGCCCAGCGACACGAAGTCCTTAGCCATATAAGCCAGTTTGTCGATCTTCGCCTGCGGCGCGAAATGTTCGCTGGCCGCCAGCTCCTTCCGGGCGGTCTTCCGCAGATATTCCAGTACGGCAATAGCCAGGTTGCAGAGCCGGGCCGAAGAAGATTTGCCGCCCAGGTTCTCCACCTTGAAATTGCTGTTATAGAAGCAGTACAGCAGAAAGTCCATCAGGTCCGGCATGACCGCCTCCGCGCCCTCCGCTTCCAGCAGATCCACGATATGGTTGTTGGCCAGGGGCGAGAATTTCACCAGGATCTCGCCGACGACGCCCACACGCGGCTTTTTCACGTCCCGCCGGGGCAGACGGTCGAAGTCGCGGATAATACCGCGGATGTTCCGGCCGAACTCCACCATGGACGGAGACCGCTTGGACAGGGAGACGATACAGCGCTGCTTCCATTTCTCATGAAGGGCGTTGGCAGAACCAGGTTCCGCCTCATAGGGCCTTGTGCCGTAGAGCACGCGCATGAATACGTCGCCGTAGACCAGGGCCTGCATGGCCTTGATGACGATTGCCGGCGTAAAGGTAAAGCCCGGATTCGTCTCCATGCCGTTGGCGTTCAGGGAGATGACCGGAATCTGGGACATCCCCGCCTTCTTGAGAGCCCGGCGGATAAAGCCGATATAGTTGGACGCACGGCAGCCGCCGCCGGTCTGTGTCATGATGACAGCCGTGTGATCCAGGTCGTATCTGCCCGACAGCAGGGCGTCCATGATCTGGCCGATGACGATCAGCGACGGATAGCAGGCGTCGTTATTCACGTACTGAAGTCCCACGTCGACGGCGTTCCGGTTATGGTTCTGCAGAACCTCAACATGGTAGCCGAAGGTGCGCACCGCCGGTTCCAGAAGATCGAAATGGATCGGCGACATCTGGGGACACAGGATCGTGTAGTTTTTCTTCATTTCTTTCGTGAACAGGACCCGGTTGTAGGCAGAGGAAATCACCTTCCGTTTATAATGATTCTTATCCCGCACACGAAGCGCCGCGATCAGCGAGCGGACACGGATCCGGGCGGCCCCCAGATTGTTCACCTCGTCGATCTTTAAGACCGTGTAGATCTTCCCCGCGGAAGCCAGGATATCGTGAACCTGGTCGGTGGTCACAGCGTCAAGGCCGCAGCCGAAGGAATTCAACTGGATCAGATCCAGAAAATCACATTTTTTCACATAGGAGGCCGCCGCGTAGAGACGGGAATGGTACATCCACTGGTCGGTGACGATCAGCGGGCGTTCCACCTGTCCCAGATGGGAGACAGAGTCCTCAGTCAGAACCGCCAGACCGTAGGACGCGATCATGTCCGGGATGCCGTGGTGGATCTCCGGGTCGATGTGGTAGGGCCGTCCGGCCAGGACGATGCCCCGGCGGTTGTGCTCCTTCAGCCACATCACGGTCTCCTCGCCCTTCCGCTGCACGTCGAGCCGGGACAGCTCAAGCTCCATCCAGGCCGCATGGGCGGCGGAACGGATCTCCTGCTCATTCATGGGCGGGATACTGTCCTGCGAAGCCGCCGTTTCATCCTTCGGACCGAATTCCTTCATAAATTCCTTCACCAGCTGCGCCGTAAGCACCTCTTCATTGGTGAAGGCCATGAACGGATTCAGGAAACGGATATGGTTCTCCTCCAGCTCCTCCATATTGTTCTTGATGTTCTCCGCATAGGAGGTGACCATCGGGCAGTTGTAATGGTTCCCCGCGTCCGGCTGTTCATCTCTCTCGTAGGGAATACAGGGGTAGAAAATGGTCTTCACGCCCTGGGAGACGAGCCACGCCACGTGACCGTGGGCGATCTTCGCCGGATAGCACTCCGATTCGCTGGGAATCGATTCGATGCCCAGCTCATAGATGTTCCTGGTGGACTGGGGCGACAGCACGACCCGAAAGCCCAGTTCCTTAAAGAATGTGGCCCAGAACGGATAATTCTCGTAGAAATTCAGCACCCGCGGGATCCCGATGGTTCCCCGCGGCGCCTGATCCGCCGTCAGGGATTCATAGCCGAAGATCCGGTGGTATTTGTAATCGAACAGGTTCGGGATCTCCTTGCGCACCTTTTCTTTGCCAAGTCCCCGCTCGCAACGGTTGCCGCTGATGAACTGGCGGCCGCCCTCGAAGCGGTTGACCGTCAGCACGCAGTGATTGGTACAGCCCTTGCAGCGGGCCATGGAGGTCTGGTACTTCAGCCGGATGATCTTGTCCAGCGGCATCATCGTGGTTTCTTTGCCCTCATGGCGCTCCCGGGCGATCAGCGCGGCGCCGAAGGCGCCCATGATGCCGGCGATATCCGGACGGACCGCATCGCAGCCGGAGATCCTTTCAAAGCTTCGAAGCACCGCGTCGTTGTAGAAGGTACCGCCCTGGACCACCACGTTGCTGCCCAGGTCCTTCGGGCTTGTGATCTTGATGACCTTATATAATGCGTTCTTGATGACCGAATAAGCCAGTCCGGCCGAGATATCGGCCACGCTGGCGCCTTCCTTCTGGGCCTGCTTGACGTTGGAATTCATGAAAACGGTGCAGCGGCTGCCCAGGTCCGTGGGATTCTCCGCGAAAAGGGCTTCCTTCGCGAAATCCTCCACGCTGTAGTTTAAGGACCGGGCGAAGGTCTCGATGAACGATCCGCATCCGGAGGAGCAGGCTTCGTTCAGCTGGACGCTGTCCACGCTGTTGTCCTTGATCCGGATACATTTCATGTCCTGACCGCCGATGTCCAGGATGCAGTCCACCTCCGGCTCGAAGAATTTGGCCGCGTAATAGTGGGAAATGGTCTCCACTTCGCCCTCATCCAGCAGAAACGCCGCTTTCAAAAGCGCTTCCCCGTAGCCGGTGGAACAGGAATAGGCGATCCGCGCGCCCTCCGGCAGCAGGGCCTTGATCTCCCGCATGGCGCGGATGGCCGTCGCCAGGGGGCTTCCGTTATTGTTGCTGTAAAAATCGTAGAGCAGCGAGCCGTCCCGGCCTACCAGCGCCGCCTTCGTGGTGGTGGAGCCGGCGTCGATGCCCAGATAGCAGTCGCCCTTATATTCCGCCAGAGGCGCCTTCTTTACGCAATGGACGCTGTGGCGGGCCAGAAATTCGTCGTATTCCGCCTGGCTGGCGAACAGCGGCTCCATCCGCTTGATCTCCGTCGCCATGCGGACGCCGTTCTCCAGCCGGTCGATCAGCGCGTCCAGGGACACGGTCACGTCGTCCCTGCTGTTCATCGCCGCGCCTAGCGCCGCGAACAGGTGCGAATGCTCCGGAGCGATGATCTGCTCTCCCGACAGATGCAGGGTCCGGATGAACGCCTCCCGAAGTTCCGAGAGGAAATGCAGCGGGCCGCCCAGGAACGCCACGTTGCCGCGGATGGGCTTGCCGCAGGCCAGGCCGCTGATGGTCTGGTTGACCACGGCCTGGAAGATAGACGCCGACAGATCCTCGCGGGTGGCGCCCTCGTTGATCAGCGGCTGGATATCCGATTTGGCGAATACGCCGCAGCGGGCCGCGATCGGGTAGATCATCTGGTAGTTTTTGGCGTACTCATTAAGCCCTGCCGCGTCGGTCTGCAGCAGGGACGCCATCTGGTCGATGAAAGAGCCGGTGCCGCCGGCGCAGATGCCGTTCATCCGCTGGTCGATGCCGCCGGTGAAATAGATGATCTTGGCGTCCTCGCCGCCGAGCTCAATGGCCACGTCCGTGCGGGGCGCATAGTCCTGCAGGGAGGAAGCCACGGCGACTACCTCCTGGATAAATGGAATATCCAGATGCTTTGCCAGGGTCAGACCGCCGGAGCCGGTGATCATCGGATGGAGTTCAGCAGCCCCCAGCTGAGTGCGGGCTTTCTTTAAAAGAGATGCCAGTGTCTCCTGAATGTTGGCGTAGTGGCGCTCGTAGTCGGAGAACAGCATCTCGTATGTATGGGTTTTCGCATCGCCGGCCTCGCTGCGTCCGGCGATAACGGCTTTGACTGTGGTGGAACCGATATCGATTCCGAGTGACAGGTACTGCTTCATATCTGCGGGGGATGTCCCCTGCCTCCTTTGCATCGCGCTGTCCAGATTCCTGTATCACGCTTCGTTCCCCACTATATCATAAATTAAGTAAGAAAACAATCGGGAAAGAAATGAAAAAAGTATTAAGCACGGCAAAATAGATAGTGACAAACCGCGTTTATCTGTGCTAGTATGGGCGTAGATGGAACCGTTGCCGGACAGAAGCGTTAGTCGAGCGGGCAGCTACCCTGCCTGTGGAAAACTAGCGCTTTGTGCGCGTGCGCAAAACGGCGGTACGAATAAGGAGAATCGGCAGGATGTATATTATAGTTGGACTTGGCAATCCGGGGAAGCAGTATGAGCGTACCCGCCATAATTCGGGCTTTGAGGTCCTCGACCGGCTGGCGGAAAGGTACGATATTCCGGTGACGGAGCGGAAGCACCGGGCCTTCTGCGGCAGGGGCATGATCGAAGGGCAGAAGGTGATGCTTGTGAAGCCCCAGACCTTTATGAATCTGAGCGGAGAGAGCGTGAAGAGCGCCGTGGATTTCTACCAGACCGGGCCGGACCGGCTGATCGTCGTGTACGACGATGTCAGCTTAAATCCCGGACAGCTTCGCATCCGCCGCGCAGGCAGCGCCGGCGGGCATAACGGCATAAAGAATATCATCGCCCAGTTGGGGACCCAGGAGTTTCTGCGGGTGAAGGTCGGGGTCGGAGCGAAGCCGGAGCGGATGGATCTGGCCGATTATGTGCTGAGCCATTTCTCCAAAGGGGAATGGGAGATCATGGAGGAAGCGTTTCAGGAAGCGGCGGAAGCGGTCCGCGTGATGATCGCCGACGGCGCGGATGCGGCGATGAACCGTTTTAATGCGAAGAAAAATGAGCAGAGTGTTTGAAAATGCGCTGGCGGAGCTGGCGGAATTCGAGGAACTGAATACGGATCTGAACCGCGGCAGAGGACCGGTTCAGGTCAGCGGGTGTATGGACTCGCAGAAGGTGCATCTGATGCAGGAGGCAGGGGAACGTCTGCCCTGGAAGCTGGTGGTGACCTACGACGAAGCCCGGGCGAAGGAGATCTATGACGATTTCCGGTGCTTTACGGACCGGGTGTGGCTGTATCCGGCGAAGGACCTGCTGTTCTATAATGCGGATATCCACGGCAATCTGATCACCAGGCAGCGGATGCAGGTGGTGAAGGCGCTGATGGAGGACGCGGCAAAGGCTTCGGAGGCGGCCGGAAACGGGAGCGGACAGCCCGGCGGCATGACCGGCGGCGTGGTCGTCACGACCCTTGACGGGCTGATGGACCGGCTTCTTCCGCTTTCCGCCCTGCAGGCCCAGACGTTTGGCGTCCGCACCGGCGATATCATTGATATCGAGGAATGGAAAAAGCGGCTTGTCGCCCTGGGCTATGAGCGGATGGCCCAGGTGGACGGCATGGGCCAGTTCTCGATCCGCGGCGGGATCCTGGACATTTTCCCTCTGACGGAGGAGCTTCCGGTACGTATCGAGCTGTGGGACGACGAGGTGGATTCCATCCGCAGCTTTGACGTGGAGAGCCAGAGATCGGTAGAGCAGATGGACGCGGCGGTGATCTATCCGGCCGCGGAGCTGGTGCTGACGGAGGAGCAGATTGCCGGCGGCATGGAGCGGATCCTGGAATCGGCCGGCCGCTGTGAGAAGGCGCTGCGCAGTCAGATGCGGACGGAGGAGGCGTATAGGATCGGCACGATTGCCAGAGAGCTTAGGGAACGGATGGAGGACGGCCTCGGCGTGGGCGGTCTGGACAGCTTTCTCACCTGCTTCTGTACCGATACAGTGTCCCTGCGGGGGTATTTCCCGGAGGGACGCACCGCAGTGTTTCTGGACGAACCTGCCAGGCTTAAGGAGCACGGCGAAGCCGTGGAAGCGGAATTCAGGGAAAGCATGTCGGGCAGGCTGGAGAAGGGGTATCTTCTGCCGGAGCAGACGGAGCTTCTGTATCCGGCGAAGGAGACGATCCTGGGGCTTCTGGGGCCGCACACAGTCCTTGTGACCGGTCTGGAGCAGAGACTGGCGGGAATGCCGGCGGTCAGACGCTATGCGGTCAATGCCAAGAATGTCAATTCCTACCAGAACAGCTTCGAGATCCTGATAAGCGACCTGAAGCGGTGGAAGCGGGAGCGGTACCGGGTTGTTCTGCTGTCCGGCTCCCGCACGAGAGCCAGCCGTCTGGCGGAGGATCTGCGGGATTATGAGCTGAGCGCGTTCTGCAGCGACGATCCGGACCGCAGGGTGCAGCCGGGAGAGATCCTGGTGCGCTGCGGCAGTCTCCACCGGGGCTTTGAATATCCGCAGATCAAATTTGTCGTCATTACCGAGGGCGATATGTTTGGCACGGCGAAGAAGAAGCGCCGCCGCCATAAGACCGCGTACGAAGGGCAGAAGATCGCCGGCTTTTCCGAGCTTTCGCCCGGCGATTACGTGGTTCACGAGGAGCACGGCCTGGGGATCTACCGGGGGATCGAGAAGATCGAGCAGGACCATATCGTCAAGGACTATCTGAAGATCGAATACGCCGACGGCGGCAATCTCTATCTGCCCGCCACCCGCCTGGACGTGATCCAGAAGTACGCCGGCTCCGACGCGAAGACGCCCAAGCTGAACCGGCTGGGCGGCGATCAGTGGAAGAAGACCCGGGACCGGGTCAAGGGTGCGGTGAAGGAGATCGCAAAGGAGCTGGTGGAGCTCTACGCGGCCCGGCAGGAGACGGACGGCTTCGTATACAGCGAGGATACGGTCTGGCAGCGGGAATTTGAGGAAATGTTCCCCTACGAGGAGACGGAGGACCAGCTGGAGGCCATCGAGGCCACCAAGCGCGACATGCAGAGCAGCAAGATCATGGACCGGCTGATCTGCGGCGACGTGGGCTACGGCAAGACGGAGATCGCGCTGCGGGCGGCCTTCAAGGCGGTGCAGGACGGAAGGCAGGTGGCCTATCTGGTGCCGACCACGATTCTGGCCCAGCAGCATTACAATACCTTTGTCCAACGGATGAAGGACTTCCCGGTGCGGGTGGACCTGCTCTCCCGCTTCCGCACGCAGGCGGAGCAGAAGAAGACGCTTGAGGATCTGCGAAAGGGACTGGTGGACATCGTGATCGGCACCCATCGGATCCTGTCGAAGGACGTGCAGTTTAAGAGTCTGGGGCTTCTGGTCATCGACGAGGAGCAGCGCTTCGGCGTGGCCCACAAGGAACGGATCAAGCAGATGAAGCAGAACGTGGACGTGCTGACTCTGACGGCGACGCCGATCCCGCGGACGCTGCACATGAGTCTGGCGGGGATCCGCGACATGAGCGTGCTGGAGGAGCCGCCGGTGGATCGGGTGCCGATCCAGACCTATGTGATGGAATATAATGACGAAATGGTCCGCGAGGCCATCCGCCGGGAGCTGGCCAGGGACGGGCAGGTCTACTATGTGTATAACCGCGTCCAGGACATCGCCGACGTGGCGGCCAGGGTGGCCCAGCTGGCGCCGGACGCCGTGGTAGTCTACGCCCACGGACAGATGCAGGAGCGGCATCTGGAGCAGATCATGCTGGATTTTGTGAACGGTGACATCGATGTTCTGGTGTCCACCACGATCATCGAGACCGGTCTGGATATTCCGAATGTGAATACGATCATCATTCAGGACGCGGACCGGATGGGGCTTTCGCAGCTTTACCAGCTGCGGGGCCGCGTGGGACGGTCCAGCCGGACGGCGTACGCATTTCTCATGTACCGCCGTGACAAGCTGCTTCGGGAGGAAGCCGAGAAGCGCTTAAAGGCCATCCGGGAATTCACGGAGCTGGGAAGCGGCATCCGCATCGCCATGCGGGATCTGGAGATCCGCGGCGCCGGCAATGTCTTGGGCGCCGAGCAGCACGGCCATATGGAAGCCGTGGGCTATGATCTGTACTGCAAGCTCCTAAACCAGGCGGTGTCCGCCCTGAAGGGCCGCCGCACGGAGGAAGAGGAATTCGACTCGGTGGTGGAATGCGACATCGACGCGTATATTCCGTCGTCCTATATTAAGAACGAATATCAGAAGCTGGATATCTACAAGCGGATCTCGGCCATCGAGAATGAAGAGGAATCCATGGACATGCAGGATGAGCTGATGGACCGCTTCGGCGAGATCCCGCAGCCGGTGGATAATCTGCTTCAGGTCGCCCGGCTCAAGTCCTCGGCCCGCCGCGCCTATGTGACGGAGGTGGATATCAACCGGCAGGAGGTGCGCCTTACCATGTTCCCGAAGGCGCGTCTTGATACTGTCCGGATCCCGGAGCTGGTCCGCTCCTACGGAGGCCGTCTGAAAATGATGACCGGCGAGACGCCGGGATTCCTCTACCAGGAGCAGAAGAAGACGTATAAGGACAGCCGCGAGATGATGAAGGCGGCAGAGACGCTTCTGGGAAAGCTGGGCGAGCTGGCGGAGTAGGACCGCGGCCCTGCACGGCCGCGCGGACCCCGCCGTTTCCGAAAAAAATATGGAAAGTATAAATTCCCCCATTTGACAGATACTACATTAACAGTAAACGCCTGCGTTTCTGCGCGGGCGTATGACAGAATGCAAAATGGAGGAATAAAGATATGAAAGCTACGGGAATTGTGAGAAGAATCGACGATCTGGGACGTGTGGTCATTCCGAAGGAGATCCGGAGGACGCTGAGGCTGCGGGAAGGGACGCCGCTTGAGATCTTCACGGACCGGGAGGGGGAAATCATCCTGAAAAAGTATTCGCCGATGGTGGAGCTGACGGTATTCGCCGCCCAGTACGCGGAGGCCATGGCCCAGTCTACCGGTCTGATGGTCTGCATCACGGACCGGGATCAGGTCATCGCCGTGGCCGGCGGGCCGAAGAAGGATCTGATCGGCAAGTCCATCAGCAGGCAGCTGGAAGCCGCCGTCGGGGAAAGGGAGACGGTTCTTGCGGTAAAGGACGACAAGGCGTTTTTCTCCATGACCGACGATGAGATGGAGGGGATCACGGCCATGGCGATGGCGCCGATCATCTGCGAGGGGGACGCCATCGGAAGCGTGGCGCTTCTGAGCCGCGACGCGAAGATGAAGCCGGGAGATCCGGAGCTTAAGCTGGTCACGACGGCAGCAGGATTTTTGGGACGGCAGATGGAGGGCTGACAGGACGCCGGGAACCGGAGCTTCACGGGTTCTTGCGGTATGCGATAAAAATGCAGGAAAAGGCCGAAAAATCTTGACAAATACTGGTAAAAGGGATATAAATGATAGAGTACGACGGCGCCGGGGGACGGCGTCAGAACCCTATGAATCTAGTTTAGGAGGAAAATATCAATGAACAAGACAGAACTGATCGCAGCCGTTGCGGCAAAAGCAGAGATCTCCAAGAAGGATGCCGAGAAGGCCGTCAAGGCTTTTACTGAGACTGTTACAGAAACTCTGGCGAAGGGCGACAAGGTTCAGCTGGTTGGTTTCGGTACGTTTGAGACTGTCGAGAGATCGGCGAGAGAGGCCCGCAACCCGAGAACCGGCAAGCCCATGCAGGTAGCGGCAACCAAGGCTCCGAAGTTCAAAGTCGGCAACGCGTTAAAGGAAGCAGTGAAATAATTCTGACATGAGACTGGACAAGTTCCTGAAGGTTTCGCGTCTGATCAAGCGGAGAACCGTGGCCAACGAGGCTTGCGACGGGGGACGCGTTCTGGTGAATGGCCGCCCGGCCAAGGCGTCGCTGAATGTGAAGACAGGAGATATCATCGAGATACAGTTCGGGACGAACAGCGTGAAGGTTGAAGTCCTGGACGTTCAGGAAACCGTTAAGAAGGACGACGCGAAAGAACTTTACCGTTATCTGTAATATTGCAGGCAGCCTCCATCATATACTTGAATTACGGATTCATGTATGGATGGGGGTTTTCTTATGGAAGAAAAGGCAGGCGCCGCGGCGCACCGGATCGTTCTGAACAACCGCCAGGCCGGAAGCCTGACCGGCGTCAGGGACGTGGTCTCCTTTGACGAGAACCAGGTGATCCTGGATACGGACATGGGACTTCTGACCGTCAAGGGCAAGGATCTGCATCTGAGCCGCCTGACGCTTGAGAAGGGCGAGGCGGAACTGGACGGCACCGTGGACAGTCTGGTCTATTCTTCCAACGAAGCGTACCGCCGGTCCGGCCAGTCCCTGTTTGCGCGTCTGTTTCAGTGACCGGGAGCCGGGCTATGACCGCGTCGATCCGTTATGAATTCCATCTGGCCCTGCTGAGTCTGCTGACCGGAGCGGGACTGATGACCGTATACGATCTGGTCTGCGTTCTGCGCATGATCCTTCCCCACAGCCGCCCGGCGGTGGGAGCGGAGGATCTGGCGTACGGCATTTACAGCGCCCTGATCACCTTCAGCCTGCTGTACGAGCAGAATAACGGCGCGCTGCGGGCGTATGTGATCGCCGGAACGGTACTGGGGATGGTTCTCTATCAGCGTTTTGCCGGCAGTATTTTATTAAAGTACTTGAAAAAAGGACAGGAGTATCTTAAAATAAAGAGGAAGCTGCACGGACGCAGGAAGAAAAGGTGATGAGATGAGCGAGAAGCACAGAGCCAGAAAAGGCAGATCCAGACACGATAAAGCGGTGAACAGGATGACCCTGGTGGGCATCACGCTGGTGGTGGCCAGCCTGGCCGTGGCCATTAATCTGCGCGGAACCTCCCTGAGGGCCAAGGATCTGGAGTATCAGGTGAAGGAAGCCAACCTGACCCGCCAGGTGGAGGCGGAGCAGGACCGTTCCGAGGAGCTGGAGGAGCGGAGGATTTTCGTCCAGACCAAGCAGTACATCGAACAGGTCGCCAAGGAGAAGCTGGGGCTGGTGAACCCGGACGAGATCCTGTTAAAGCCGGAGAATTAACGGATTGTCGAAGATTTTTCCGAAAAGCCGGCGCGATTTTGACAAATATTTCCCTTTTGACTCGCTATAATGCTAATGGTATGCCGCCCTGGGCGGCGGGATGGCAGAGTCGGGAGGGATTTTTGTGTTTGGCAGAAAAAACGCCTGGAAAGAGACGGCGGATATTCATGTGTATACAGCCAGAAAGCTGAGCGACATGGCCGGCTCTCTGGAGAGACTTGCGAGGACCTTTGAGCTGGACGGCCCGTGCGGGAAGGGCTTAAGCCGTGAAGACGCGGCGGCGGCCATGCAGATGGCGGCGGCCATGGTCTGCGGAGACTGCGAGCGGTGCGGCGTGCGGGAGGAAGGGCGGAAGAAAGACGGATATTATCTGTACTACCTGCTGCGGGCCTTTGAGCAGAAGGGGGCCGTGGACGGCGGGGACATGCCGGGCATGTTTCTGGACAGCTGCAGGCGCAGAGAGCAGTTTATCGGTTATCTGAACCGGAACCTGGGACGGGCCTCCATGAATCTGACATGGAAGAACCGTTTCCTGGAGAGCCGGGACGCGGTGATCACACAGTTTCGGGAGCTGGCGGTGATCCTGGAGGAATTCTCCCAGCAGATGGAGCAGGCCCGGGACGTGACCGAAGGATGGGAGAAGGCGGTGCGCAGGACGTTTCTGCTTCACCATATGGTCGTGGAGCGGATGCTTGTCCTGGAATACGGCGGGAAGCGGCGGGAAGCGTTTCTGACGGTGAGGACGAATCACGGACGGTGCGTCACGTCCGCCGACGCGGCGCTGTGTCTGGGACAGGCTATGGGCGGACGGGACTGGGTCGCCGCACGGGACTCGAAGAGCATCGTCGGACGGAAGACGGCCGTGATCCGGTTCCTGGAGGACGGCGCCTATGAGATGCTTTTCGGCGCCGCCCGCAGGCCGAAGGACGGAGAAACCGTCTCGGGAGACAATTACACGTTCAGCCGGGAGTCGCCCGGACAGGTAGTCATAGGTCTGTCCGACGGCATGGGGAGCGGGACGGAGGCCGGGGAGGAGAGCAGGAGGGTCGTCGAGCTGACGGAACAGCTTCTGGCGGCGGGCTATACGCCCCGTTCGGCGCTGAAGCTGGTCAATACCGTGCTCCTTCTGTCGGGAGAGGAACAGCATCCGGCGACGGTCGATCTGTGCTGTGTCGATCTGTATACCGGCGTTATGGAAGTGATGAAGCTGGGGGCGGCGGCCACCTTCGTGGCGGGGGATTCCGGCGTGGAGCTTCTGCAGGCGTGCGAAGCGCCTGCCGGCGTACTCAGTCCGGCAGAGCCGGCGCTGCTTACCAGGAAGCTGTGGGCGGACGACCGGATCGTCATGGTCAGCGACGGCGTTCTGGAGGCGTTTCCCGGCGACGATAAGGAGCAGTTTCTGAAGGAGTATCTGGAGAATGCCGGCGCCCAAAGCCCCCAGGAGCTGGCGGACATGGTGCTGGAATTCGCCGGCGCATGCGCCGGGGGCGCCCGAGACGACATGACCGTCCTCGTGGCGGAGATCTGGCCGAAATAAGCCGGACGGCGAAAAGGGATTGCGCCGGACAGAAAATGCGAGTATGATGGAGGACATGGATACAAGAGAGAGCCGCGGCGCGGGGCCGCGGGCCGGAATCTGCACGGGAGGACGTGCCATGCTTGCGAAGGCGGCGTCATACATCAGAGAATATGGTCTGTTGAAAGCAGGGGACAGGGTAGCCGCCGGAGTGTCCGGAGGCGCGGACTCGGTCTGCCTGCTTCATGTGCTTGTGCGGCTCAGGGACGAACTGGATCTGACGGTCTGCGCGGTCCATGTCCATCACGGACTGCGGGGAGCGGAGGCGGACCGGGACGCGGCGTTCGTGCAGGCGCTGGCGGCGGAATGGAATGTGCCGTGCCGCGTGGTGCATGTGGATGTGCGGGGATATGCGGCGGAGAACGGTCTGTCGGAGGAAGAGGCCGGAAGGGTTCTCCGGTACCGGGCCCTGCGGGAGGAAGCGCAGCGGCTGGGGCCGTCCGCGAAGATCGCCGTCGGGCATCAGAAGGAGGATCAGGCGGAGACGATCCTGCATAACCTGTTCCGGGGCGCCGCGCTGAAGGGACTGTCGGGGATGGCGCCGCTCGGAAAGCTCGGCGGCGTCTGCGTCATCCGGCCGCTTCTTGACGTGAGCCGCGAAGAGATCCGCGCCTATCTGGCGGAGAACGGCCTGTCCTGCTGTGAGGATTCCACCAATGACACGGCGGACTACACCCGCAACCGGATCCGCCGGCTTCTGCCCGCGATCTGCGGCGTGAACGCAAGGGCTGTGGACCACATCCTGGCCGCCGGGGAGAGGATCGCGCAGGCGGACGCGTATTTCGAGGAAAGGGCGGCGCAGATCTGGGCGGAAGCCGGCGTGGAGCAGGAGGAACGTTTCGGGATCCCTGCGGCGGTGTTAAACGGTCTGCCTCAGATCCTGGCAGGATATCTGGCCAGACGGATGATCACGCTTCTGACCGGTTCGGTGAAGGACATCACCTCGGTCCACACGGAACAGCTCTGCGCACTGGCCCGGATGGAGACGGGCCGGCAGATCTGTCTTCCGTACGGCTTGCGCGCGGAGCGGGAATATGAGATGATCTGGGTGGGGAGGGCCGCGAGGACAGGTGCGGACGGAAGCTTTGAAGGGACGGACCGGCCCCGCGGGATCACATTTTCCCGTTTTCCTTATGAAAAAAACCAGAAAATTCCGGAAAATCGGTATACGAAATGGTTTGATTATGATAAAATAAAAGATACGCTATCGGTAAGGCACCGCCTGACCGGCGATTACATCACCCTGAAGGGCGGCCACCGTAAGAGCGTGAAGTCATATATGACCGACGAGAAGATACCGCGCGGGGAGCGGGAACGGATCCTGCTTCTTGCCGAAGGCAGCCATGTGCTGTGGATTGTCGGATACCGGATCAGTGAATATTATAAAGTAACGGAAGAAACGAAGGAGATTCTGCAGGCGCAGGCGTACGGAGGAGACGAACATGGAGAAGATACGTGTATTGATTCCGGAGGAGGATGTCAACAGGAAGATCAGCGAGGTGGCTGCCCGTATCAGCCATGACTACGAGGGCAGGCCGGTCCATCTGATCTGCGTTCTGAAGGGCGGCGTGTTCTTTACCTGTGAACTGGCCAAAAGGCTGACCGTCCCGGTGTCCCTGGACTTCATGTCGGTGTCCAGCTACGGCGGCGGCACCGAGTCCAGCGGCGTGGTCCGCATCGTCAAGGATCTGGATGAACCTCTTGAGGGCAAGGAAGTGCTGATCGTGGAGGACATCATCGATTCGGGCCGGACCCTGGCCTATCTGATCGAGATCCTGAAGCAGCGCGGGCCGAAGAGCATCCGCCTGTGCACGCTGCTCGACAAGCCGGAGAGGCGTGTGAAGAAGCAGGTAAAGGTGGATTACACCTGCTTCTCGATCCCGGATGAGTTCGTGGTAGGCTACGGCCTGGATTATGACCAGAAGTACCGGAATCTCCCGTATATCGGAGTAGTGGAATTTTAAGGAGGCAGTTGGATTTGAGACAGCGACAGACGATGGGCAACGGGCTGGGCCTTGTCCTTCTTGTTTTAATCGTGCTCTTCGTGGCGAATGCGTTTAACCGGCGCAGCTACCCGGAGGAGCTGACCCAGCAGGCGTACATGCGTCAGGTGGAATCGGGCAATGTAGTGTTCGCCACGATCATCCAGAACAAGGAGACGCCGACCGGACAGCTTTTGCTGACCATGAAGGACGGAACGGTATTCACCCTCTACGCGTCGGATGTGACCGCGGAGGAGGATTACCTGATGGAGCATCAGGTGGAATTTGCCAGGGAGGATGTGCCTCACGAGAGCTATCTGCTGTCCCTGGTGGTGCCGGTGGCCGTATCGGGCATCGTTCTTGTGGTACTCTTCATGATGATGAACGCCAGGGCGGCCGGGGGCGGCGGGGCCAACGCCAAGATGATGAATTTCGGCAAGAGCCGCGCCAGACTCTGCGAGGACGCCGGCAAGTTCAGCTTTAAGAACGTAGCCGGACTGCGGGAGGAGAAGGAGGATCTGGAGGAGCTGGTCGATTTCCTGAAGAATCCCCAGAAGTACACCTCCGTCGGCGCCAGGATCCCCAAGGGCGTGCTCCTGGTGGGACCGCCCGGAACCGGTAAGACGCTTCTGGCCAAGGCGGTGGCGGGGGAGTCCGGCGTGCCGTTTTTCAGTATCTCCGGTTCCGACTTTGTGGAGATGTTCGTAGGCGTGGGCGCTTCCCGTGTCCGCGACCTGTTCGAGGACGCGAAGAAGAACGCGCCCTGTATCGTATTCATCGACGAGATCGACGCTGTGGCCCGCCAGAGAGGCACCGGCCTTGGCGGGGGCCACGACGAGAGGGAGCAGACGCTGAACCAGCTGCTGGTGGAGATGGACGGCTTCGGGATCAACGAGGGCATCATCGTGCTGGCGGCCACCAACCGTGTGGATATCCTGGATCCCGCCATTCTGCGTCCCGGCCGTTTCGACCGGAAGATCGTCGTGGGCCGTCCGGACGTGCGCGGCCGCGAGGAGATCCTGAAGGTCCACGCGCAGGATAAGCCGCTGGGCGACGATGTGGATCTGGAACGGGTGGCGCGGACCACGGCCGGGTTCACGGGCGCGGATCTGGAGAGCCTTCTCAATGAATCCGCGATCCTGGCGGCCAGAGAAAGCCGGAAATTCATTACCCAGAGCGACATCGACCGCTCGTTTATCAAGGTCGGCATCGGCGCGGAGAAGCACAGCCGCGTGATCTCCGAGAAGGAGAAGCGGATCACCGCCTATCACGAGACAGGGCATGCGATCCTGTTCCATCTGCTGCCGGACGTGGGGCCGGTGCATACCATTTCCATCATTCCTACCGGTCAGGGAGCGGCCGGATATACGATGCCGCTGCCGGAGAAGGATGAGATGTTCAACACGAAGGGCAGGATGCTTCAGGATATCATGGTGTCTCTCGGCGGGCGTATCGCCGAGGAGCTGGTCTTCGACGATATTACGACCGGGGCGTCCCAGGATATCAAGCAGGCCACGTCCATCGCGCGCGCCATGGTCGTCAAGTACGGTATGTCCGAGAAGGTGGGCACCATCAATTACGAGACGGACAGCGAGGAAGTGTTCATCGGACGCGAGCTTGGCCACGCCAAGAGCTACGGCGAGCAGGTGGCGTCCGTGATCGACAGCGAGGTCAAGCGGATCATCGACGAATGCTATGCCAGGGCGAAGGGGATCATCGAGGAGCATGTGGATGTGCTTCACAGGTGTACGGAGCTTCTGATGGAGAAAGAGAAGATCGGCCAGGAGGAATTCGAAGCTCTCTTTGTGTAAAATGCGTCAAGCTCTCCGTCAGTATGGCGGACAGAATCCGGGGGCACTTTTGAATCCGGGTATGCGATTGTATGAAATGCATAAAAAATGTGAAACGGTTTTGTGAATTTTGTGAATCGTACCGCTTTTCAAATCCGGATGTGTATGATAGTATAATTGACGTACCCCCCAATACATTTAGTTTTTGCTACACCCCATAAGAAACGAAATACCTTCTCCTGAAAGAACCGGTTACCCCACCGGTTCTTTCACTTTGTACGAAAATATCCGAAAATAAACTCTTGCCTATTTCCCCAATTTCATATAAAATCAAACGTAACAGCACAGAGAACAGACAGGAGAATGATTTTATGAACAGAGAAGCCCTGTTTACGGATGAAACGCAGAACTTTCGGATGCCGGCGGAGGCCGACGCAGGGCAGCGGGTGACCTTCCGTTTCCGGACCGCCCGCAATGATGTGAAGGAAGTTTACTTTGTGGAGAGAGACGAGGAACCGAGGCGCATGTGGCGCGGCGGTTCGGACGCGCTGTTCGATTATTTTGAGTATCAGATGATCGTACCGGATTATCCGCTGAATTACCATTTTCTGGTTGTAAAGGGAGATAAGGTCTGCCATTATAACCGGCTCGGGGCCGATCAGGACAACCGGAGGCAGTTCGATTTCTGCCTGACGCCAGGCTTCTTTACGCCCCGGTGGGCCAAGGGCGCGGTCATGTACCAGATCTTTGTGGATCGGTTCTGCAGAGGCGATGCACAGAACGATGTGGTGGACGACGAGTACGTCTATATCGGCGCGCCCGTCAAGGCGGTGAACGACTGGTATTCCTATCCGTCCAGTATGGATGTCGGCCGTTTTTACGGCGGCGACCTGCAGGGCGTGCGGGATAAGCTGGATTATATCAGGGGACTGGGCGTGGACGCCATTTATTTCAACCCGCTGTTCGTATCTCCGTCCAATCACAAGTACGATACCCAGGATTATGACCATATCGATCCCCATTACGGGAAGATCGTGAAGGACGGCGGCGAAGCGGTGGCCAGCCCTGCCCGCGGGAACCGGGACGCTTCCAGATACCGCATCCGCACCGCGTCGCCGGAGAATCTGGAGGCCAGCGACCGGTTTTTCGCGGACTTTGTGGCGGAGGCCCACGCGAAGGGACTCCGGGTCATCATCGACGGCGTCTTCAATCACTGCGGCTCCTTCAACAAATGGCTGGACCGGGAGAACATCTATGGCTGCACGGGAATGTACGAGCCGGGCGCCTATGCGGATCAGGACAGCCCCTATCATTCGTTCTTTAAGTTCAGCCGGGCAGACGGCTGGCCGGAGAATGGGTCTTACGAGGGCTGGTGGGGTTACGACACGCTGCCGAAGCTGAATTATGAGGAATCGCCGAAGCTTTATGAATATATCCTCCGGATTGCCCGCAAGTGGGTGTCGCCGCCGTACTGCGCGGATGGCTGGCGGCTGGACGTGGCCGCGGATCTGGGGCACAGCAGTGAGTTTAACCATCAGTTCTGGCGGGATTTCCGGAAGAGCGTGAAGGAGGCCAATCCGGAGGCGCTGATTCTGGCGGAGCATTACGGGGATCCGACGCCGTGGCTGGAGGGCGACCAGTGGGACACGATCATGAACTACGACGCCTTTATGGAACCGCTGACCTGGTTTTTGACCGGGATGGAGAAGCACAGCGACGAGTATAACCCGAACCTGTACGGCGACGGCGAGACGTTCTTCCGTTCTATGAACTACTATATGAGCCGGATGCAGATGCCGTCGATCCTGACGTCGATGAACGAGCTGTCCAACCATGACCATTCCCGGTTCATGACGCGAACCAACCGCACGCCCGGACGGACCTCGACGAAGGGGCCGGAGGCGGCGGAGGAAGGGATCCATAAGGGGATCTTTAGGGAAGCGGTCGTGGTCCAGATGACGTGGCCGGGCGCGCCCACCGTCTACTACGGCGACGAGGCGGGTCTGTGCGGCTGGACGGATCCGGATAACCGGCGGGCTTATCCGTGGGGCCGGGAGGACCAGGAGCTGATCGAGTTCCACCGCTATATGATCGGCCTGCACAGGATGAACGGTTCCCTGCGTCACGGTTCCTTAAAGCAGCTGGCGGCCGGCCGGCAGCTGATCGCGTACGGCCGGTTCGATGCGGATAACCGCTGCGTGGTGGCGGTGAACAACAGCGCGGCCGGTCAGACCGTCAGCATTCCGGTCTGGCAGATCGGCATCGAGGACAGCGACCGGCTGACCCGGGTGATCAAGACCGATTCCCGGGGCTATAACGTGGGAGCCATCGACCTGAAGGTGGAGGACGGTTTCGCGGAGCTGGAGCTGGACGGCAACAGCGCCGTTCTGCTGGTGTCCAACAAGAGCGGCTATAATGTGGAGAAAACCCCTTGATTTTTTGCTGTGGCTATGTTAAACTTGTTTTCGCCATGGATGGGTTCCCGAGTGGCCAAAGGGGGCAGACTGTAAATCTGTTAGCAGTGCTTTCGGTGGTTCGAATCCACCTCCATCCATTGGGAGAGACGGGACGGCGAAGCTTCGCCGCACGCCGTGCGCTTCCCGGCCGTCCGTAAGAGAGGACGGCGTCATAAGCGCGGGTATGGTGGAATAGGCAGACACAAGAGACTTAAAATCTCTCGGGGGCGACCCCGTGCCGGTTCAAGTCCGGCTACCCGCA
>CANQME010000049.1 GCA_947624815.1 uncultured Lachnospiraceae bacterium | reverse complement strand
CCCATGTTCCACTGGGATTACTACAACAGCTTCGTGATCCAGCCGATGTATGTGGATCTTGTGGATCTGTTCGCGGATCAGTCGGAAGAGATCGCGCGGATGCGCCCGGCAGTTCTGGCTCGCGCTTCCCGGTATGCCTCCGTGCTTGAGCGGATGATCGGCCCGGACGGCTCTTATCCGGTGGTGGGGCGTTCGATCTGCTACCGTTTCGGCGCCTTTCAGATGCTTTCGCAGGCGGCGCTTGAGCACCGGCTGGAGGAGCATTTGTCCCCGGCTGCGGTCCGCTGCGGTCTGACCGCCGTGATCCGCCGGGTCATGTCCGCGCCGGATCTGTTCGATGAGAACGGCTGGCTGCGGCCGGGCGTCTTCGGCTGTCAGCCGGAGCTGGCGGAAGAATATATCAACACCGGAAGCCTGTATCTGTGCAGCGCCGTTTTTCTGCCGCTGGGGCTTGCGGACGCGGATCCCTTCTGGAGTCTGCCGGATGAGGACTGGTCCGGCCGGAAGGTCTGGTCCGGCGGACATATTTTCATCGATCATGCGCTTGATTAGCGCATCGAAATGCTGGAAACTTTTATATGAGGAGGGGTTGCCATGCGCTATGAAGTGAAGGGGGAGACGCTCCCGGTCGTGGTATGTTATCTGGAGGACGGGGAGCAGATGATCACAGAGCGGGGCTCCATGAGCTGGATGTCCCCGAACATGAGGATGGAGACAAGCACCAACGGAGGACTGGGCAAGGCGTTCGGCCGGATGTTCGCCGGAGAGGCCATGTTCCAGAATATCTATACAGCCCAGCATGGGCAGGGGATGATCGCCTTCGCCTCCAGCTTCCCGGGGAGGATCGTTCCCTTCGAGATCGGTCCGGGACGGGAGCTGGTGGTGCAGAAGTCGGGCTTTCTGGCGTCGGAGATCGGCGTGGAGCTTTCCGTTTTCTTTCAGAAGAAGCTGGGGGCCGGCTTCTTCGGCGGCGAGGGCTTCATCATGCAGAAGCTGTCCGGCCAGGGGATTGCGTTCCTGGAATTCGACGGACATGTGGTGGAATACGACCTGCAGCCGGGGCAGCAGATTATTGTGGATACCGGCTATCTGGCGGCCATGGAGGCTACCTGCAATATCGATATCCAGAGCGTTTCCGGCGTGAAGAACGTGCTGTTCGGCGGCGAGGGACTGTTCAATACCGTGATCACGGGACCGGGGCATGTGTGGCTGCAGTCCATGCCGATCTCCGCGGTAGCGGGACAGATCCTGCGGTATGTGCCGTCCGGCAAATAAGGATCGGTTGAAAAAGCCTGCCGCTGGCAGGCTTTTTCTGTGCGGTGCACCGGCAGCTGTGCCCATCATCAGCGGTATGGGGGCCAGGGTTATATTATCGCTTCAATGACAGATGTTCCATTTCCCTGTATAATGGATATGCGGCATGAAGTTTCGACATCGGAAGGGAGATGGATACCTATGCGGAAGCGGAAAGAATACCGGATACCGGCCAGAACCAATCACATCTGGAACCGGCATGATTTTATGTTATGCTGCGCGGGGAATGGATACAGGCTGCGGCCTCTGTTCAGGCATATCGGATGGTGCCTGAAGTGGAGCCGCCAGCGCATTGCGCGCGGTTACTGCGACGCCGATATGTGGGAGATGTACGGGTATCTCCAGAAGCTGCTTCCGGATATGCTTCAGACTCTGAAGGATTACCGCCATAGCTCGCCCGGATATTTGGCTGAGAGCGGCGCAGATGCGTGCGGAGCCCGGCCGGACAGCGTAAGCCACGCGGAGTGGGACCGGATTCTCGACAGGATGATCTTTCTGTGGAAGGAGACGGACGAAGAGATGTGTTCCCGGAAGAACCCCTGCGAAGAGGCGTATTTAGGGGCCCTTTTCGAGTTTGAGAAGAAATACGGGATCCTGGGAGAGAAGCTGCAGACGAAGGAAGAGAAGGAAACAAGCCGGCGCGGCGGAGGCGTCACGGTTCATTTCATGGACGAGCTGCCGGAGTACCGGGAGATCTCCGAACGGTACCAGGAAGAGGCGCGAAAGCTTGAGAAGTACCAAAGCGACTGCAAGGATGAGGCGATGGATATGCTGAAGCAGTACTTTTTTGACCTGTGGGACTAATCGCCTTCGCGATCACCGGACAGGTTCATCTTGAAAAGCCGCCTGCATGAGTATATAATAAACGGTGTTGAAGGACAGATAGTCAGATAAGCCGGAAGTACCGGATTTGGAAGGCGGTAACGGAGCATGGAACGCAGAACCGTGGAACAGATGGAGCGGGATAACCGCGCCAGGCAGATCCTTGATCTGAGGAGCACGGAGGAATACAGGAAGGAAACGCTGCCGGGGGCGGAGAATCTCCGGTGGGAGGATCTGGATGAGCAGATGGATCGGGTGGCGAAGGACAGACCGGTCTATCTGCTCTGCTATACCGGACAGAAAAGCGATGAGATCGCGGAGCGGCTGACGGCGGAAGGGTACGAGGCGTACAGCATCGACGACGGCTGGCACGGCTGGCTGAGACTGAAGCTTCAGAGAATGCTGGCGGGACAGCCGGTCTGGGGAGAAGACGTGAGGCCGGCGGATGCCGGGAACAAAACGCAGGAGAGCGGCAGGACGGCCGAAGCTTCTGCTTCCGGTGCGGCGGAGCAGACGCAGGAGAGCGGCAGGACGGCCGAAGCTTCTGCTTCCGGTGCTGCGGAGCAGATGCCGGAGAGCGCGGCTGGGGAATCCCGCGCCCGTCAGGCGGAGCGCAGCATCATCAAGACCTTCCGCAAGGAGATCTGGCGCAGATTTACCAGCGCGATCAACGAATATCAGCTGATCCGGGACGGCGACCGGATCGCGGTCTGTATCTCCGGCGGGAAGGATTCCATGCTGATGGCGAAGCTGTTTCAGGAGCTTGCCCGCCACGGCAAGCATAACTTTGAACTGGTCTTCCTGGTCATGAATCCCGGATATAATGCGGTCAATTACGAGACGATCCTGCATAATGCAGAGCTTTTGGAGGTTCCGATCACGGTATTCACCTCGGAGATCTTCGATATTGTGGCCGGGGAAGGCAATTCGCCCTGCTATCTCTGCGCACGGATGCGGCGGGGATACCTTTATGCAAAGGCGAAGGAGCTGGGCTGCAATAAGATCGCCCTGGGCCATCATTATGACGATGTGATCGAGACGATCCTGATGGGGATGCTCTACGGCGGTCAGATCCAGACCATGATGCCCAAGCTGCACAGCACGAACTTCGAGGGCATGGAGCTGATCCGTCCTCTGTATCTGATCCGGGAGCGGGACATTATCCGGTGGATGAATTACAACCATCTGCAGTTTATCCAGTGCGCCTGCCGGTTTACGGAAAACTGCGCTTCCTGCGGCGGCACGGAGAAGGGCTCCAAGAGGGCGGAGATCAAGCGGCTGATCCGGGCGCTGGCGCAGAACGATCCGATCATTGAGAAGAATATATTTAAGAGTGTGGAGAATGTGACGCTGGACACAGTCATCGCTTATAAGCAGAAGGGCGTGCGGCATCATTTTCTGGACGATTATGACGGGAAGACGGTTAGCGCCACGGATCGATCCGCGGAGGACACGATAGAGAGGGAAGAAGAGAATGAACAGTCTGCTGATTAAGGACACGACCCGCGAGCAGCGGGAGCAGATCATCCGGCAGTCCATGGACTGCGGCGGAGGCTGCGAGAACTGTTCCTCCTGCTGGCTTGGCGGAGGGAGTCCGTTCGATATGTATCTGGATTATATCGAGGGGCGCAGGGAGATTGCAGAGATCAATGCGGAGTACCGGGCGCGGTACGTGCGCGGATAGAGGTGCGGGATGACAGGAAGGAGAAGGAGCAGGCGTGACGCTTCGGCAGCTAGGACCGCGGTCATTTTCGTGACGGCGGCTGCAGTCGTCTGCCTGATCGTATTAGGGGGATGGATGGTCCGGACGGGCAACAATCAAACGGCAGGCGAAGCTGCCGGTGCGGCGCCGGCGGACAGCCGGACAGACGGCGGTCAATCTGCGGCCGGTCAGCAGGAGAAGGTTTTGGCGGATACGGTGATCGAATTGACCACGGCTGAGAATGGGGATTCTGCCGGGAACGATACGGCTGATGAATCGGAAGAGCGGCAGAACCATGGCGAGGCAGAACCGTCCGGCGACATCACGCTTCTTTTTGCAGGCGACGTCTATTTTTCCGAACATGTCATGGACGCCTACCGCCGGGCCGGAGGCATCGGCGGCGTGTTGGACGCGGGGATACGGGCGGAGATCGAGGCGGCGGATCTGTTCACGGTGAACCAGGAATTCCCCTTTACCAGCCGGGGAACGGCGGCGGAGGATAAGCAGTTCACCTTCCGGGTGCCGCCGGAGAAGGTGTCCATGCTTACGGAGATGGGCGTCGGCCTTGTGACGATGGCCAACAACCACATTCTGGATTTCGGGCCGGAGGGCATCACCGACAGTCTGGCGGCGCTGGACGGCGCGGGAATCCTTCATGTGGGCGCGGGTGAGGATCTGGAACAGGCGAAGAAGCTGGAGATCGTGGAGATAAAGGGCAAAAAGATCGGTTTCCTTGGCGTCAGCCGGGTCTACATGGCAGCCAGCTGGGCGGCCGGGGCCGGCCATCCGGGCGTCTTCTCCACCTATGACCCGTCTCTGGCTCTGGAGGAGATCCGCGCAGCCCGGCCGCAGTGCGACTATCTGGTGGTTTATGTCCACTGGGGCATTGAGCGGAACACAACGCCGGAGGACTACCAGCGCAGCATGGGCCGGCAGTATATCGACGCCGGCGCGGATCTGGTGGTCGGCAGCCATCCTCATGTGCTGCAGGAGATCGAGTATTACGATGGGAAACCCATCGCATACAGCCTGGGGAATTTCGTGTTCGGCAGCAGCATTCCGGAGACAGAGCTACTGAAGGTGGTGCTGCGGGACGCGGAAGGGAACGCTGCAGTCGGCTCCCCGGAAAGCGGCGATGAGGATACTGCCGCCGGACTCTCGGAAAGCGGCAGCGCGGATGCTGCCGTCGGACTCCTGGAAAGCGGCGACGCGGATGCTGCCACCGGACTCTCGGAAAGCGGCGGCGCGGATGCTGCCGTCGGACTCTCGGAAAGCGGCGACGCGGATGCTGCCGGGAATATGACCGGAGACGCTTACGCGGATTCCGCCGCGATAGCGACAGGCACATGGGATGTGGAGGTCACCACGATCCCATGCACCTCATCCGGCGGATATACCCGGCTGCGGTAGAAGCTTACCGCCGTCCGATATGGAAGAACAGTCCCGCCTTCTTAAGCACGGGCCGTACAGCCATGTACACCACGACTACCACGATGGTTCCGGCGACGGCGTTAATGAAGGTGACGCCGGCGGCCCAGGTAGACATGATGGCGGCCGCCGTGGCTTCTACGCCAAGGATGTATTTCTTATAGAAGTATCCCACGATCGGGTCCATGATCACATTAAAGCCCAGTCCCGCGATGGACGCCAGCAGGGTCCATTTGAAGACGTATTTGGTATCATGGTCTTCCGTAATATGGGCGATGCGGTGTGCCACGAAGCCGGATACCAGACCGATGCAAAGCTTCAGAAAGAAGGTTTTCGGCGCGCTGGTCACATAGGCCGGATCGATCAGATCGGCGATCGTCATGCCGAGGGCGCCTGCCACGCCGCCGTAACCGCCGCCCAGCAGAAGGGCAGCCAGTACGCAGAACGCATTGCCGATATGCAGCGCAACCATGTCGCCGCCGAAGGTGGGGATCGGGATCTTTAAGAAGGTAAACGCCACATAGCACAGCGCCGCCATCAGACCCGTAATTACGATTTTATAGACTTTCTCATTTTGTTCCTTCATCTTATCTTCACTCCTCTTTCATGGGACATAAATATATTTGCCCAAATTCAGCTGCCCGGGCGCGTGGGGAAGCGGTGCGCGCCGCCGTTACCTGACTGCCCGGGCAGAAGGTATATGTTACGATACCATGGTTTTGGAGTGATTCAAATATCCAGTTTCAGATATTTTAATAATACCAGTTTATTTCTTTCGGTTATACGCACTGGGCATCCAGGGGTATTTTTCCTCATTCTCCAGTCCGTACTGTTCCAGCTTCCTGAGCTGCTCCACGATGTGGGGGACGTTCAGCCGTTCCACCAGCTTCTCGATCAGCGCCTGGCCTGTGTCGGCCATTTCCTTGCGCGTCTGCGCGTCCGGAATGGGAGTGGTGGCGGCGTGGTCGCTGTTCTCGCCGAAGCAGTATCCGACCGAGCCGCTCTGGTATGCCATGCCGAACAGGTCGTTAAACGGCGCGCAGCTCTGGGGCTTCATGCCGGAGAATTCGGTCGTCAGCGGAACGTCTTCGAGACGGCCCATGATCTGGTAGCCTCCCACGAACATGGAATCCAAAAGCTTCATAAAGGCCATCGGATCGCTCTGCATGGCGTCCGTGGTGAACAGATCCTTCGCATGGCTGAACATCTGCATGGTCATGTCCATATAAAGGATCGGCACGCCGGTCTCGTCGTAAAAGTCCCGCACCATGGGGCTTACCGTCATATGGGCGGGGCCGTGGAGGCTTAAGTAGATCTGCCGTTTGAAGCCCTGCCGCAGCAGGCTTCTGGCAATGGCGCCCAGGTAGTCGATACCCTGCCGGACGGAAACCTGTACGGTCCCTCTTCCCGACGCAGTGGCGCCGGAGTAGAAGTACGGAAGACCGGTCAGCAGAAGTCCGTCGCAGGCTTCTGCCATTTTCAGTCCAACGGCCTCGCTGATAACGGTTTCCACGTCCAGCGGCATGCCGCCGTGCATCTCGACGGTTCCGACGGGGACGATGATGATATCATTTCCCTTTAAATATTCCTGAACTTCTGCGTTCAGCATTTTGGGGAGTATTCTTGTACGCATGTTTTTGCCTCCTTACTCAGCTCTTCGCGGCGGCAGCCTTCTTCTCCGCCGTGTATGCAGCCATTTTGGCCCGGACGTCCGGCGTGATGTTCCAGACGAACTTAAACGCCAGCCAGCTTCCCAGAGTGAAGACCGCGGGAAGAAGCACGCACAGGACCTTGATACCGACAATGACGCTTCCGGCCTGGGTACCGCCGGCAGCAGCGATCGTGGCGTCATAACCGATCCAGCCCAGCATCAGAACCGCGGCAGAGTTGCCGATGGTCTGGCCGATACGGCGGGACAGGTTGAAGGTGCCGTAGATGGAGCCTTCGGTACGCTTTCCGGTCAGGTATTCGTTGTAGTCGATGGCTTCGCCCACCAGGCCCCATTGCATATAAATGGAGACGCCGCCGAAGGCGGAAGCGATGGTGGTCCAGATCATATGCACCATGGCGGGTACGGTGAACAGCATATGAGCGGCGAACAGCAGAATGCTGGACGCGCAGCCGATCAGCAGACAGTATCGGATCATGTTTTCCAGACCCAGCTTCTTGGCTAGCTTCGGCGCGATGAGAAGCGTTACGATCATGATCGGGATCGAAGCGGCGGAGGCCAGGCTCATGATGCTGATGCTTCCGAGAACATCGGCATACATGTAGGTGCCCAGCGTCTGCGCCACATACTGGTTGGTGCAGATGCAGATGCCGTGGATACACAGCGCAAGAAACGCCCGGTTCCGTTTAAACACCTGGAAAATATCGGAGAATTTGATGCTGTCGGCCGCATCCGGAGCAGCCGCGACGATGTTGCGCTCCTCGGTCCAGCTGTAATGGAGATAGCAGAGAACGGCGCCGATCAGGGCGCAGATCGTTGCTCCCAGGCCGTAACCGGTGGGATTGCTGTCGCCGAATTTGTTCAGAAGGATCGGGAAGATCATCATGGGAAGAATATTGCCGATGGTGCTGCCGAAGCCCCGTGCCGAGGACAGGGAGGCCCGTTCCTCGTCGGTGTCCGCCATGGCCGACAGCAGCGAGCCCATGGGGATATTGAACATGGTGTAACAGCCTTCATATAGGATCTTGCAGACGAACAGCACGCAGATCAGGGCAGTTCCCTCGAAGAAGGTCGGCACGGTCCAGAAGGCGATGGATGTGATCGCCAGAAGCGGCGTGGCCCTGAGAAGCCATGGGCGGAATTTGCCCTGCGGATGCGCCTTTTTGGCGAACATCTTGTCCATGAGCGCGCCCATCATCGGATCGTTGACGGCGTCCCAGACGTTCCAGATCAGCAGAAGAACAGCCAGAACGGCCGTGTTGATCTTAAGAACATTCACGTAGTAGCGGGTGACCATGGAGCCCATGAGAGCGAAGGTCATACATCCGCCGAAGTCGCCCAGACCGTAACCTACGAGCTGCTTTTTGGTCAGGCCGGTTGCGGGTTTCTTGGACATCATTGATTCCTCCTTTGCTTTTTGTGCAGACAATATAGCTACCAGATTCCATTTATATAATAATTTATCTGTTTTGCAAAACAAATTGACAATTCGGCGAGGTTTATTGTAATTCTGGCAAACATGTGCTATAGTTTTCTCAAGGGGTATGACGATTGGGCAACAGTGGGGGAAGGTATGAAAAAGAGCGAAGTGGCAAAGTATGCTGATGAGGGCCTTTCACGGGACGAGATCCGAAGAAGACTCTATCTGCATGGCGTTAAGAATTTCTATCAGGAAGTCGAGATGGACTCGGAGCTGGCGGACGCCCATCGCGACATCAGCTTTACATCGGCTCATGTGACGCAGCACAGCCATCGGTTTCTGGAGATCATCTGCTGCGTTCAGGGGAGGCTGGAGTATCTTCTGGATACGCGCCGGTATCAGGTTCGGCCGGGAGACGTTATCATCGTGCCTCCCGGCGTGACGCATCTGCCCATTCTTCCGGACAGAATGACGTCGCCTTATGTGCGGGATGTTGCCTGGGTCAGTCCTGTGATGCTGGAATATATCCGGAAAATGCATCCGGATTTCCAGGGAGCGGACAGACCGCTGGTGCATTCCACGGCGGGGACCGGATGGGAATATCTGACGAGATTCTTCGAGAGGAATACAAGGGAATCGGAGACGAGAGCCGCCGGCTGGGAGGTCTGCGTGTACGGCAATACGGTTCAGCTGCTGGTTCATCTGGCCAGGGCCGTGAAGGAGTTTGACGCCTGTTCTTCTGCCGCGCCCAGGGGAGATCTTCTGGAAAAAGTTCTGGAGTATGTCCGGGAGAATATGTCCGGGCGGATCACCCTTACGGATACCGCACGGCAATTCCATATCAGCGAGAGTACGCTGACCCATCTGTTCTCCCATGAGATGGGAATGGGGTTTTACCGGTGCGTGACGCAGCGGAGGCTGGCGGAGGCGAAGAACCAGATCGCCAGAGGACTTTCCATGGAGGAGACCGGAAGGAATGTGGGATACTCGGAGTATTCGGCGTTCTACCGGGCATTTCGGGCGGAATACGGGATATCGCCGCTTCAGTACCGGAAGATGATCATGGCCGGGGAGAGCCGTGAAGAGGAGCGGCGCTGAACCGGCGTGGCCGGGAACGGACGGGGAAATGAAAAACCGGAAGGAGAAACATTGTATATGTACACATACCCGTGGTATCACTGGATCACATTTTTCTTTATCTACAGCTTCTTCGGGTGGATCTTCGAATCCACCTATGTTTCGATCCTGAAGCGGCGTTTCGTCAACCGGGGATTCTTGCGGCTGCCGCTGCTGCCGCTTTACGGTACGGGCGCGGTCATGATGCTGTGGCTGTCGCTGCCGGTGCAGGATTCGGTGGTGCTGGTCTATCTGGCGGGCGTCGTCGGGGCGACGGTTCTGGAATATGTGACCGGGTATGTGATGGAGAGGCTTTTCAAGATTAAGTACTGGGATTACAGCAATCAGCGGTTCAATTACCGCGGCTATATCTGTCTGTCGTCGTCGGTTGCGTGGGGATTTCTGACGATCTTTCTGACTGAGGTGATCCATCGGCCTATCGCAGAGTTCGTATTGGGAATGAATCTGTGGGTGGAGACGGCGCTTCTTATCATCGTGGGCGCGGCGTTTATAGCGGATACCATAGTGTCCGTCAAGGCGGCCCTGGATCTGGGACGGGCGCTGGAGGCCATGACGAAGATGAAGGCAGAGCTGGACGATCTGCAGGTGCAGGCGTCGCTTTTGCGTGCTGAGATCTCGGAGCGGCTGGAGGGCCTGAGCGCGGTGAAGGCGACGGAGGCCGCAGTCGCGAAGGTGGCGGACGCCGGAGCGGGAGCAGTCGCCAGGGTCGCGGACGCCAGAGCGGGAGCGGCCGCGAAGGTAGCCGGTATCAGAGAGGAAGCGGCCGCGATGGCAGGGGACGCCAGAGCGGGAGCAGCCGCAGTGGCGGCAGGTCTTCGGAAGGAAGCGGCTGCGGTGGCGGCGGATGTCCGGTCCGGAGCGGCGGCGCGCGTCGTCGGCGCCAGGGACGAGGCCGCGGCATTTATCCGGGAGCATGTTCAGTCGGAAGAGGCTCTTACGGCCAGGATCCGCGCTCTGAGCGAGAAGCGGGAGGCGCTGGCCGGCCATATGAGCTTCTACCGCAGGAATATTCTGCGCGGCAATCCGTCGGCGTCGTCGTCGCGGTTTGGAGCGGCGCTTAAAGAGATGCGGGAAAACGCCGATAAGAAGAAAGGCATGTAGGAGGCACAGGGATGCGGTTTCGGGAGATTCACAGCGCGGAGGATATCATCCGCCTGGTGCAGGAGATCGGTTTTCTGCCGTTTTTCAGAAATGAGATCGAAGGCTTTTCCATCGGGGAGCTGTGCGCTCCGGGGCTCTGGATGTCGGATGAGGCAGAAGGACCGTGGGAGTGGAAGGGGCCGATCGCCAGGACGAAGACCTGCGTCTACGGGAAGTTTTTCGCCGGAAAAGCCGGGTATATCAGTACCGAATGGTTCCCGGACTTCGCGAATTACCGGCGGGACGGCTATGATTTCGACGCCCGGTTCGACGACGAGCTGGCGTCCTATAAGGATAAGGGAATCTATGATGTGATCGTGGAGAACGGCGCGATCCTTTCCAAGACGCTGAAGGAGAAATGCAATTACCGCAAAGGCGGCAATAAGGGCTTCGACACGGTTATCACCCGGCTGCAGATGCAGGCGTATGTGAATATCGCCGATTTCGTCTATCTGAAGGACAGATTCGGACAGACCTACGGATGGGGCGTGGCGCAGTACAGCACGCCGGAAGCCATGTTCGGGTATGAGGCTGTGACTGCGGCATATCGAAGGGATCCCGCGGAGTCGAAGGAGCGGATGAGGGCGCATCTGGCCGAAATTCTGCCAGACGCGCCGGCGAAGCAGATCGGGAGGCTGCTGGGATAACGCGGCCGCCGGCCCGGTTCCTCTGCCGGAACGAACAGACCGGTCAGACCGGCGCAGACGTTACTGCAAAATCTGCGCCAGGATCAGGAAAAATACAAGTCCCGCCGCATTGACCAGAAGGAAGAATCCAAGGTATCTGCCGCCGCGGGCCCCGTCCGTCTTCATATAAAGCCGGAAGGAGATCAGGCTTGCCAGCGATGCGATGGGCGTACCGAGGCCGCCCAGGTCGGCGCCCAGAAGAAGCGCCCGCCAGTTGTCGGTGAATCCGGACAAAAGAACGGCGGCGGGAACGTTGCTGATGACCTGGCTTGCGAGCGCGGAGGTCAGAAGGGGCCGGTCCGCCAGCATTTTCTGCAGGAAATCGCGGACGCCGTCCATGGTGCCCAGGTTCCCGGCGAAGATGAAGAAGCAGACGAAGGTCAGAAGCAGGCCGTAGTCCATGGTTTTATACAGGGCGCGGTCCTCGATCAGGAGGGCGGTACAGACGATTCCCAGAAGCACCGCATAGTGGAGCACGCGGAACACGGACAGCAGGCAGACGGCGAAAAGCACCGCGTAGACGATAACCGGCTCAAGCCGGTCGATACCGGCGTTCTCCGGCAGGGAGACGGTCAGCTCCCCCTGGGGACAGAAGAAGACGCTGAGCACCAGAAGGGGCAGCGCGATCGCCGCGAACGGCAGAACGGTTCCGAAGAATTCGCCCGCACTTAATCCGAAGGCAGAATACAGGTACAGGTTCTGCGGATTGCCCACAGGCGTGGCCATGCTTCCCAGGTTGGCGGCCACGGTCTGCATGACGACGACAAAGATCAGATACCGGGTCTCGCCGGTCAGGCCGAGGATCAGCACCGCGAAGGGAACGAAGGTGATCAGGGCCACGTCGTTGGTCACCAGCATGGAAGTGAAGAAGGGCAGCAGGATCAGAAGCGCGAACAGCTTCCTCCGTTGCATGCTGCCGGTCAGGAGTCTGGCCGCCAGCCATGGAAACAGGCCGTGCCTCTGAAGTCCGGCCACGACCGCCATCAGGCAGAACAGAAGGGCCAGCACCCGGAAATCAATATAATCGATATAGGCCGCGGACGGCGGCACAAATATCATGGAAATGAGCGCGCAGACGGCGGAAACCGTCAGAACAGGCTCTTTTTTTATGAGCTTCATAATAAACATTTTTCCTCCTGCGGCAAAGATATTCACGGCATCTATTGTAAGACAAATCGGCGCGCTGCGCCAGTCCTATTTTGAAATAATCGTTGACAAATCTGCGGCCCGATGCTACACTTTAGGGGAACCGAGAACAGGGGAGCTTGTATGCAGGCTGAGAGGAAGTCATCCAACTTCGACCCTTAAACCTGATGCGGATAATGCCGCCGTAGGAAGTCATGGAATATTTGATATTTTACGGAGACGCCGCTATGGGGTCTTCTTTTTTGGTTCATAAGCTTCGATGCGAAAGGAGGCGGGAACGGATCCCGGTATACCGGGCGGACGGAGGGGGAGCGCCCTGCGTCTTGAATATGCGTGCAGCCGGTATGCGGCAGCTGCCCGGGGTGACCTGGGCGTATGCAGCGGATCCGGCATGTGCGGACAGCGATGGGAAGCCGTGTTCCGGCGTGAGAGGAAGCCATGAAGCTTCGACCGAAGGTTCCCGGGGATGATTGTCCCCGTTTCGGGAGAACGTCGCTGTCTACGCCGTTCTCACCAGATTTTGCATAAGGAGTGTATCAATTATGAAGAATGAACAGACAAAGAAGCTTTGTGTGGCAGGAATCCTCTGCGCGGTGGCCGTGGTCGGCAGCCTTTTCTCCGTACCGGTATTCGGAAGCAAATGCGCCCCGATCCAGCATATGGTCAATATCCTGTGCGCCGTGACGCTGGGGCCCTGGTACGGAATCTGCGTGGCCTTCTGCGCCAGCCTGATCCGTAATCTTCTGGGTCTCGGAAGCCTGATGGCGTTTCCGGGAAGCATGGTGGGCGCGTTGTTCTGCGGAGTGATGTACTGGAAGACGAAGAATATTCCGGCCACGCTCGTCGCCGAAGTATTCGGCACCGCGGTAATCGGAGGCCTGTGCGCTTACCCGGTTGCGGTGTTCCTCATGGGAATGAACGCGGCGGAGCTGGCGGTCTATGCCTATGTGGTGCCGTTTCTGGTATCCACGGCCGGCGGCGCGGTATTGTCGGCGGTGCTTCTGGGGGCACTGAAACAGGCGGGGCTTCTGAAGACATTCCAGCTGATGCTGGAGTCATAGAAGGGAATCTCCATGGTAAAGGAAATGCTTGCCGGCGTGCGGACCGTCCGCCCGCTGATCCATTGCATTACAAACTACGTTACCGCCAATGACTGCGCCAATATCCTTCTTGCCTGCGGCGCGTCTCCGGTCATGGCCGACGATGAGACGGAGGTGGAGGACGTAACCTCCATCTGCAGGGGCCTGAGCATCAATATCGGCACCCTGAATTCCAGGTCGGTTCCCGCCATTTTGAAGGCGGGCCGCCGCGCCAATGCGCTGGGGCATCCGGTCGTATTCGATCCGGTAGGCGCAGGAGCGTCCGCGCACCGCACGGAGACGGCGCTTCGGCTTCTTAAGGAGGTCCGCTTCGCGGTCATCCGCGGGAACAGCTCGGAGATCCGGACGCTGATCGCCGGTTCCGGCACCACCAGGGGCGTGGACGCGGATCTGGCTGATCAGATAACGGAGGAGAAGCTGGAGGAGACGGCCGCGGTCGTAAGGCGGTTCGCCCGTCAGACCGGCGCGGTCGTTGCGGTCACCGGGGCGATCGACCTTGTGGCCGACGCGGAGACGGCTTACTGCATCGATAACGGGCATCCGATGATGCGGAGCATTACCGGGGCCGGGTGCATGCTGTCCGCCATGACGGCCGCCTATGTGGCCGCCAATCCTGTGCACCGGCTTGAAGCCGCGGCCGCCGCGGTCTGCGCCATGGGACTGTGCGGGGAGAAGGCGTTCGGACGTCTCGGGGAAGCCGGCGGCAACGCCAGTTTCCGCAATTACCTGATCGACGCTGTATACCGGCTGACGCCGGAAGAGCTGGAGCAGGGCGCCAGATACCGGATCTGCAGGCCGTAAGGGAAGCGGCCGGCCTCCGGATCACATATTTGAGGAAAGAAGACAGGAGAATCCGATCATGAAATGCGACAGACGTACCATGCTTCTCTATGCGGTCACCGACCGGGCCTGGACAGGCCGCCAGACCCTTTATGAGCAGGTGGAATCGGCTCTGAAGGGGGGCGTCACCTGTGTCCAGCTGCGGGAGAAGGACCTGGACGAGGAACGCTTCTTCGAGGAAGCGGAGGCGATCGGCGGACTGTGCCGGAGGTACGCGGTTCCGTTCATCATTAACGATAATGTGGAGCTGGCTCTGCGCTGCGGGGCCGACGGCGTCCATGTGGGTCAGAAGGACAGGAAGGCGGCGGATGTGCGCGCCCTGATCGGAGAGAACAGGATCCTGGGCGTTACAGCCAAGACCGTGGAGCAGGCTCTGGAAGCAGAAGCGGCCGGAGCCGACTATCTGGGGGTCGGCGCGGTGTTCGGCACCGCGACGAAGCCGGATGCGATCGGTATTACTTATGACGTACTCTGCCGGGTCTGCGCGGCGGTGCGGATCCCGGTCGTCGCGATCGGAGGGATCAACAGGGAGAACATCCTGCAGCTGACCGGCTCCGGCGCGGCCGGAGCCGCGATCGTGTCGGGAATCTTCTCGGCTGAGGATATCGAAGCCGAGTGCCGGACCCTTAAGGCGATGGCAGAGCATATGGCAGGCGTACGGTAAGAGGCCGGCGCCAATATAACTGAATATGGAAGGCAAAAGCCGCCCCAGGCGGCTTTTCCGGCGGCAGACCGGGGGCACCACTCTCTGTCGCCTTATAAAATTAGTGCGAATCAACGGAATTCGAAAGGAGAAGACGATGAGAACAGCATTAACAATCGCCGGAAGTGATTCCAGCGGAGGCGCCGGCATCCAGGCAGACATCAAGACAATGACTTTGAATGGCGTATTCGCCATGAGCGCCATCACGGCGCTGACTGCCCAGAACACGACCGGCGTATCAGGCATCATGGAGGTAACTCCACAGTTTCTAGGACAGCAGATCGACATGGTATTTACCGATATCCGCCCGGACGCGGTGAAGATCGGTATGGTATCGTCAAGCGACCTGATCCGGGAGATCGCGGACAGGCTCCGGTTCTACCAGGCGGAGAATATCGTGGTGGATCCGGTCATGGTCGCCACCAGCGGCTCCCGTCTGATCGCCGACGATGCGATCGAGACGCTTAAGAAGGAGCTGCTGCCGTTGGCCTGCGTAGCGACGCCCAATATCCCGGAGGCGGAGGTCCTTTCCGGAATGACGATCGGTACGGAAGCGGACATGATCGAGGCGGCGAAGAGGATCAGCGAAACCTACGGCTGCGCGGTCCTTGTAAAGGGCGGTCACAATATCAACGACGCCAATGACCTTCTCTATGCGGACGGAAGCGTCCGGTGGTTTTACGGCAAACGGATCGACAATCCCAACACCCATGGAACCGGCTGCACCCTTTCCAGCGCCATAGCATCGAATCTGGCCAAGGGCTTTGATCTGGCCGGGTCCGTGCAGAGGGCGAAGGACTATATTTCCGGCGCGCTGGCCGCCATGTTGGATCTGGGACAGGGCAGCGGACCGATGAACCACGCCTTTGATCTGGGCGGTGAGTACGCAAAAGAAGCGGCAGCTTCGGCAAGCGGCGGGACAGAGCGGGAACACGCGTCCGCCGGGGAGGTGTAAGAATGGAAGAGAAACGCACCTCCGTATTTGAAAACGGTCTTATCTGGTTTGGAGCGGCGGTATCCATCGCCGAGATCCTGACCGGCACCTACTTTGCGCCTCTGGGCATGGGAAAGGGCCTGCTTGCAATCCTCATCGGCCATGTGATCGGCTGCGGCCTTCTGTTCTTCGCCGGCCTGATCGGCGGAAAGGTGCGCCGAAGCGCCATGGAAACCGTGAAAATGAGTTTCGGACAGAAGGGGAGTATCCTGTTTTCCCTTTTAAATATCCTTCAGCTGGTAGGCTGGACGGGCATCATGATTTATGACGGGGCCCTTGCGGCCAACGGCATCGGCGCCATCGGCGGATGGTTCTGGTGCCTGGTCATCGGAGGTCTGATCATCCTGTGGATCCTGATCGGTATTGAGAATCTGGGCAGGGTGAACACGGTGGCCATGGCCGCGCTGTTCATTCTTACCATTATATTAAGCTTTGTGATCTTCGGTGAAAGTGCGGCCCCGGTCATCGCCGTCGACGACTCCATGACCTTCGGAGCGGCGGTAGAGCTGTCGGTGGCCATGCCGCTGTCCTGGCTGCCGCTGATCAGCGACTATACCCGCGAGGCCAAAGAGCCGGTGAAGGCGACGGCGGCCAGCGCCCTTGTGTACGGCGTGGTCAGCTGCTGGATGTATCTGATCGGTATGGGGGCCTCGATCTTCACCGGGGAGTCCGATATCGCGCAGATCATGGTCAAGGCGGGTCTTGGCATCGTCGGTCTGCTGATCATCGTATTCTCCACCGTGACGACCACGTTCCTGGACGCATGGTCCGCCGGCATCTCCAGCGAGTCCGTGTTCGCCGGGATCAAAGGGAAATGGGTGGCGGTGGGCGCCGCCTTGCTGGGAACCGCGGGAGCGATCCTGTTCCCCATGGACAATATCACGGACTTTCTGTATCTGATCGGATCCGTGTTCGCGCCGATGATCGCCATACAGATCGCCGATTTCTTCATTCTGAAGCGGGATCACAGCGACAGAGGCGTTAACTGGATGAACCTGGTTATCTGGGCCATCGGATTCGTCGTATACCGGATCCTGATGAATGTGGATATGATTGTCGGCAATACGCTGCCGGATATGGTCATTACGATCGTGATCTGTGTGATCGCAGGGAAGCTTGTGCAGCCGAAGGAGCGCGGATAATGAGATATCTGATCAGCCGGGACGATCCGGTTCCGGCGTACCTGCAGCTTTACCGCCAGATCCGGGAGGACATCGTGCGCGGGGACTATCTCTGCGGCGGCAAGCTGCCCTCCAAACGGATTATCGCGGGAGAACTGGGACTCAGCACGGTGACGGTAGAGCACGCGTACGCCCTGCTCTGCGACGAGGGCTATGTGGAGTCCAGGCAGAGAAGCGGATATTATGTGATCTTCCGCCCGGGCGATGGGTTTACATCGTCCCCGCAGACGGAAAAGCCGCTTCCGGAAGCGAAACCGGCGCCGTCCGGCCGTCCGGACGCAGCCGAAGAGGCGCGCCCGCTTCCGGGGACGCAGCCGGCCGCGTCGGAGTTCCCGTTCACGGTTCTTGCCAGAACCATGAGGAAGGTGATCTCCGACCGGGGAGAGCAGATCCTGGATCGTTCGCCGAATCTGGGCCTTTCCGAGCTTCGCAGCGCCGTCAGCCGGTACCTGGCCAGAAGCCGCGGGATCACGGCGGACGCAGGTCAGATCGTGATCGGTTCCGGCTCGGAGTATCTCTACGGCCTGATCGTGGAGCTTCTGGGAAGGGATAAGATCTACGGGATCGAGTCGCCCTCCTATAAGAAGATCGAGCAGGTCTACAGGGCCTGTGACGTGCAGGTCGAGAAGCTGCCGCTGGGCAGCGACGGCATCGAAAGTCCCGCACTGTGGGCCAGCCGTGCCGGCGTCCTGCACATTTCCCCGTACCGGAGCTTTCCCAGCGGGGTCACGGCTTCAGCGTCCAAGCGCCACGAGTATATCCGCTGGGCTGCCGAACAGGGCCGGTGTCTCGTAGAGGACGACTTCGAATCGGAGTTTTCGGTGCTTACGAAGCCGGAAGAGACGCTGTTCGCCTTATCGACGGACGGCAACGTGATCTATATGAATACCTTTTCCCAGACGGTATCTCCGTCACTGCGCGCCGGATACATGGTCCTGCCGCAGAGCCTGGTGCCGGAGTTTGAGGAGAAGCTGGGCTTCTATGCCTGCACGGTACCCACCTATCTTCAGTATGTTCTGGCGGAGCTGATCGACAGCGGTGACTTCGAACGTCATATCAACCGGGTCCGAAGGAAGAAACGCGACGCGGGACGGCAGTGATTTTGCCGTCCCGTTTTGATGAAGGGAAACAGAAATGTAAAAAAAGAAGAAACCTATTGACTTTACGGGGGGGTACATATAATAATAAGTACAACCCTGTATCTGTTATTTACATACATTTACCCATCAAAGAAGGAGGAATTCAGGATGAAGAAGGGTTTCAGGAGAACCGCAGCCGTGCTGCTCAGCATGACCCTTGTGATTACCGGTATGGGAACGGGTGCATATGCAGAGGAGCCTGCGCATGGTACCGGACTCTGCGAGCACCATAAAGAGCATGACAGCGAGTGCGGATATGTGGAACCGGTGGAAGAGCAGCCGTGTACACATGTGCATACGGATGCATGCTATGCGGAGGTGGAAGTTGCGTCGCCTCCGGTGGCTTCCCCGGGCAGCGGAACAGAAAGAAAGCTGATCTGCACCCACGCGGTGGAGGGAGAGCACGATGATCAGTGCGGTTATGTACCGGCCGTGGAAGGTCATCCCTGCATGTATAACTGTAAGGAATGCGGTACGATTTCGTATATGGATGCGAACGGTGAAGCGCATCACGATCAGGTAGGCGCGGAGAACATCATAACGGTCACGGCAGGTGATTACGAGTGGACCAACTCCGCAGGAACGGAAGTCTGGTATTACCTGAAGGACAGTCAGACCTTTACGGAGCGGATTGAGATCCTGAGCGGCGATGTGAACCTGGTTCTCGGCAGAGGCGCCGTTCTGACAGCGCAAAGAGGAATCTGCGTCGTGGAAGGCGCGTCTCTGACCGTTTACGGACAGGATCGGGCCGGAGGAACGCTGAAGGCATACTGCGCATCCCCGTATCATGCGGCGATCGGCGGAGGAATGAACGGAGTGACCGGTACGGCAGGAACGATCACGATCAACAGCGGTACCGTATACGCGGACGCTTCGAAGGGGAACAGCGGCGCGGTTGAGACGATGTACGGAAGCGCCGGAATCGGCGTCGGAACCGGCGGTGAAGGATCCGACATTACGATTCATGGAGGAAACGTGACGGCGATAGGCTTCGGCGGAGGTCCGGGTATAGGCGGCGGAGCAGGAGGAAGCCGGATCACCATTACCGGCGGAACGGTCACGGCCACAGGAGGCTCGATGAAAGGCTATACCGGATACGGAGTAGAGACAAACGGCGGCGCCGGAATCGGCGGCGGCGAATCTTCCAACGGCGGAGTAATCACGATCACCGGCGGAACCGTCAGGGCGACCGGCGGACTGGGGGCCTCCGGAATCGGAACCGGCTCCAATTCCTATGGCGTTGATATCCAGATCTCCGGCGCGGAGACCACAGTGACGGCGAAGGGCTCCGACGGTGCGGCCGGAATCGGCGGCGGACGTGCTGGAGCCACCGGCAGCGTTACAATCAGAGACGGCGCGAAGGTGACGGCATCCGGCGGCCGCACGGCGATCGATGCGGACATTGATTTCGGAAGCGTCTATGACGACGGAAGCGATTTTCTGGTGACCGGTAATGAGCAGAACGCGGAAGGAGGCGTGGTCGCATCGTTCCGTGTGGATGGACAAGATAGAGCCCTTTCTGCTCCGACGACGGATTACCGGTATCTGAAGGCAGAACCGGGGACGTTAAAGGCTGTCACGATCAGTCCGCAGAGCGTCAGCGCGAATGTGGGACAGCAGCTTTCTTTCGCAGTGCTGACTTCGGACGGCATCACTCCCGCGGCGGATGCTACAGAGATACTGAATACGGTCTGGACCATTTCCTCCGGTATCGACGGTTACCTGCCGGCGGAGAATACATCCATTGCCGGCGGCCTGCTGAGTATTGCCGGAGATGAGAAGCTGGAGAAGCTGACGGTCAGCGCCGCATGCGAGCTGCCGTCGGGCGTCCGGATGGTTCGAAATACAGCGGATGTGACGATATCCCAGACCAGATATACGGTATCCTTCGACGCCAACGGCGGACAGACGGATGCTGTGCCGGTGCAGACGACGATGGGAAAACTGACAGGGACACTTCCGACGGCGTCCAGGACAGGATACACCTTTACCGGATGGTATCTGAACCGGCCTGCGGAAGGAAGCGAGCCGAATCCGGCTGTACAGGTCAGTGACAATACCGTATATACGCAGGATACGACGCTTTACGCCGGATGGCGGATCAACCAGTATACAGTCACCTATTATTCCATGGGCGGCAACCCGGCGTCGTTCACAAGAACGGTTTCTCATGGCGGTCATGCTCCGACTCCGGCCACGCCGGTAAAGGATCTGGGCGTATTCCAGGGATGGTATACGGATCTGAGCTATACGACGCGATGGGATTTTGACCGGGATACCGTAACAGGAGATACACAGCTTTACGCCAGATGGGCTGACGAGGTCCTTGATGTGACGGTGTCGGCGGAGGCGGATCCGGTGAACGGCGGCCGTGTCCTCTATGCCGGGAAGTACCGTTCCGGTTCCATAGTGACGCTGGAAGCGGTTCCTGACTCCGGATACCAGTTCCGGTATTGGATGAAGGACGGTGAGGTCGTGAGCAATACTGCGAGGTATCTTTTCACCGCAAAAGAGGATACGCAGCTGAAAGCTGTCTTTACCTGGGTCGGCCTGCCAGGCAGCGGTACCGGCAGTTCCGGCGGCAGCTCTGGAAGCGTTGGCGGTGGTTCGGGCGTTTCCGGCAATACCGGCAGTTCCGGTGTGGCCGGAGGCAGCGGAAGCGGTTTCGGCCCAATGAGCGGCTCCGGCAGCGGGTCTGTTCCGGCGGGAGGCAGCGGAAGCGGTACCGGCCCGATGAGCGGCTCCGGCAGCGGGTCTGCTCCGGCGGGAGGCAGCGGAAGCGGCTCCGGTCCGATGGGCGGCTCCGGCAGCGGGACCGTTCCGGCGGGAGACAGCGAAAGCGGCTCCGGCCCGATGGGTGGTTCCGGCAGCGCCTCCGATTCCATGTACAGCGCGACGGAGACAGAGGCCCAGAACAGCCCGGCGGCAGCGGCTCTGATACCTACGGTGGTTCCCGGAAGCGGCAGCGCGGTATCGACGATCGTTGCGGTTGCGGACGCCGCCGAGACAAATGTGGCGAACGCGCAGTCAGTAGCCGGCGCCTGGGTGCAGAGCGAACAGGGCTGGTCGCTGCAGGTTGACGGAAAGTCGGCGTCCAACAGCTGGGTCTGCGTGGCTGAGAAGGATGGCGCTCACTGGTACCATTTCGGAGATACGGGATTGATGGATACCGGGTGGCTGGAGCTGGACGGTAAGAAATACTATCTCTATGCGGTTCACGATGGTACGGCAGGCCGTATGCTGACAGGCTGGCAGCTTCTGGACGGCAAGTGGTACTACTTCAGCAGCGCCAGCGACGCTACGCTCGGCACTCTGCTTACGAATACCGTGACGCCGGACGGCTACCGGGTCAATGAGCAGGGCGAGTGGATCCAGTAACAGGAATCCGATCCAACAGAATTGATTGAAGCAGCGGGACGGCAGTGATTTGGCCGTCCCGCTTTGAATGAAACGGTTCTGCCGGCGAATGTATTTATAAAATACAGAGAAATACATTGATGAAACCGGTTTTGTATGCGATAATATGTACAATTGAAGCCATGTTATGAAGGATGGCAGAATCCGGAGGATAACGATATGGAATCGAATGAAACGACTGTCAACAGGATCAGGCATCAGGTGCTTCTGGAGGTTGCGAAGCTGGCGTGGGCCGGAGAGCTGGAGGAGAAACGCGACGAGATCCCCTTCCAGATTATTCCGGGGCCGCAGGCTCAGTTCCGGTGCTGCATCTATAAGGAGAGGGAGATCATCCGTCAGCGGGTCCGCCTGGCCGAAGGCAAGTGCCCTACCGGCAGAGAATCGCGCAACGTGATCCAGGTCATCAACGCGGCCTGCGAGGAGTGCCCCATTGCGTCCTATCTGGTAACGGACAACTGCCGCAAATGTATGGGGAAGGCATGTCAGAGCGCCTGTAATTTCGGCGCCATCTCCATGGGGGACACCCGGGCCTATATCGATCCGATGAAGTGCAAGGAGTGCGGCAAGTGCGCGCAGGCCTGTCCATACAGCGCCATCGCCCATCTGGAGCGGCCCTGCAAGAAGGCCTGTCCGGTGGACGCCATCGCCTATGACGAGTACGGCATCTGTGTAATCGACGAGAAGAAATGCATCGCCTGCGGCAACTGCATCCCCAGCTGTCCTTTCGGCGCCATCGCGCCCAAGACGCCGGTGGTGAAGGTGATCAATGAGATCCGCGCCGGCAAGAAGGTAGTCGCCATGGTAGCCCCGGCCACCGAAGGCCAGTTCGGCCCCGGCATCACGATGGCCAGCTGGAAGACGGCGCTTAAGAAGACTGGTTTCGCGGATATGGTCGAGGTCGGCATGGGAGGCGACCTGACCGCGGCAGCCGAGGCCGAGGAGTGGGCGGAGGCTTATAAAGAGGGCAAGAAGATGACCACCTCCTGCTGTCCGGCGTTTGTGAATATGATCCGGCTCCATTTTCCGCAGCTTCTCGATCATATGTCCACGACCGTATCGCCGATGTGCGGCGTATCCCGCTTCCTGAAGCAGCAGGATCCGGAGACGGTCACGGTCTTCATCGGCCCGTGCACGGCCAAGAAGAGCGAGGCCCAGGATCACGGCATCGAGGGCAATGCGGACTATGTCATGACCTACGGAGAGATCCGGTCCATGATGTACGCGAAGGGTATCGAACTGGAACCGGAGGACAATACATACCAGGAGAGCTCCACCTACGGCAAGCGCTTCGGCAACAGCGGCGGCGTGACGGCGGCCGTTCTGCAGTGTTTCGAGGAGATGGGAGAGGATATCCATCCGAACGTGCTGCGCTGCAACGGGGCGGTGGAGTGCAAGAAGGCGCTTCTGATGATGAAGGTCGGAAGGCTGGCTGAGGATTTCGTCGAGGGCATGGCCTGTGTGGGCGGCTGCGTCGGCGGCCCCAGTAAGAACATGACCGAGCAGGCCGCGAAGAAGACCAGGGATGAGATGATCGGGCAGGCGGATAAGAGGAATGTCCATGAGAATCTGAAGGCCCTGGGCGCGGATCAGGTTCCGATGCATCGCGGGACGGTAAAGGAGAATGAGGTGTGGATGTAAGGCGTGAAGGGGACGCGGGACAGGCAGGAGCCGGGACACATCCTGTGCGCTCATGACTCCGAAGGGAAGTCTTTCTAAATTCAAAAACGCCAGTTTGAGGGCAACGGCAAATTCGTGAGAATTTCTGAAGAAATTCTCACTCAGGTTGCCGCTCCGCCCATGACTTGTGGTCATGGGCGTCGACCCTCAAACTGGTGTTTTTTCATTAAGAAAGACTAACCCTTCTCCGTGAAATCGCGCCCAGGATGTGTCCCGGCTCCTGCCTGTCCCGCTGGTTTTTCCGGGAGCGGGGTACACTTACCCGTATTGCTCCCGAAACACATTACTTTGGGGAGTTCGTACTTCCACCAAAGAAGGCAAAGCCAGCGTAACCAATCCGCTTTCGTGTCTCGCGTCTGTGACAACACAGTACAGACAGGGCAACACATGACGACGCAGGATAACGTAGGACAGGACAGCACGGGGCAGCACAGGACAGACAGGATAGTATAGAATAGTATAGAATAGCTCAGGACTGACAAGACAGCACAGCGCAGGGGATAACACAGAACAGCTCAGGAATACACAGCGAGTGGAAGTCCGCCGTATGCGCGATTTCGAGGAGGAGGGTTAGAGTATCTTAGGCAAAAAAGGGCCGGTTTGGGGGTCTGCGGTCATGACCACAAGTCATGGCCGCAGTGTCAGTCTGAGCGAGAATTTCTTCAGAAATTCTCGCGAATCTGACAGTGCCCCCAAACCGGAACTTTTTTGTCTTAGAGACTCTTCCCTCCGGAACCATGAGCGCATACGGCGGACTTCCACTCGCGTATCTTTCACGAATATGTACACAGCCAAAAAAGGACCGAAGCTCTCCGCCCCGGTCCCTTTTCATAACATTCATATAACTCCCATCACGATCAGATCTCGTTGACCTTCCTCTTAATATAGCTGGTATGCAGCAGGTGATGAGCCTTCTCGCTTCCCGGCTTGCCCAGGTAGGTCGCGTACAGCTCCTTGATCGCCGGGTTCTCATGAGACTTGCGGACCGGCATACCGGCATCCGCATCATACAGCACCTTCGCGCGCAGGCCGCGGATATCAACCGTGTTGCGTACGTAACCAGGCTGCTGAGGCTGACCGCCGCCGTTGACGCAGCCGCCGGGGCATCCCATGATCTCGATGAAATGATAATTGGCCTCGCCGGATTTCACCTTGTTCAGAAGCTCGCGGGCGTTGGCCAGACCGGAAGCAACGGCAACCTTCACATCCAGATCGCCGACCTTGTAGGTCGCTTCCTTAATACCCTGGATACCGCGGACCTCGGTGAAGTCCAGATGCTCAAGCTCCTGGCCGGTCAGCGTCTCCACTGCGGTGCGGAGAGCCGCCTCCATCACGCCGCCGGTCGCGCCGAAGATGACGCCGGCGCCGGAGGAGATGCCCAGAGGCTCGTCAAACTTCTCATCCGGAAGCTCCGTAAACTTGATGCCCACCTTCTTGATCATGCGGGCCAGCTCCCTGGTGGTCAGGGTGTAGTCCATATCCGGTACGCCGTTGGCGGCTTCATCCGGACGGTTGATCTCGAACTTCTTCGCCGTACACGGCATGATGGATACGGAAACGATATCCTTCGGATCCAGTCCCGCCTTCTCCGCATAGTAGGACTTGGCGATAGCGCCGAACATCTGCTGCGGGGACTTGCAGGTGGACAGGTTCTCGGTCATATCCGGGAAATAATGCTCGCAGTACTTGACCCAACCCGGGGAGCAGGAGGTGATCATCGGCAGCACGCCGCC
>CANQME010000048.1 GCA_947624815.1 uncultured Lachnospiraceae bacterium | reverse complement strand
ATGGTGGGATACCGCATCAGCCCGTTATTGTGGGCTAAGGTGAAGCGCGGACTGAGCGCCGGACGCGTGCAGTCTGCGGCTCTGCGCATGATCTGCGACAGGGAGGAAGAGATCGAGGCGTTCATCCCGGAGGAATACTGGGAGCTGGAGGCGGATCTTTTCAACGATCCCCAGCCGGCGGAGCCGAAGGCAGGAGCGGCTAAGAAGGGTAAGAACAGGCTGCTGACCGCCAGGTTCCACGGCGACGGAAACGGCAGGATGGAGCTGACATCGAGAGAAGACGTGGACCGTGTCCTGACTGCCTTAAAGGACTGCCGCTATGTGGTGGATGAGGTGAAGAAAGGGGAGCGCACGGGCAAAGCGCCGCTTCCGTTTACCACCAGCACCCTGCAGCAGGAGGCGTCGAAGGTCCTGAATTTTTCCACACAGAAGACCATGCGTTTAGCCCAGCAGTTATACGAGGGCGTGACGGTGAAAGGACACGGCACGATCGGTCTGATCACCTACCTGCGTACCGATTCCACCCGTGTGGCGGAGGAGGCGGCAGCGGCTGCCCGCGAGTATATCGGGGAGACTTACGGCCGGAACTATGCGGCCGGAGAGGAGACCCGCACAAAGAGCAAAGGCGCCAATGTTCAGGACGCCCATGAGGCGATCCGCCCCACGGACATCCGGCTGACGCCTGCTCAGGTAAAGGATTCTCTTGAGAGGGATCAGTTTAAGCTGTATCAGCTGATCTGGAAGCGTTTTGCGGCCAGCCGGATGACGCCGGCCGTCTATGAGACGGTGGCGGTAAAGGTGAAGGCCGGAGCGTATGATTTCAACCTGTCCGCATCCAGGCGCGTTTTCGACGGCTATCTGTGCGTGGGCCTGGAGGACGGAGAGGAAGCTTCGGGGATGTCTCTTGAGAATCTGACCGAGGGGAAAGAGTTGATTTTGTCTCAGCTGCGCGAGAGCCAGCACTTCACCCAGCCGCCGGCGCATTTCACGGAAGCGTCCCTGGTGAAGGCGCTGGAGGAGGAAGGTATTGGACGGCCCAGTACCTACGCGCCGACGATCACCACCCTTCTGGGCCGCAGGTATGTGGCCAAAGAGAAGAAGAATCTGTATGTTACTGAACTGGGCGAGGTGGTGAACCGCATCATGAAGGAGAATTTCCCAAGTATCGTGGACCTTAAGTTCACGGCCAACATGGAATATCTGCTGGACGGCGTGGGAGATGGCTCCGTAGACTGGAAGACCGTGGTACGCAATTTCTATCCGGATCTTGACGAAGCCGTGAAGGCGGCGGAGAAGGATCAGCAGTCCGTTACCATCGAGGACGAACTAAGCGATGAGATCTGCGAGCTGTGCGGCCGCCGCATGGTCATCAAATACGGTCCTCACGGGAAATTCCTGGCCTGCCCGGGATTCCCGGAATGCAAGAACACAAAGCCCTACCTGGAGAAGATCGGCGTCGCCTGCCCCAAGTGCGGCGGCGAGCTGGTGGAGAAGAAGACCAGGAAGGGCAGGCGGTATTACGGCTGTTCCAACAGCCCGGAATGCGACTTCATGTCGTGGCAGAAGCCGTCTCAGACCCGCTGCCCGAAGTGCGGAAGCTACATGGTAGAGAAGGGCAGCAAGCTTCTGTGCAGCAATGAAACCTGTGGTTACAGCGCTGCAAAGGAGAAAATGTAAATACAATTATTTATAATTTAGAATTAATTTCAAAAGTTTCAAAAAACTGTTGTTATCCGAAAAGAGATATGCTATAATTTGTGCGACACTCAAGAGTTATGGCTCTTTTTTGCATCAGAGAAAGGGGTTCGGAAGTAATGAGCGTACAGTTGTTGGACAAAACACGAAAAATTGGAAAATTGTTGCATAACAACAATTCCAATAAAGTCGTATTTAACGACATCTGTAAAGTGCTGAGTGAGATCCTGGAGTCGAATATCCTGGTCATCAGCAAAAAGGGAAAGGTTCTCGGCATCGGCGTCTGGCCCGGAGTGGATGAGATTGAAGAACTGATCGGAGAGCATCTGGGAGGCTTCATCGACAAGCTGCTGAATGAGAGACTTTTAAGCATCCTTTCCACCAAGGAGAACGTGAATCTCGCAACCCTGGGATTTACGGAAGAGAACGTTAAGAAGTACCAGGCCATCATCGCGCCGATCGACATCGCGGGAGAGCGCCTGGGCACCTTGTTCATCTATAAGATGGACTGCCAGTACAATATTGATGACATCATACTCAGTGAGTACGGAACCACCGTCGTCGGTCTCGAGATGCTTCGCTCGGTCAACGAGGAGAATGCGGAAGAGACCAGGAAGATACAGATCGTCAAATCAGCGATCGGGACGCTGTCATTCTCGGAGCTTGAGGCGATCACCCACATTTTTGAAGAGCTGGACGGCAACGAGGGCATTCTGGTGGCGTCGAAGATCGCGGACCGGGTCGGAATCACCCGCTCGGTGATCGTGAACGCCCTGCGGAAGTTCGAAAGCGCGGGAGTGATCGAGTCCCGGTCCTCCGGCATGAAGGGAACCTACATCAAGGTACTGAACGATGTAGTGTTCGACGAGCTCAGGCAGGTCAAGAACCCGGGCAATCACAGCGTCAAATGAGATCAGAACCGCAGATGGGGGATCATTCGTTTTCCTTATGGAGAATGGATGGTCCCTTATTTGTTCGGTTGATTTTTTCCCCGTTCCGCGTTATAGTAGTAGGGATCGTAAATGCAGCAGGGAGCCGTGACGATGAGCGAATACTATGAACGATATATCGATAATCTGGAACAGATACAGAAACTGATGCAGTTTCGCCCGAAGGAGGGGCTGTCGGCGGAACGGATGATTACGGAGATCCGGGACAACGCCAGACAGCGCCACGAGATCTGCCTGGCGAACGACAGGCTGCTTGAGAACGTCCTGTTCGGGCGGGAGCCTGCGTCTCTGAAAAAGGAGGAAGCACAGGAGCTTGCCAGGTTTGCGGACCGTCTTTTCCTTCAGGAGGACAGCCTGGATACGGGGATCGCGCACTATATCCACCGGCTGCTCCTGGAATACGCCAGGAAGACGCAGGATCTCAAGCTGTATATCAGGGAGCTGTATCAGGCCGGCATCACGCTTCTCCATGTGAAGCCCATCGTTCTTCACGGGCAGGTCCGCAATCCGTTCCGGGATCAGATCACCGCGTACTTCGAGGAAGGCGCATCCTATCTGGACCGGTATGACGAGATCGAGGATGAGGAGACCAGAGATTTTATCCTGCGCTGCTGCGAGAAGAGGGACGAGAAGGAATACCTGTATGTGTTCCCGCAGGAGAGACGGCAGTGGTGGGAGGATCCGGAAGTGGACTCCGAGAGGAAGGCATTTGAAAAATATGTTCTCAAAGGGATCCTGACCTATCATCCGCCGACCTATGTCCACTCGAAGATGGTGGCCTGGATCGGAGAAATGCTCTGCCGGCGCATGGTAGCGGCGGCTCCGGAGAAGCTGGCAGGAACCATGGGGCTGACGGATGCGGAATCGGTGCGGCGGGAAGGGGAGACCCTCTGCAGGCAGGTTTACGAAGGCGGCCTCTGCCATGATCTGGGCAAGAGCCGGATCCTGAATTACATCGGTCTGTACGGACGGAAGCTGCTGGATGAGGAGTTTGCGTGCGTGAAGCTTCATACGGTTCTGGGCTGTTCCCTTCTGCGGGTGGTCGGTGCCGAGCCTCTGGCCCGGATTGCCCTGCATCACCATCAGTGGGCGGACGGAAAGGGCGGGTATCCGTATCCCTGCGATCCCTGTCCGGAGGAATACCGGATGTTGGTGGACATCGTCTCGGTGGCCGATTCCATCGACGCAGCCACCGACAATATCGGACGAAGCTACGCCAGTGCGAAGACCTTCGGACAGCTGGTGGAGGAGCTGCGCGAGGGTGCGGGAACCAGATACCGGAAGGATGTCACGGAGCTGTTTGACGACGAGGAGTTTTACAGGGAAATGGAGCGGGAGCTGATTCCCCGCAGGCAGCGGATCTACTGCCAGGTCTACGGCCTGATGCGGCAGGAATACGGCGGAGGCAGAGAGACCGGAAACGGATCGTCGGAATGGACGGCTGCTTTCGGGGAAGGCTGAGAGCTACATGAAGGAAGCGTCGGAGATCAGAGAGAGCAAAAAGAGGATGCGGACGGAGCTTCGCAGAAGGCGTCACGAGCTGGAGGAATCCTACCGGCAGGAGGCGGACGAGGCCATCCGCAGGCGTCTGGAAGAGCTTTCGGTATACCGGCAGGCGCAGACGGTGTTCTGTTATGTGAGCGCTGGCGACGAGGTGGATACCAGGAAGCTGCTTGCGGATATGATGGCGGCGGGGAAATGTGTCGCCGTGCCACGATGCGAAGCGGTGGAGCGCGGGACGGGCGGAACCGTTTCCGGTTTGACAGCAGAGGAACGGGGAAAGGGCGGAGTTTTTGCCGGTTTGATAACAGAGAAACGGGGAAAAGCGGGAACGGACGTCCCGGCCGCTGTGGGGGAACGGGGCCGGATGGAGGCGTATGCGATCACGTCCACGGATGATCTGGAGCCGGGAGCTTACGGGATTTTGGAACCGAAGGCGTACTGTCAGAGAGTACTTCCGGAGGAGATCGATCTGTGCGTCGTGCCGTGTCTGTGCGTCGGCTCCGGCGGGACGCGGCTGGGTTACGGCGGCGGTTATTATGACCGGTATCTGCCACGATTGAGACCTGACGCGGTCTGTGCGGCCCTTTGCCGGGAGAGACTGCAGGGGGAGGAACCGCCGAAAGAGCCCCATGACCGGCCGGTGGACCTTGCGGTTACGGAAAAGCAGGTCATTTTTTACGAATTTTCCAAATAGGGTTTGCCATTTCCTTGGAAAATGGGTATAATCAGAGCAGAGCGGATTCCCTAACGGTCCGGGGCATACGGGCCGATTCGCATAAAATCGGGCACAAAATCTGGTATCTGCCATTGTCAAACTGCACAAATCCGTGTGTTTCGGACAGGCTCCGCCAGAATTTGACAAGCGAATACAGATGTGTTATAAAAGTCTTGGGAAGCATAAAACCATAATTCATCTTCCCGAAGGAGTTTGATATTTATGAAACAGAAACAGATCATGCTGCCTTCCCTTGAAGACGCCAAGGCATTTGTTACGGCCGCGATGAAGTGTGATTTTGACGTGGATATCTTCTACAACCGGATCACGATCGATGCCAAGTCCATTCTGGGCGTGCTGAGTCTTGATCTGACGAAAGTTCTGACTGTAAGGTATAATGGTGAGAATGAGGAATTCGAGGCCTTCCTGGAGAAGCAGGCGGCCAAGAGAGTAGCATAGAAGATATAGAAAGCAGAAGAGAGAGGGAATTGCCTGATGGAGGTCCGGCAATTCCCTTTTGTGATATTACGGGCGGCTCCGGCAGGGAGAGCCGTGCGCGGGGAACGGACACCGAACCGTAAGACAGGAAAGGAGGCGGATCGATGGACAGGAAAGCAGCGCGGACAGAAACGGATCAGCGCGTCATTCGGATCTCGGTCCGCGACCTGGTGGAATTCGTCATGCGGGGCGGCGATATCGACAACCGCAGAACGGCAGGCGCGGAGCGGGAGGCCATGCAGGCGGGCAGCCGGATCCACCGTAAGCTCCAGAGGGGTAAGGGGGCCGGCTATCATGCCGAGGTGGTCATGAAGCACACGGTGGACGAGGGAGAGTTTGTGATCTCCCTGGAGGGCCGTGCCGACGGCGTGATCCTGGAGGACAGCGGCGTCACGATCGATGAGATCAAGGGCGTTTATCTGGATATCGACAGGCTCACAGAGCCGCTGAAGGTCCATCTGGCCCAGGCCATGTGCTATGGCTATATGTACTGCGCAGACCACGACATTTCGTCGGTCACGGTGCAGGTGACGTACTGCAATCTGGAGACGGAGAGCGTTCGTATTTTCCCGCAGGAATATACCTTTGAGGAGCTTAGCGTATGGTTCGACGGTCTGATCCACGAGTATGTGAAATGGGCGCGCTACCTCTACGAGCACGCCGCAGGGCGCGACGCGTCCCTCAAGGAGCTGGAATTCCCCTATGCTTACCGCGATGGGCAGCGGGAGCTGGCCGTATCGGTCTATAAGGCTATTGCGAGAAAGCGGAATCTGTTCATCCAGGCGCCTACCGGCGTCGGCAAGACCCTGTCTGTGGTCTATCCGGGACTCAAGGCGATGGGCGAGGGGCTGGTGGAGAAGATCTTCTATCTGACGGCCCGGACTACCACCAGAAGCGTGGCGGAAGAGACATTTTCCATCCTGAAGGACCGGGGAATGCATTTGAAATCGGTGACGATCACCGCCAAGGAGAAGCTGTGCTTTCTGGAGAAGCCGTCCTGTAATCCGGACGACTGCCCCTACGCGAAGGGGCATTTCGACCGGGTCAACGACGCGGTCTGGGATCTGATCCATCGGGAATTCGGGATCACGCGGGAACGGATCCTGCATTACGCAGAGGAATACCGGGTGTGCCCGTTTGAATTCTGTCTGGACGTCAGCAACTGGGTGGACGCGGTGATCTGCGATTACAATTATGTTTTCGACCCGGATGTGCGGCTGAAACGTTATTTTTCCGAAGGGATCGGGGGAGAGTACCTGTTTTTGGTGGACGAGGCGCACAACCTGGTGTCCCGCGCCCGGGAGATGTACAGCGCCGCGCTGATCAAGGAGGATGTGCTGCAGGCGAAGCGGCTGCTGGCGGGGCGAAGCGGAAAGCTGACCAGACTGCTGGACCGGGTCAACAAGCTTTTGCTTGCCATGAAACGGGAATCGGACAGCTATGTGGTTCGCGAAGAGATCAACGCCCTGGCGGTGCATCTCAATTCCCTGTACGGAGAGTTGGAGAATTTCCTGGACGACAACCGGCAGTTCGAGGACCGGGAGCTGCTGCTGGATTTCTATTTTGAACTGCGAAGCTTTCTGATGGTGTACGACCGGATGGACGAGGCGTATACGATCTACTCGGAGCTTCTGGAGGACGGCCGCTTCATGGTGAAGCTTTTCTGCATGAATCCGGCCGGGAATCTGAAGGAGTGCCTGGAGAAAGGACGCAGCACCGTCTTTTTCTCGGCGACGCTTCTTCCGGTCAATTACTATAAGGAGCTGCTAAGCGGCAATCTGGAGGACTATGCGGTCTACGCCGAGTCGCCGTTCCCGCGGGAGAACCGGCTTCTTCTGGTGGCGGACGATGTGAGCAGCCGGTATACCAGACGGAACCGGCGCGAATTCGAGAAGGTGGCTGACTATATCCGGACGGCGGTGTGCGGCCGCAAGGGGAATTACATGGTGTTCTTCCCGTCCTACGCCTACATGAATGAGGTGATGGCGGTGTGGGAGGAGAAGGAACAGGCGGCGGCGCGGGAGGCGGAGACGCGCGGAGCTGCTGTGCCGGAAGCGGACGTGCGCGACATCAGGGTTGTGCAGGAGGCGAACCTGCAGAGCGCGATAAGAACTGCGTGTGCGCCCGGCAAAGCTACCGGCGGTACGGACGTAAGGTGGACGGAGCCGGTCAGGGTAGTCTGTCAGGACAGCCGCATGAACGAGGCGCAGAAGGAAGAATTTCTGCGTATGTTCGAGGAGGAGCGGGAGGAATCCCTGGCGGCCTTCTGCGTCATGGGCGGTGTGTTCTCCGAAGGGATCGACTTAAAGGAGGAGCGTCTGATCGGCGCTGTCGTGGTAGGGGCCGGTCTTCCCATGGTCTGCACGGAGCAGGAGCTTTTGAAAGCATATTTTGACCGGCAGCAAAAGCGGGGATTCGATTACGCCTATCAGTATCCGGGCATGAACAAGGTGCAGCAGGCGGCCGGACGGGTGATCCGGACCATGGACGACAGAGGCGTGATCCTTCTGCTGGACGACCGTTTCCTGCGGGAGGAGTATCAGGTGCTTTTTCCCCGGGAGTGGCGTCCGTTTACTGTGGTGAACCGGCTGAATGTGGGACAGGCGATCGGGGATTTCTGGAACCGGTGAGGCGGACAGGGACTGTGCAGAAAGAGGAAAGACCGGGCAGAACCGGAACAAGGAATGGGCCGAACCGGAACAAAGACAGGCCGAATCGAACAGAAACGGGTCAGAATGGGAGCAGAACAGTCTGAACAGAACAAAACGGGACAGATAGACTGAGCAGAAGCAGGACAGAATGAGCAAGGCAGAACAAAGCAAAATGAGATAGAGTGAGCAAAGCAGAAAAGGTGAGGACAGGTTATGGCGAAGGAATATGATATCTTTCAGATGTATGTAAATGAAATGTCTGCTATCGCAGCATGCGATGCGGCGGAGAACGAGATGCTTGCGCAGAAGGCGGCGGCAGGCGACGAAGTAGCGAAAAAACGTCTGATCGAGGGAAACCTGAAATACGTTCTGGAGCTGAGCCGGGACTATGTGGGAAGCGGCGTACCGGCCTCCGATCTGGTGCAGGAGGCCAACATGGCACTTCTGATGGCAGTGGAGGAATATGACCCGGAAAGCGAAGCGGTGACGACGGTGATGGAAGCGACGGCGGCATCAGAAGGGACTGCTACGTCGCAGGATTCTGAACCCGAGAAGCCGGCACCCGAGAAGCCTGCGTCAGAGAGCTCTGTGCCGGCCGCTGACGTCCGGTTCGGGAAATATCTGGAGAAGCGGGTGAAGGAGGCTCTGACTGCAGCTGTCGATGAGCACAAGGCCCAGAAAAAGATCAGCCGGAAGGTGCTGAATCGGGTCAATCAGCTTCAGGATGTCTCCAAGGTGATGGCAGAGGAACTGGGCCGTGAGGCGACGGTACCTGAACTGGCAAAGAGACTGAAGATGACTGAGGACGAAGTGAAGGACACTATGAAAGTGGCCCTGGATGCGCTGAAGGCCCTGGGGGAAGACTAAAGCCGGCCATTCTGACAGTTCTTGGTTAGACCGCATATGCGGCTAAATCAGGAGCGTTTGACCGGGATCGAGCAGTGTCAATTCCAACTCAGATCTTATTATGATCGTAAGCGGTATATGGTTTTGAACGTGTGGTTTTAGGAAAGTAAGACTTGAAACAGCCAGAGACATATGTTATAGTAAAGTAAAGACAGAAAAAGGTGTCACCGATAGACGGCTGGCCCAAGAAAATAAGCAGATGAAATGGCCACTCAGTTTAGTGGACCGGGGCGGCTATTTCTGAGTCTTCTCGTTATCTTTGCGTCCGATGGCGAATCCGACGCTAAAGCAGGCCAGCCCGAAGCTGAGCACTGCCAAAAGGCCTTCAATCGTCAACATAGCTTCAGCCCTCCCTTCCTTCGATTCCCTTACGGGTTTCTATGTAAACGGAGGGGCGCACTGCGTCCGGTGGACGCAGGCTTTGCGCCGACCGAAACGGAGTGTAGAACGCAGTCCCTCCGGGGAGGGCCAGCCGTCCACCATCCTGGTGACACCCAAATGTATTCTATCATAGCTTTATGCCGCTCACAAGAGCGGCTGTTTTTGAGTTTTTTCATTTTTTTTACGTCTAATGGCGAAGCCTCCATTGAAGCACGTCAGCCCGAGGCTAACAAATGTTAAAGGATACTCTGCTGAGGATATATTTTAGTCAAAAAATACCGGTTCCACCGCGCATCGGCAGTGGAACCGGCTAAAAAGGGGAGGATAAGTATTAATCTTCTCTTTCGTACTAATCACAGTATGTCCGATTATGGGAGCTTTATACATAGAAGACGAAAATTTTGATAAGCACTATCTGCAGATAATTAATAGGAAGATACAGCAACCGTTAAGACTGTGGAAGCTGATAAAAATGCGGAATCCCGTTGCAAAAACTGCCCGCTTGTTATATACTAGGGTATGGCTCGCGAAATAGCGGCGGTCAGATGGACCGCGAGAGCCGCGCGGCGAACCGGATGGAGCCGGGATGCGCTGCGGCGAACAGGAGCGGGCGGCAGTACAGGAAGAAGGAACGTGCGCAGGAGGCGCCGCAGCAGCGGAGACGGACGCAGATGATGCGGCCGCAGAGGGCGGTATGAGCTTTCGCGTATCGGAAGAATGAAAGAAGGAAGGAATCAGCATGGCATTACTGGAAACATGGCGGAATATGGCGTATGGCAATGAGCTGGACGAGAAGCGCAGAGAGCAGATGTGGTCCGGTTATTTTGCGATTGAGAAGGGAATTTATGAGCAGATCCTGGCGGAGCCGGAGAAGGTGATTACCGGCACGGTGAAGGAGCTGGCGGAGAAGTATAATACCGAGATTTTGATCATGACCGGTTTCCTGGATGGAATCAATGAGAGCCTGAAGGGCTATGAGAATCCGATCGAAACCATGGATGAGGATACCGAGGTGAAGATCGAGATCGATCCGGAGAAGCTGTACTACAATATGGTGGCGGCCAAGGCGAACTGGCTTTATGAGCTTCCGGCCTGGGATAATATCTTGAGCGAGGAGCGGCGCAAGGAGCTGTATCGGGAGCAGAAAGCCTCCGGTACGGTCCGCAAGGCGAAGAAGATATTCCCCAACGATCCATGCCCCTGCGGCAGCGGCAAGAAGTATAAGAAGTGCTGCGGCAGGAACCAGTAAGCGATATGTGAGGGCAGAGACATCTGGCGGATGGTTCTGCCCTTGTTGCATATGTGTACGAATGATCCGGAGATATCGGCGGGACAGGATGCACGAAGGAGTTGGAGTTGGCCCGGAGATATCGGCGGGACAGGATGCACGAATGAGTTGGAGTTGACCCGGAGATATCGGCGGACGGAATGTACGAAGAAGTTGGAGCTGACCCGGGGATATCGGTGGAACGGAATGCACGAAGAAGTTTGAACTGACCCGGGGGGGACAGGCAGCTGTACAGGAATGACTGTGGAGGCAGGATGCCGGCGACGGAGGATGGAGATGGACGCTTACAGCGGATTTGCGGCGGTCTACGACGCATTTATGGATAATGTCCCTTATGAGGAGTGGGCGGAATATCTGACCGGACTTCTGGCAGACTATGGGGTGACAGGCGGTCTGGTGTTGGATCTGGGATGCGGCACCGGCAGTCTGACGGAGATCCTTGCGCGGCGCGGATTCGATATGATCGGCGTGGATGTGTCGGAGGAAATGCTGCAGGCCGCTATGGAAAAGAGATCTGAATCGGGACTGGATATCCTGTATCTTCTTCAGGATATGCGGGAGTTCGAGCTTTACGGCACTGTGGCCGCAGTGGTCAGCATCTGCGACAGCATGAATTACCTGACGGAATATACGGATCTGGTGACGGTGCTTAAGTTGGTGAATAATTATCTGGATCCGAAAGGAATATTCATTTTCGATCTGAATACGGTTCATAAGTACCGGGAGATCGGCGAGGAGACCATCGCCGAGAGCCGGGAGGACGCCGGTTTCATCTGGGAGAATTATTATGACGAGGACAGCCGGATCAATGAATACGATCTGACGCTGTTTGTGCGGGAGGATGGAGATCTGTACCGCAGATACGACGAAACGCATTATCAGAGGGCCTATGAGCTTTCGGAGATCCGACGGGCGGCGGAAGAGGCCGGCATGGAGTATGTGACCGCCTACGACGCGTTTACGCGCGAGCCGCCGCACGAGGGCAGCGGAAGGATCTATGTGGTGCTGCGGGAACGTGGGAAAGTGCCGCGTGAGAGTGCGTAAGACCGCAAAATCAGGCAGAACCGGTTGCACATTAGGATAGGAATCGTTCGAAAGAATCAGAAGGCACGGAATACGGTATGCCGGTAAGGATGCCGGGCAGTGGCAGAAAGGAAGAATAGAAGAAATGGCAGATTATATAATCCGGGCGACGGCAGCTGACGGGCAGGTACGGGCTTTCGCGTCCACCACCAGGGACGTGGTGGAAACGGCCAGGGCCGGCCATAATACAAGTCCGGTGGCGACGGCGGCGCTGGGACGGCTATTGACGGCGGCCGGTATGATGGGTAGTATGATGAAGGGAGAGGACGATCTCCTGACGATCAAGATCCAGGGGGACGGTCCCATCGGAAGCCTGACGGTGACGGCGGATTCGAAGGGCGATGTAAAGGGCTATGCGGCGAATCCCCAGGTGATGCTTCCGCCCAACGCGCAGGGAAAGCTGGATGTGGGCGGCGCTCTGGGTATCGGCGTACTCAGCGTGATCATGGATATCGGATTGAAGGAGCCGTATGTGGGGCAGACGATCCTGGTAAGCGGCGAGATCGCCGAGGATCTGACCTATTATTACGCCACCTCGGAGCAGACGCCGTCGTCGGTGGCACTGGGCGTCCTGATGAATAAGGACAATACGGTGCGGCAGGCCGGCGGGTTTATCATTCAGATGATGCCGGGGGCGTCTGACGAGATTGCGGCGAAGATCGAGGAGAAGCTGGCGGGAATCACGTCGGTGACCGCGCTTCTGGACGCGGGGATGACGCCGGAGGATATGCTTCAGACGCTTCTTGGCGATATCGGTCTGGAGATCACGGACCGGCTCGATACCCGGTTCTACTGCGGCTGCGACAAGGCGCGGGTAGAGAAGGCGCTGATCAGCATCGGGAAGAAGGATCTGGAGGAAATGATCGCGGACGGCAAGCCCATTGAGGCGGGCTGCCATTTCTGCGGAAAGAAGTACACATTTACGGTGGAAGAACTCAGAGCGCTTCTGCAGCGTGCCGAAGCGTAGCGCCCAACACGCTGCGGTTGGAAACCACAAGTATGTTTGCCATGGGCATCAATATGGAAGCAAAACGGGGACAGAAGTCTGGTTGATTCATCGTCGGTTGGCGAAGAATTAAGAAGAGGGAGCGGCAGATCGTTCAAAGATTGAGGAGAAGAGAGGCAAGCTGCGCAGGCTGGAGAAAAGACGCGAAGAGGGAGAGACAGGCCGGGCGGAGGATGGCGGAAAGACGCGAAGCGGGAACGGCAGATCGCGCGAAGGATGGAAAAGAAGATACGAAAAGAGCCATCCGCAGGGTTTTTGGGTGGCTCTCAGTCGTAATCTGCCGGTGTGCTATATCGATACTACATAAATAAAGGTACACTGCTGATTAAAGTTTGGTAACATTGGTAGCCTGTGGTCCCTTGGCGCCTTCGACTACGTCGAACTCTACTTCAGCGCCTTCTTCAAGGGTCTTATAACCTTCCATGTTCAGACCGGAATAATGTACGAATACATCTTTTCCGCTCTCATCACAGATAAAGCCATAGCCCTTCTGATTGTTAAACCACTTAACTGTACCTTTGCTCATGACCGATACCTCCAAAAGAAAAGATAGTAGGTTGCTGTTGAAAATTTCGCAACTGTATTAAGAATAGCATAATTGTAAAAAAGTGTCAAATATTTTCCATGAAATATTCCGAAAAGTACCGAAAAAAGTACAAACATACAGGAGGAATTTATTGTGTTGTGGCTGAATGCGTGGCACCATTTTATGACGATCACCGAGCATAAACTGCTTGTCATGAAAAACTGTTTCCGGGTGGGGCTGTATAAGCAGGGACTTCTGCACGATTTGTCCAAGTATTCTCCGGAGGAATTCTGGACCGGCGTGAAATACTATCAGGGAACGCGGAGCCCGAATGCGGCGGAGCGGGAGGAGAAGGGATACTCGCTGGCATGGCTGCACCATAAAGGCAGGAACAAGCATCATTTCGAGTACTGGCTGGATTTCTCCCTGGGGGAGCCCAAGGGTCTGATCGGACAGAAGATGCCGGTGAATTATGTGGTGGAGATGGTCATGGACCGGATCGCCGCCTGCCGGGTCTATCGGGGGAAGAACTATACGGACTCCAGCGCTTTGGAATATTATAAATGGGAGCGTCCCCATGTCAAGCCGGTGATGCACCCGGAGACGAACCGGCTGTTGGAGAAGATCCTCGTGATGCTGAGCCGCGAGGGAGAGGAGAAGACGTTCCGCTATATGAGATGGCTGCTGAAGAAAGGGACGTATTAAAGCGATTTGGGAAATGAGACGGGATGCAGGAGAAACCGGCGAGAACGGTTCTCCTGCATATTTTTATGTGTATCCGGCAAACTAGTGAAAAACGGGATATTTGCCCGATCGAGCAGCGGAGGGCCGGCCATGAGCAGAAGCATTGAACTGGACAGAACAGAGAAGGAGACAGAGGAAGTGATGCGAGAGGAGGACGGAAAGCAGACGGGGGACGGGGAACAGAAAGAGGATAAAGGACAGATGGACGACAGAGCGCAGAAGGAAGATGAGGAGCAGAGGGACGACAGGAAGCGGAAGCAGGATGAGGAACAGAGTGGCAATGGGGAGCGGAAGGAGTTTGATAAGCTGAAGGAATATGGACAGATCACGCTGGACGGAGGCGGGTGCAGGCAGAAGATCCACCTGCTTTCCATTATCGGCGAGGTGGAGGGCCATGAGAACGCGCCCGGCAACAGCAAGACCACCAAATACGACCACGTTCTGCCCAGTCTGGCGGCGATCGAGGATAATGAGGAGGTGGAGGGGCTGCTGGTCCTTCTCAATACCTCGGGCGGCGATGTGGACGCGGGACTTGCGATCGCGGAAATGATCGCGTCGTTAAGCGTACCGACAGTTTCCCTGGTACTGGGCGGAAGCCATTCCATCGGCGTTCCGCTGGCGGTCTCCACGGACTATTCCTTTATCGTGCCTACAGGGACCATGATGATCCATCCGGTGCGGATGAGCGGAATGGTGATCGGCGCTTCCCAGACCTATGAATACTTCGAAATGATTCAGGACCGGATCCTCAGCTTTATCACGGAGCACTCCCGGATCGGCTATGAACAGGTGAAGAGCCTGATGCTGAACACGAAAATGCTGACGCGGGATCTGGGGACCGTGCTGGTCGGCCGGGAGGCTGTGGAGCACGGCCTGATCGACGAGGTGGGCGGGATCCGGGACGCCCTCGCGAAGCTTCACCGGATGATCTCGGACGGCGGACGCCGCACGCGGGGGACCGCGCCGCCCGGACGAAACGAATAAAGACCGGGGGTTTGGAAGATCCGTTTTCAAATTCTGTTTGCCTTGCAATTTTCTCCCATATTTTGTATACTATACTTCGATGGGAAGAGGTTAAGGAGGCTAACGGAACGTGGCGAACAGTACGAATCGCAGGAAATCCACAGGAAACGGAAGGAAAACATCCGGCTCCAAAACGTCCGGCTCGAAGGCGAAGAGCAGCGGGCGGAGGGCGCCGGAGCCGGAACCGGAGAGCAGCTTTCTTCCGGAAGAGGTGTTTATCCTGACGTCGTTTGCTGTGGCGGTACTTTTATTTTTGAGCAATTTCCGGCTCTGCGGCAGTCTGGGCAGTGTTCTGCGCTCAGTGCAGCTGGGCCTTTTTGGCATGATCGGATTCGCGGCGCCGCTTCTGCTTTTTGCGGGTACATGCTTTGCCCTGGCGAACCGGGGCAGCACGCTGGCGCGGATCAAGATGGCGGCCGTGATCGTGGGGATCTGGGCGTTATGCGGGCTTGCGGAGATGCTTTTCGGGGCCGGTTACGTTCCGGGCCAGAAGATCGGGGAGATCTACGCCCGCTGCGCGGAAAGCGGCCTGGGCGGAGGCGTTCTGGGCGGGCTTCTGACTGTGGGGATCGGCTCCCTTCTGGGGACGATCGGCGTCTATCTGATCCTGCTTCTGGTTCTGGTGGTCTGCGCCGTCTGCATCACGGAGAAGTCCGTGGTTTCGGTGGTAAAGAGGGGCGGCGGAAAGGCGTATCAGTATGCGAAGGAAGATGCGGACCGCAGGAAGGTAGTCCGTGAGGAGAAGAAGGAGGAGCGCCGGAGGCTTCGCGAGGAGCAGAAGGTCCGCGGCGTGAATCTGAATTCCACGAAGCTGGAAGACGTCTCCGATGAACTTCCGGACGGCGATGCACAGGACGGCAGACGCGGCGGAGAAGCCTGGAACGGCGAACGCGGCGGAGATATGCAGGATTACGGACGTGGCGGAAGAACGCCGGAGTATGTCGGCGGAGACGAAGCACAGAACCACGGTTTCGGCACAGACGCAGGCGGTTACGGCCGTGACGGAAGAACGCCGGAGTATGGCGGTGGAGACGAAGCACAGAACTACGTTACCGGCGCGGACGCGGAAGATTACGGCCGCGGCGCAGGAAGCGCGAATGACGGCAGAGACGGCGGGGCATGGCCCTACGGCCGCGGCGCGGAGCCGGATTATGACGCGGAAGCCGCAGGGGATGCGGAGGTGCGCGGGAACGGAAGATGGAGCGCGGAATACGACGAGTACGGCCCTGCGGAGGCGTACGGTTCGGCGGGAGACGGCGGCGCTGGGACAGGAGCCGGCCGCGGTCCGCGTCCGGTCTCCCGGCGGGAGTTTGACCCCGAAGTGGGCAACCAGGACTTTATGGACGAGCTGCTGCCGGATGAGTATCGGAACGGCGGAGGCAGGCTCATAAACCGCGCGGATATATTTACGGGCAATATCACCAGACCGCCGGTCTATATCGATCCGGACGACGATTCGGTGCCCTTCGATAACGGCGAGATCATGACGCGGTATACTCCGGAAGCGGATGCGCAGGGGGCGGAAGCTGCCCTTGACGAAGGCGCAACGGGTGCATCAGGCGGGAGTGGGCAGACCGGTACCGGAACGGACGGAACCGGACCGGATGCGTACGCGTATGCCGCCGGCGGTGGGTTCGGGGAACTTTCTGCGGACGCCGACACGGAGGACTGGTCGGAGATCACGGTCGGCGGAACGGAAGAGGGCTTCCGGGCGCCGTTAGACCGACGGACGCTGGGCGAGATGGAGGTCATCGACGGAACGGTCACCGTGGAAGAGGGCACGAAGAAGGTCGTGACGGCCACGGGCAAGATCATCGAGAGCGATACGGAGCTTCTTCAGAAGAAGCTGGAAAGCCGCCGTCAGGAGGCCCGGGAGGAGAAATTTGCCGGCGCGGACGTACAGGCGGCGCAGTCGCTGGGCCGTACGAACCGGCAGGACGCCCTGCCGGCAGCCGGCGCGGCCGCTCCGAAGCCTGTCATTAAGAAGAAATACGAGTTCCCGCCCATTAACCTGCTGAACCGCGGGCCGGGGGGCGGCGGAGCCCATACGGATAAGGAATACCGGGAGACGGCCATCAAGCTGCAGCAGACCCTGCGCGACTTCGGGGTGGGCGTCACCGTCACCAACGTGAGCTGCGGGCCGGCGGTGACCCGCTATGAGCTGCATCCGGAGCAGGGCGTGAAGGTCAGCCGCATCGTGAGTCTGGCCGACGATATCAAGCTGAGCCTGGCGGCGGCGGACATCCGCATCGAGGCGCCGATCCCCGGCAAATCCGCCGTGGGCATCGAGGTGCCGAACAAGGAGAAGAGCGCCGTATACCTGCGGGAGCTGCTGGAATCGGAGGAATTTAAGACAAGTCAGTCCAGGCTGACGTTCGCGGTGGGCAAGGACATCGGCGGGCAGGTGATCGTCACCGATATCGCGAAGATGCCCCATATGCTGATCGCGGGAGCCACGGGCTCCGGCAAGTCGGTCTGCATCAATACGCTGATCATGAGCATCATTTATAAGTCTGATCCGGAGGACGTGAAGATGATCATGGTGGACCCGAAGGTGGTGGAACTCAGCGCCTACAACGGGATCCCGCATCTGCTGATCCCTGTGGTCACGGATCCGAAGAAGGCGTCCGGGGCCCTGAACTGGGCCGTGGCGGAGATGGACGACCGCTATAAGAAATTTGCCGCCGCCGGCGTGCGTGACCTGAAGGGCTACAACGCAAAAGCGGAGCAGGTCAAGGATCTCGAGGAGGAAGGAAAGCCTGTCAAGATGCCGCAGATCGTCATCATCATCGACGAGCTGGCGGATCTGATGATGGTGGCGCCCGGCGAGGTGGAGGGCTCCATCTGCCGTCTGGCGCAGCTGGCCAGGGCGGCCGGCATCCATCTGGTGATCGCGACCCAGAGACCGTCGGTGGACGTGATCACGGGTCTGATCAAGGCCAACGTGCCTTCCAGGATCGCATTTGCCGTATCGTCGGGCACGGATTCCAGGACGATCCTGGACATGGTAGGCGCGGAGAAGCTGCTTGGCAAGGGCGACATGCTGTTCTTCCCGTCCGGGATCCCCAAGCCGCAGCGCGTCCAGGGCGCCTTCGTGTCGGATTCTGAGGTATCGAAGGTGGTGGATTTCCTGAAGGCCCAGGATATGGCCGTCGAATACAATACGGACATCGAGAATCAGATTTCCGTGCCGCAGGCGGAAGGCGGCGACGCGCAGAACAGCCGGGACGAGTATTTCGCCCAGGCGGGACGGTTCATTATCGAGAAGGATAAGGCGTCCATCGGAATGCTGCAGAGGATGTATAAGATCGGCTTCAACCGTGCGGCCAGGATCATGGATCAGCTGGCGGAGGCCGGCGTCGTGGGCGAGGAGGAAGGTACCAAGCCCAGGAAGGTGCTGATGACGCTGGAGGAGTTCGAGGCCATGCTCGGCGGCTGAGAAGGCGGCGTCTGAGCGGACGAAAAGGTTGCCCAACACACGTTTTCACATATAGCAAGGAGGACATTCACACATGAAAACAGACATTCAGATTGCGCAGGAAGCGGCCATGCTGCCCATCCGCGAGGTGGCGGCAGGCTACGGCATCGCCGAGGACGACCTGGAGCTTTACGGGAAGTATAAGGCGAAACTGACGGACGAGCTCTGGGAGCAGGTCAAGGACCGCCCCGACGGGAAGCTGGTTCTTGTGACCGCGATCAATCCGACCCCCGCGGGAGAGGGCAAGACGACCACCAGCATCGGTCTTGCCGACGCGCTGAACCGGCTGGGCAGAAAGACGATGCTGGCCCTGCGTGAGCCGTCACTCGGGCCCTGCTTCGGCATCAAGGGAGGCGCGGCCGGCGGCGGATACGCCCAGGTGGTGCCGATGGAGGATCTGAATCTTCATTTTACCGGTGATTTTCATGCGATCACATCCGCCAACAATCTTCTGGCGGCGCTGCTTGACAACCATATCCAGCAGGGCAACGCTCTGGGGATCGACACCCGCCAGGTGCTCTGGAAACGCTGCATGGATATGAACGACCGGGCCCTTCGCAATATCGTGATCGGGCTCGGCGCCAAGGCGGACGGCTTCGTCAGGGAGGACCATTTCATCATAACGGTGGCTTCGGAGATCATGGCGATCCTCTGCCTGGCGGACAATATGGAAGACCTGAAGGCGAGACTCGGCCGCATCATCGTGGCCTACAATTACGCCGGCGAGCCGGTGACGGCGAAGGACCTGAACGCGGTGGGCGCCATGGCGGCGCTTCTGAAGGACGCCATCAAGCCCAATCTGATCCAGACCCTGGAGCACAACGGAGCCATGGTCCACGGCGGACCGTTCGCCAACATCGCCCACGGCTGCAACAGCGTGCGCGCCACGAGGACGGCGCTTAAGCTGGCGGATATCGTGGTGACGGAGGCCGGCTTCGGCGCGGATCTGGGCGCCGAGAAGTTCCTGGACATCAAGTGCCGCATGGCGGGCTTAAAGCCCGACGCGGTGGTCCTGGTGGCCACGGTCCGGGCGCTGAAGTATAACGGCGGCGTGCCGAAGACGGAGCTTGGCACGGAGAATCTGGAAGCCCTTAAGAAGGGGATCGTGAACCTGGAAAAGCATATCGAGAACATCCAGAAGTACGGCGTGCCGGTCGTGGTCACATTGAATTCGTTCTTGACCGATACGGAGGCGGAGTATGAATTTATCCGCGATTTCTGCGAGAAGAGGGGCTGCGAATTCGCCCTGTCCGAGGTCTGGGCAAAGGGCGGCGAAGGCGGCGAGGCGCTGGCGTCGAAGGTGATCGAGACCCTGGAGACGAAGGAGAGCCATTATCATCCGCTCTACGGCGACGAGCTGAGTCTGGCGGAGAAGATCGAGACCGTGGCGAAGGAGATCTACGGAGCCGACGGCGTGGACTACGCCCCGGCGGCCGCGAAGGCGTTAAAGCAGATCGAGGCGATGGGCTTCGGGCGTATGCCGGTGTGCATGGCCAAGACCCAGTATTCCCTGTCGGACGACCAGAATAAGCTGGGACGCCCCACCGGCTTCCGTATAAGCGTCCGCGACGTCTATGTGTCGGCCGGAGCGGGCTTCGTGGTGGCGATCACGGGCGCGATCATGACGATGCCGGGACTTCCGAAGAAGCCGGCGGCGGACAATATCGACGTGGACGAAAACGGCAGGATCGTAGGACTTTTCTGACACGGCAGCGGAGTGGACAGGCAGGCGGAAGGCACAGGCCGTCTGCCTGCCGAATAGTATAGAGTAGGCTTACCGAACACAGGACTGGACGGAGGTTGACATGAAGATAGCGGAAGGCTTGACCGGACTGGAGTATCAGGTGCTGATGGGAGACGCCGGCGCCGAAGTGACGGATGTGATCTACGATTCCCGCAGGGCGGCGCCGGGAACGGTGTTCGTCTGCATGGTGGGAACGAAGATCGATTCCCATCGGTTCATTCCCCAGGTGCTTGAGAAGGGCACGCGGGTATTTGTGGTGGAAAGGGAACCTGACGCGGAGACGGCGGCGCTGCTTGCCTCCGCACAGACGCAGGAGGAGCCGGTAACGGTGATCCGGGTCCGAAACGCTCGTTCGGCCCTGGCCTGTTTATCGGCGGCCCATTTCGGCTATCCGGCCCGGAAGATGACCTGCATCGGCGTGACCGGCACCAAGGGGAAGACGACCGTGACCTATATGATCAAGGCGATCCTGGAGGCGGCCGGCAAGAAGGCGGGGCTGATCGGAACAGCGGGAGCCGTGATCGGGGACCGCACCTATCCGACGGCCAACACGACGCCGGAATCCTATGAGCTGCAGCGGTATTTTGCGGAGATGGCGGAGGAAGGCTGCGAGTACATGATCATGGAGGTGTCGTCCCAGGGGCTTAAGATGCACCGGGTGGACGGCATCGAGTTTGACTACGGCCTGTTTACGAATATTTCCAACGACCATATCGGGCCGAATGAGCACGCCAGCTTCGAGGAATATCTGTATTATAAATCAAAATTGCTGAATCTCTGCCGCGTGGGCCTGATCAACCGGGACGACGCGCATTACGCGGAGGTTGTGGAACAGGTGGAGGAGAACCAGATGGCCTACGGCGGCGCCGGCCGCGCCTGCTATACGTTCGCTCTCGACAGCGAGGCCGATTTCATGGCCAACGACATTCAGTACGTATCGGAACCGGATTTCGTCGGGCTGGATTTCAAGGTGAGCGGGAGATACGGTCTGGAGGTGCGGGTGAACATTCCCGGGCGCTTCAATGTCTATAACGCCCTGGCCGCGGTGTCGGTCTGCAGCTTCTTCGGCCTGCCGAAGGAGAGGATCTGCCACGCCTTGGAGCATCTTTATGTCAACGGGCGCATGGAGATCGTTCATACGTCGGAGCGATGTACCGTTCTTGTGGATTACGCCCATAACGCCGTCAGCATGGAAAGCCTCCTTCAGACGCTCAGGGACTACCACCCGAAGAGGCTGGTCTGCGTCTTCGGCTGCGGCGGCAACCGGTCGAAGGACCGGCGCTATTCCATGGGCGAGATCGGGGGCCGTCTGGCGGATCTGTGCATCCTGACGGCGGACAATTCCCGGTTCGAGCGGGTGGAGGACATTCTGGCGGATATCCGGGGCAGCATCGAGAAGACCGGCGGGGCGTTTATCGAGATCCCGGACCGGCGGGAGGCGATCCGCTACAGCATCGTGAACGCGCAGCCCGGCGACATGATCGCGGTGATCGGCAAGGGACACGAGGATTATCAGGAAATCAACGGCGTGCGGTACCCATTCCTGGACCGGAAGGTCATCGAGGAGGTCATAGCGGAACTGGAAGGCGGTAAATGAAATGCAGAATCGGACGGTAAAGGATCTGGCAAGGGCCTGCGGAGGCGTCCTGCTGTGCGGCGACGGCGACGCGCCGGTGGAGCATATCAGCCTGGATTCCAGGCGGATGGAGGGCAACGACCTGTTCGTTCCGCTGATCGGGGAGAAGGTGGACGCCCACCGGTTCATCCGGCAGGCGTTTGAGAACGGCGCCGCGGTCACGCTGACCAGCGAGCACGGCCCGGGGGCGGGCAGGCAGCCGGTTCCGGCTGATGAGAACGGAGCCGCGGGCTTTGGCGGCGCCTGGATCGCCGTGGACGATACGAAGCTGGCGCTTCAGGCCATCGGCCGCGAATACAGGAAGTCCCTTACGCTGCCGCTGATCGGCATTACCGGAAGCGTCGGCAAGACGACGACGAAGGAGATGACGGCGGCGGCCCTGGCGGCGGGACGGAAGGTCTATAAGACCTACGGAAGCCGCAACAGCCAGGTGGGAGTGCCGGTCACACTGACGGATATCGGCCGGGAGGACGAGATCGGCGTGATCGAGCTGGGCATGAGCGAGCCGGGCGAGCTCACCGTGATCGCGCAGATGGCGCAGGTGGACGTGGCGGTCATCACCAACATCGGGGTGGCACATATCGAACAGCTGGGCTCGCAGGAGAATATATTCCGGGAGAAGATGACGATCCAGGACGGACTGAAGGACGGCGGCGTTCTGCTGCTGAACGGGGACGATCCGTTCCTTCGTAACGCAAGGGCGAAGGCGGGCTGCAGAACGCTCTATTACGGGACGGGTGAAAGCTGCGATTACCGGGCCATGGATGTGCGCCTGGAGAACGGTTATCCGGTCTTTACGGCCGTCTGCGGCAGGAACGGGGGCAAACGGGTCGCCGTCCGGCTGAATGTCATGGGCTCCCATCAGGTCGTAAACGCGATGGCGGCGATGGCCGCTGCGGATCTGTACGGCGTCGACCTTAACGCCGCTGCGGAGTCCCTGGGACAGTTCGCGGGCATGAAGGGCCGGCAGCAGGTGCGCCGGTTCGACGGCATCACGCTGATCGACGATACGTATAACGCCAACCCGGTCTCCATGAAGGGGGCCATCGACAACCTGACGGCGGTGGAGGACTGCCGCCGCAGGATCGCCCTGTTGGCGGACATGAAGGAGCTGGGGCCGGAGAGCGTCCGTTTCCACCGGGAGGTGGGAGCGTATCTGGGCGCGAGACCCGTCGGGCTTTTGGTGACCTTCGGGGAGCTGGCGAAGGAGATCGAGGCGGGGGCGCGTTCGGTGAACCCGAAGCTTTCGGTCCGTCATTTTGAGGAATCGGAGAAAGAGGAAATGGAGCGGTGGATCGCCGGGGAGCTTAAGGCCGGCGACTGCATCCTGATGAAGGGCTCCAACAGCATGAATCTGGGAGAAGCGGCGGACTATGTATGCCAACGTCATCATTGACATTTCCCATGAAAAGGTGGACCGGACGTTCCAGTACCGGATTCCGGAGGAACTGAAGGATGAAGTGCAGGTGGGCGTCCGGGTGCGGATCCCCTTCGGCGCGGGAAACCACGAGCGGAAGGGGTACGTGGTGGAGCTCACGGACCGGGCGGAATGGGATCCGGAGCAGATCAAGGAAATCGCCGGGATCGTGCCCGGCAGCGTAACGGGACAGTCCCAGCTGATCCGGCTCGCCTGGTGGATGAAGCAGCGGTACGGTTCCACGATGAATCAGGCTTTAAAGACGGTGCTTCCGGTGAAGCAGAAGGTGCAGAAGCGGGAGGACCGTCTGTTGGTGTGCCGGCTTTCCGCAGAGGAACTCAGAGAGGCGGCCGACGAGGCGGCCAGGAAGAAATACCGGGCCAGGGAGCGGCTTCTTCGCGCCTTCCTGGAAAGCCCGCGGATCCCCTACGGGATCGCCCTGCGGCAGATGAACCTGACGGCCGCGACGCTAAAGCCGCTTCTTGAGAAGGGCGTGGTGTCGCTGCAGTCGAGGACGGTGGAGCGGAGCCCTGTAAAGGCGCTGAAAACGCTCCGGCCGCAGGCGGCGGCCGCGGAACAGGCCGCAGGCGGGGGCGGTGCGGACCGGTGTACGCTGAATCCGGAGCAGCAGGCGATCGCCGGCGATTTTGCGGCCCGCTACGACCGCGGAGACCGGCGGACCTCGCTGATCTGCGGCGTTACCGGCAGCGGCAAGACGGAAGTCTACATGGAGATGATCAGCCATGTGCTCAGCCAGGGCCGGGAGGTCATCGTGCTGATCCCGGAGATCGCGCTGACGTACCAGACGGTGCTGCGGTTCTACCGCCGGTTCGGCGATCTGGTGTCGGTCGTCAATTCCCGGCTGTCGGCCGGCGAGCGGTACGATCAGTTCGAACGGGCCCTGTCCGGCGACGTGCGCGTCATGATCGGGCCGCGTTCGGCCCTTTTCACGCCGTTTCAGAACCTGGGTCTGATCGTGATTGACGAAGAGCATGAGAGCGCCTACAAAAGCGAGCTGTCGCCCAGGTACCATGCCCGGGAGACCGCGCAGCAGCGGGCGCAGATGAGCGGCGCCGCGGTGGTGCTGGGTTCGGCGACGCCGTCGCTGGAGGCGTATTCGCGGGCGCTGGCGGGAGAATATACCCTCTACCGCCTTACGAAGCGCGCGAAGGCGGGAAGCCGCATGGCCGGCGTCGAGGTCGTGGACCTGCGGGAGGAGCTGCGCGGGGGCAACAAGTCCATATTCAGCCGCAGGCTCAGGGAGGCCATGGAGCGGGAGCTGGGAAGCGGCCATCAGATCATGCTGTTTCTGAACCGCCGCGGATATTCGAACTTCGTTTCCTGCCGCAGCTGCGGACAGGCCATGAAATGTCCCCACTGCGACGTGACGCTGACGCTGCACCGGAACGGCCGTCTGGTCTGCCATTACTGCGGCTACCAGACCGGGACGCCGGTGAAATGTCCTTCCTGCGGCTCGCCGTATATCGCCGGCTTCGGCACCGGTACCCAGAAGATCGAGTCCATGACCCGGGAGATGTTCCCCGCAGCGCGGGTTCTTCGGATGGACCTGGATACGACGTCGAAGAAGGGCGGTCATGAGGAAATTCTGGCGTCCTTCGCCGAAGGGGAGGCCGATATCCTGGTCGGGACCCAGATGATCGTAAAGGGCCATGATTTTCCCAATGTGACGCTGGTGGGGATCCTGGCGGCGGATCTGTCGCTGTATTCTTCGGATTTCCGGTGCGGAGAAAGGACGTTCCAGCTGCTGACGCAGGCGGCGGGAAGGGCCGGGCGGGACGAGACGCCAGGGCAGGTGATCATCCAGACGTACAGCCCGGGGCATTACGCCATCGACTGCGCGGCGCGGCAGGATTACGAAGCCTTCTACCGCAAGGAAATGGCCTACCGCCAGGTGCTTCATTATCCGCCGGTCTGCGAGCTTCTGTCCGTGCTTGTGTCTTCCCGTGACGAGAGGACGCTGGACGCGGCGGTGAAGCAGCTGTACCGCTGGACGCTTGAGATGCCGGAATCGGCGCAGATCCAGCTGATCGGACCCGCGGAAGCGCCTATTTACAAAGTTAATGATATCTACAGAAAAATTTTATATATGAAACAGGAAAACTATGATATACTAGTAAGGATAAA
>CANQME010000047.1 GCA_947624815.1 uncultured Lachnospiraceae bacterium | reverse complement strand
CCCAGCACCCGGATATACTCCGCCGTGCCTTCCTCATAGGAAATGCCGTCGCTTCCCACCTCGTTGGTCACGATCACAAGCTCCGCGGAAATATCCTTAAGCCGCCGGAATCCTTTCAGGATCTTCTCCGTCGGATCGCAGATCCGGCCGTCCCGGAACATCTCGTTGGCGCAGAGATTGGCCGTGCATTCCAGGAGAATCCCACAGCCCCGCATCAAGTGAGGTCCTGAAGCTTCTCCTGATCCCTCCGGCACGGCAAGCTCTTCGATATCCGTATACCGTTCGACAGTCTCAAATCCTTTCCCGGCCCGCAGCTTCCGGTGCCTGGCGATCGCCGTCATCGCCTCCTCGCCGTAAGGCTCCATCGTGGCGATGTAATATTTCTTTCCTGCGAAGTCCTCCAAAAGCTTCTCCGCATAATGGGATTTGCCGCATTTGGCCCCGCCTGTCACCAGTATCATCATGTCAGCTTCACATACCTTTCCAGACCGATCTCCTCGAAACGGTGCGCATTCCGGTACACGGCCAGCGCGCCGTCCAGAAGCGGCAGAAGCATGACCGCGCCGGTTCCTTCTCCCAGGTGCATTCCGGCGTCGATGACCGGTTTTAAGCCGATCGCCGCAAGCAGCAGCCGGCCGGCCGGTTCCCCGGACTGATGGCTCGCAAGCATATACGCCTTCACCGCCGGCGCCAGCCGGTATGCCAGAAGCGCTGCCGCCGCCGAGATCATTCCGTCGATGATCACGGGGATTCTGTAGATTCCTCCGCCCAGAAACATCCCCGCCATGGCTCCGATATCAAAACCGCCCACTTTGGAAAGGATATCAAGCGGGTCGTCCGGGGACGGGGCGTTTAAGCGGATCGCCTTTTCGACGACAGCGATCTTCCGCTCAAGTCCAACGCTATCCAGTCCCGCGCCGCGGCCCGTCACCTTTCGGGGCGGAAGGCCCAGAAGCACCGCTGTCACAGCCGCGGCCGTCGTCGTATTGCCGATGCCCATCTCGCCTGCGGCGGCGATCCGCACGCCTCTCTGCTTCAGCCCGCCCATGATATCGATTCCCAAACGAACGGAACGCTCTGCCTCCGCGCGGGTCATCGCCGGACCTGCGGCGATATTGGCGGTACCGCGGGCAATTTTCCGTTTAAGAATGCTCTCATTTTCCACATCGGCCGCCATCCCTGCGTCCACAACCAGTACCTCCGCCCGGTAGGCGTTTGCCAGCTGATTGATGCTGGATGTGCCGTTCGCCATGCTTTCCGCACAGAGTGCCGTCACTGAGCTGTCCGACTGGGTCACGCCCTCCGCCGTGACGCCGTTGTCGGCGCACAGGATCACCACGCACCGGCGGCTGAGATCGACGTCCGCCGTCCGCTGCGCCGCCGCGATCTTCTGCACGGCTTCCTCCAGCTCTCCCAAACCGCTCAGGGGCTTCGCGACGCTGTCCCAGCGGCTTTTCGCCGCCAGATACGCTTCCATGTCAGGGGGTGCGATCTCACAGCGCGAAAGATCCATACCCCGCGGGCTCCCAGTCTGCCCGATCCCCTCACGTTCTTCCGCGTCAGCCTCTTCCCGGGACTGCAGATGCAGCCGCTTTGTCTCCAATTCCATATCCGATTCCCTCATCCCGTTCCTGCCGCCTGAGCTCATTCCCTTTCGCATACGCCTGATCAGCCCCCGGCCGCATCATCTGTTTTCTTTGCCGCCGTTTCGCTTTCTGCCCCACCGCAGATAGAAATACGCCACCTCCATGATGCAGCAGGCCGTCCAGCCCACAGGATAGCTGAAGCCCACCAGCCGCTCTGTATTGCTGATAAACCGCGTCATGATGAACAGGTACGCCTGCCGCACGGCCACGAAATTCAGAAGCATGATGACCATCGGCCCGGTGGAATCCCCGCGCCCGCGCAGCGCCCCGGCCAGCGTGTGGTTCACGCAGTTGAACAGCATGAAGAACACATTGGTCTGTAAAAACATGGCGCCGTAGCGGATCACGTCCGCGTCGCTGATGAAAAGCCTGGTGGCCGGCGCCGCGAAGATGAACAGAAATACCGCGATCACCGAGGTTACCCCCACCGCCAGCAGCATGGAATCCACGGTTCCCTTATTGACCCGGTCGTTCTTCCCTGCGCCGATATTCTGACCCACGAAGGTGGTCGCCGCCTGGGCGATGCTCTGCATCGGCAGCATGATGAACATATCCAGTTTATTGTAGCAGCTCCATCCGGCCATGCAGGCCGAGCCGAAGCTGTTGATATACGACTGCACGAATACATTGGAAAATGCGGTAATGACCGACTGGATCCCCGCCGGCAGGCCGATCATGAAGATCTGCCCCAGGATCGGGCCGTCGCAGCGCAGATCCTTCCAGGTCAGCCGGTACTCGTCCGTCGTCCTGGAAAGCAGCACCAGGATCATGACCGCCGAGATAAACTGGGCGATGATCGTCGCGTAGGCCACGCCCGCGATCCCCGCGTGAAAGACCACCACGAACACCAGATCCAGGATCGCGTTCACCACACTGGTAAAGATCAGGAAAAGAAGGGGCCTTCGGGTATCCCCCACGGCCCGCAGGATACCGCTGCCCATATTATAGATCAGAAGCCCGATGATCCCGGCGAAATAGATCCGCAGATAGACCGTCGCCGCGTCCATCACGTCGTCCGGCGTCGCCATGAAGACCAGCATGGGACGCACCAGAAGGATTCCGATGACCGTGAACAGCACGCCGCAGACGAAGGTCACGAAGATCGTCGTCTCCACCGCCTTATGGAGCCCTTTCTGATCCTTCGCCCCATAATAGCGGCTGATCACCACGCCGGCTCCGACGGACACGCCGTTAAAGAAGAACACCAGCATATTGACGATCATCGTCGTCGCTCCGACCGCCGCCAGCGCCTCCTTGCCGACGAAATTCCCCACCACCAGGGAATCCACCGTATTGTACATCATCTGGAACAGGTTGCCAACGATGAGCGGAACCGAAAACTGGATCAGCAGAAGAACGATATTCCCCGTCGTCATATCCTTTGCCGATGATTTCTCTCTGGTCTGCATAGCCAAAACCTCCCTGCCGTCTCCAAAACGGCTCCTTTATTGTACCTTGGATTTCCCTTTTCGGCAAGTACTCTTTTCGTCCTGAAGCAGCGAACAGCCGGGAAGCTTTCCGATCCTGCTTCCCGGCCGTTATCATACATATGCGATTCATTTCCCGCCGTCTGCGGAAAAGACCGGTCCCTATTCGCCTGCCTTCACCGCCGCGGCGATCGAAAGCCCGATCCGGCTGTTATACGGGATCAGCGTGGCCTGGAACGCATGGTACAGATCCGATTTGCCGGGCCATACCGTTCCCTTGAGCCGGTTCTTCTCGTCCAGCTGGTGGAACCAGGAGCCGTTGACATGATCCAGCACCGACGCGTCCAGATATTCCATAAACGCCGCGTAGTCCCGGGCGTATTCCTCCTGTCCGGTCACACGGTAAAGGACCGCGGAGGTATTGATAGCCTCCGCCAGTGTCCAGTGCATCCGGTCGTGGACGACCGCGCCCCCGTTCCAGTCCGTCGTATAGACGATACCCGGCGCCCCGTCGCAGTCCCACGCGTCGGATACGGCTCTGCGGTACAGCTTCTTCGCCGCATCCAGGTACCGGACAATCTCCCCGGAATCCTGTCCATAGGTAGATACCGCCCACTGGGTGATCAGTCTCGCCCACTCGATGCCGTGTCCCGGCGTCGCTCCGTAGGGCTTGAACGGATCATCCGGCTTCTTGCGGTTACATTCCAGATCCGCCTTCCAGTCGCTGGAGAAATGCTCCGGCAGCCTCCAGTGATTCTGCTCTCCCCATGTGAGCACATGGTCGATGATCCTTCCGGCGCGCACGCGGTATTTCTCGTCCGCCGCAGCGTCCGCAACCGCCAGAAATGCCTCCACCGTATGCATGTTGGCGTTCAGTCCCCGATAGCTGTCCAGCTCCGTGAATTCCGTGTTCCAGGTATCGCTGGACAATCCTTCGTCCTCATTCCAGAACCGCTTATCATAGAGACTGCAGGCGTCCGCCAGAAGCTCCTGCGCCCCTTCCCGTCCGGCCAGAAGCGCCGAGGTCGCCGCCAGGATCACGAACGCGTGGGCGTAGCACTGCTTCGTCGGAAGATGGCTTCCGTCCTCGCAAAGCCCTGCGTACCAGCCGCCGTTTACGCTGTCGTGCAGCTCGCCCAGCAGCCCCTTAAGCCCGGCGTCCGCCAGAGAGCCGCAGCCCTCGTAGCCCAGCATATGGCCGATGCTGTATACATGGACCATCCGGGACGTGATCCAGGTCTCCCTGGGCCTGTCCGTCCAGGGCGTGCCGTCGTCTCCCAGATAGTAGGAGGAACCTCCCGGCGAAGGGAACCGCTTCCCGAAGTTCAGGATCCCCTCTCCGACCCCCTTCAAAAACGCACGGTTCTCATCCGTGTCGATCTGATATTTCCGTATGCTTTCCATCGCAGCTTACCTCCTGTTCTTTCCCTATCCTATCACACATCTATACCGGTTCACAAGAGGAAAAACAATTATTTTAATCCGCTTCGTGCCGCAATGCGAACACCACGTTCTCCTTCCCCGTCAGCTCCTTCGTCCTCGGATCCGGCTGCCCCAGACCGACGCTTACCAGGAAGCGGGTGCCGTCCTGTCTGCGCGCTCCGCTCTCATCCACGATGGTAAACGCGTCCCTGTCCAGATGAAGCTCCGCTTCCACGGTCCCGCCTCCGTTTACGAATACCCGCAGGAAAGCGCAGAGCTTCCCGTTGGCCGGTGCAAACGCGGACTCCGTATCCCTGATATAGACCTGGATCACTTCCTCCGTCGCCACGGCGCTGCGGTTGACGAGCCGGACGGTCAGCGTCGTCCCCTCCGCCGGATCCGCAAGAACGGCATCCCCTGCCGCCTGCGCCGCACCGTCTCCACTGGCCGGATTCCAGGCCGCGCCGTTCCCTGCCGCAAATGTCTTTCCGCCGCAGCTCACAGACTCGACCTGCACGTCGCCGTAGGTCAGCCCGTAGCCGAACGGATACAGAGGCGTCCCTTCGAAATACCGATAGGTCCTGCCCTTCATGGAATAATCCTCGAAAGCCGGCAGGTCGTCTACGCTGTTATAGAAGGTGACCGGCAGCTTCCCGGACGGGGACAGTTCCCCGAACAGAAGCCTTGCGACCACTCTGCCTCCCCGCGCTCCCGGATACCACACCTGCATGACCGCGTCCGCGTGCTCCTGCTCGTAACGCAGATCCATGGCGCTTCCGGTCATGTTCAGCACCACGGTGGGCTTTCCGGCCTGCAGAACCGCATGGATCAGCTCCCTCTGGGATTCCGGAAGAAGAAGGTCCTTCTTGTCGCCGGAGGCGTAGTTGTTGCCGGTATCGCCCTCCTCGCCTTCCAGATTCTCGTCCAGACCCACGCAGAGGACGACCACATCGCTGTTCTCCGCCACGCTCACCGCCTCGCTGATCCGGTCGTTCGGATGTCCAAGCCCTTCCACCCGGTTCCGGTAAAGGTGGCAGCCCTCGGAATAATAGACCCGGATCCCGTCTCCGGCCTCGTCCTGAATCCCCTCCAGTACGGTGATGTATCTGGAGGAAGTTCCGTGATAGTTGCCGATCAGCGCGGAACGGCTGTCGGCGTTGGGGCCGATCACGCCGATGGCCCTGATCTCCTCCCGTTTAAGCGGAAGGATCCCGTTATTCTTAAGAAGCACCACGCTCTCCGCCGTGGCCCGGTCCGCCGTCTCCAGATGCTCTCTGCACTCGATCCGGTCGTAGCCGATCCTGTCATACTCCGTCTCGTCGAACAGTCCCAGAAGGAACCGGGTCGTGAACAAACGCTCCGCCGCCGTGGTGATCTCCTCCTCCGTCACCAGGCCGTCCTGGTACGCCTTCAGGATCATCAGATAGGTGCTGCCGCAGTTCACGTCGCATCCGTTCTTCAGGGCCAGAGCCGCGGATTCCTCCGCTGTAGCCGTCACCATATGCCTCGTGTGGAAGTCCCGGATCGCCCAGCAGTCGGAGACAAAATGTCCCTGGAAATTCCATTTCCCGCGCAGGATCTCCCGGATCAGCGTCCTGCTGCCGCAGCAGGGCTCCCCGTTGGTGCGGTTATAAGCGCCCATGACCGCCTCCACGCCGGCCTCCTTCACCAGCTTCTCGAACGCATAAAGATACGTCTCGTACAGGTCCTTGTCGGACACCTCCGCGTCGAACTCGTGGCGCAGCGCCTCCGGCCCGGAGTGAACGGCGTAATGCTTGGCGCAGGCCGCCGCCGTCAGATAATCGCCGTCTCCCTGCAGTCCTTTCACGAATTCCTTCCCCATCTCCGCAGTGAGATACGGATCCTCCCCGTAGGTCTCCTGTCCGCGGCCCCATCTGGGATCCCGGAAGATATTCACGTTGGGCGACCAGAACGTCAGTCCCTTATAGATATCGCGGTCGCCCTTCCGGCTTGCCGCGTTGTATTTTGCCCTTCCCTCGTCGGCGATCACCCGCCCGACCTCCTTAAGAAGGTCTGCGTCAAAGGAAGCCGCCATCCCCACCGCCTGCGGGAAGCTGGTCGCCACGCCGGCCCTCGCCACGCCGTGAAGTCCCTCGTTCCACCAGTTATAGGCGGGCACGTTCAGCCTGGGGATCGCCGGCGCGTCAAACCGCAGCTGGGACGCCTTCTCCTCCAGTGTCATGCGGCTCACCAGCTCGTGCGCCCGCTCTCTTGCTTTCTCTCTGTCTCTCATATTGGTCTCCTTCCTGATTCTATGGTACGATAACCTTCGTGCTGACCTTCTCAAGCGCCGGATCCAGATCCCGGTCCGCGGACAGATCGAACCTCGGTCTTCGCTCCGCGTCAAAATGCACCCGCCGGATCCCAACGCAGCGCAGATGCTCCCGGATGCCGGTCTCCCCGTGATAGGCGATCATCAGATTCCCGTCCTCGTCGGTGAAGAAAGAATTATGCCCGGGTCCGTATTCGCCCTCTACGGAATAATAGGAAAGCACCGGGTGTCCGCTCTTTTCCCAGCTAGCCGTATCCAGAAGGTCGTCGCCGGCGTTCGCGGTCAGAAGCCCCAGCACATAGGTATAGGCGTTGGCCGAGCCGCCGGAATAGGTCAGATAGACCCGTCCGTCCGCCTGGAACGAATAGGGGCCTTCGTTGTTGATGGTTCCGTCCACATTCTCCCATCCGTAAAGGGGCCTGGTAAGCAGCACCGGATCGCTCGTCAGCTTCCACGGCGCCGTCTCGTCCGTCTCTGCGATATAAAGCATGGAGCCGGTGTCCATCGGCGTGCCGATATGCCGCCGGTAGGACCAGACCACGTAGGAGCGGCCGCCTGCCTTCAGATACGTCATATCCAGGGTGATCCCGTCCTCTGAAAGCCAGCTGCCGTCCCTTCTCTGAACCCGGACCGGATCCGTCCAGCTGCCGGGATCCGTGATGCTTCCGCCCTTTTTCAGCCGCATCATGTGGCACTGGGGACCCCAGATCCGGCCGCTGACCGCGAACAGGATATAGAGCTCTCCGCCGATCAGGTGGAACTCCGGCGCCCAGAAGGTCTGCCGCAGATTGCGCGCCTCATCCTCGCCCAGGATCAGATGCTCCGTGATCCCCTTCGCGAACAGCTCCTCCACGGTCGCCGCTTCCCTCACGTACAGGCCGATATCGTTCGTGTTGTCATTGGTCGCGATGTAATACTTCCTGCCCTCCCAGGACAGGATCACAGGATCCCCGTAGCCCTCCGCCAGCGGAAACGGGAAGCGGATGCTGCGGACCGTACCCGATACCTCATACGTTCCGCTCCGCCCGAAATCAACGGCAGAGCTGTCCCACGCCACGCGGCGAAGCGCCCGGGAACCGTCGGAATAGGACAAAACCGCCTTCACCTCCGCCAGCGCCTCCGGCGAATCCGCCCGGACCGTCTCCGGCACCGACACGCTGCAGTGAAAGACCCGGCTCCAGTACCGTTTCATGCGCCGGTACCGCTCCTCATCCACAGATACGATGCTCCCGACGACGGTCTCCCCGGATTCCAGTGTGAAAATGGAGACGCCAAAGCCTCCGTCCCCAGGCACATCCGTCGGAGCTTCCTCCCGAAAGCGGATGAAATCCTCCGTGGTCCAGTAAAGCGCCTTGCCGGCCATCTCTTCGTCCGGGCTGCCGTCCTCGTTCACGGGCAGGGCCCGGATGCCGTACCGTCTCTCCCCGATGTGGAATACCAGCGGCTCCCTCACGCCTCTGGGCCGGATCGTATCGTCCGCCCGGACGGAGCCTGACGCGAACACGACGCCGTAGTTCTCATTCAGCGGACGGAACCGGACTCCGTCCTCGCTGCAGGCCAGATGGACGCTCTGGGCCAGGCCCGCGGGATATTCTCCCGGAACGGGCCTGCGCGTATAGACCAGAACCGAATAGCCGGTCTCTTCCTGCCTCATGCCTTACGCTTCTCCTTTCATGCGCTTCTGGGTCATCCGGATCAGAAACTCCATAAACGGTGTCTCCGGCTCTGTTACCGGCGCCGCGCCGTCATGACCGAACACCATATCGCAGGGCGTCTTCTCCGTGTAGGGAAGCCACTCCGGCATGGGAGCTCCGTCCGCGTCGGGGCCGTTGGGATCGCCGGTCTTAATGAAATTGACCCAGTAATTGCACATCTGCCTGGCCAGGTCATAATGCTTCCCCACAAAGGGCCGCCAACACTTGGCCAGCGTCTCGAAGAAGAACCACAGATCCACGGAGTGGAAGGTGCCCGGATGATCCCAGCCCGGGATCTCCCCGTCAAACCGGTAGTAATAGTAATTGTTGGCGCTTCCGAGCCGCTTCTTTTCCAGGAACAGGCCCTTGGCCGTACACTCGATGCCTGCCGCCCTTGCGTAGCATCCCGGCTCCTCAGCCCTGTGCGCTTCCGCAAATGCGAGGAATTCCCCGGCGTGCTCTCCGAAGGCCGCCTCCGCCGCCTTTTTAAGTCCCTCCTCGGAATCCGCCCGCAGGAAATTGGGGAATTCGTCGCTGGTATTGCCGGCCATGATCGGCACGTCCACGCAGTTCCCCTCCAGGATCAGCCGTAACGGCTCGCCGACGCAGAACCGGCCGTCCTCCACCGTGAACATCCTGCGGCGTGTCCGGACGTACTCGCTGTATTTGTGCAGGATCTCGAAGGCGTCCAGCGTCCTGGCTTCCTCCAGGGTAGAGACGCCCAGAAATTCAAAGAAATCCTCTCCGTTCTTCTCCGCGGACGCCAGAGGCTCGGGAGTCCCGATGCCGCCTTCGCCGTAGGGGCTGCGGATCATTCCGCTCATGACCACCGCCTTCTGAAACAGCCCCTTATTGGATGGGCAGGCGATCTGGCTTAAGACGCTGCCGCCTCCGGCCGACTGGCCCGCGATGGTGATATTGCCCGGATCGCCGCCGAAGGCCGCGATGTTGCGGATCACCCACTTCAGGCCGGCCTGCTGGTCCAGGTTCCCGAAGTTGGCCGGCGCGTCCGGCTGCTCGGCGGTGATCTGCGGATGGGCCAGGAAACCGAACACATTGATCCGGTAGTTCACTGTCACCACTACGATGCCGCGCCGCGCCAGGCGCTCGCCGTCAAACTCCATCTCCGCCGGATAGCCCCACTGAAGGCCGCCGCCGAAGAACCATACCAGCACCGGCTGCTTCTCATCTGCGCTCTTCGCGCCGGTCCAGACATTTAAGTACAGGCAGTCCTCGCCCATGGCGATATCCGGATCCACATGCCACTCCCGGCAGTAGATGTCCGTTCCCATGCCCGGCCTGTCCTGCACGGAGATCGGCGCGAACCGGTAAGCGTCGCGGATCCCCTCCCAGTCTTCGCAGGGCTGTGGCGCTCTCCACCGGTTTTCTCCGACCGGCGGCGCGGCGAAGGGAATCCCCTTAAACGCCGTGATCCGCGGATCCGCCGCCTCGATTCCCCGTACCAGTCCGTTTTCCGTCTTTGCGATTCTGATCATATCGTGTTACCTCCATCCGTATATATTTTTTTCATTTCATCCGTTCTTCTGCTGCATCACGCGCTGATAATCATATCCCCGGTCGCCTGCCGGATAAGCCGGATCCAGCTCAAAGAAAACAACCGCGAATTCCTTCAGCTGCAGGCTCACCTGCACCTTCCGTCCGGTTTCCGCTCCTGGCGTTTCCTGCCCGCTTACAGCTTCCTGCGTCCCGATCCGCCGGCTCGACACAAAGGGTCTGGCGCTGTCCTTCAGAAGCTTCTTCTGCTTTTCGGAAAGACTGGACGGCTCGCCCATATCGTGCCAGAGACGCAGCGGGTTGCAGGTATCCTCGTCCACCAGACGGGTGATAAGCGCGTACTCCCCCGCATCCGCCGCCGGCAGCTCAAACGTAAGCTCCAGCTCCCTGTCCATTCGGGTCGTCCCGCAGTTCCACGCCACGCCGCAGTAGCTTCCTTTTCCTTTATCCATCACGATCATGTCCCCGGAGCGGTGGATGCATTTCCCCTCCAGCTGCTTAAAGAACGCGAAGGTCCAGAAGGTGGGCTTGGGGATCCCGCCGTTGGCCACAAGCCCGAATCCGCCGTGGAACGGCGTAAACGGCACGCCCTGCTCCTCAAAGATATCCCCGAAGGTCCAGTAGGAATAGGACTCGTTCACATCTCCCAGGCGGGACAGCTGAAGCGCCATATAGGCCGCGTTCTGGTTGGTGTCGTGCAGCGGGCAGTTGGGAATATACGAGGTATTAAACTCCGTAAGATGGGTCTTCAGCCCCCGAAACTCCGGGAAGCTGTCGATGACGTCCCTCGTGGTCTGAAGGTTCGCAAATCCCCTCTCCGCGTCGGTCAGGGCCGCATAGCCGTAATGGCCCTCATGCTCCGGCACCTCCGTCGTATAATGGTGGCGCGTCACGAAGTCCGGCGCGATGCCCTTGTCCCTGCAGAATTCCAGAAACGACCGGATCCAGAACGCATCCCGCACGCCGCAGATGGCCGGGCCGCCCACCTGAAACCGCGTATCGAGGGCCTTGATCGCGCGGAACGTGCGTTCGAACAGCTTCAGATACTCCTCCATATCGGCGTTCTCCCAGAACCCCGGGAGATTCGGCTCGTTCCATACTTCGATGGGCCATGTTACCGCCTCGCTGTCTCCGTACCGCTCCATCAGGTGCTTTAGCGTAGCCGTAACAAGGCCGCACCAGGCGTCATAATCGGCCGGCGGCGTCGTATTCCCCTTCCAGTAGAAAATGGTCTGCTTTCCGCTCGCCAGCTTCTGAGGCATAAAGCCCAACTCCAGAAACGGGCGCAGCCCGAGCCTCCGGTAGCTGTCCATGACCAGGTCCAGATAGGTGAAATTGTACTCCGCCCGCTTCTCGCCGGAGGCCGTTTCGTACTCCTGGTAGATCGCCATATCGTCCGAGAAAAGGCCGTGGCCCCGGATATGCTGAAATCCGATCTCCTCCTGGACCAGCTTCAGCTGGCTCTGGTACTCCGCCTGCAGCGCCAGTCCGATCCGTCCCGTGCCTACGCAGTAATCCACATGATTGTGAAAGGCAGGCTCCTGTGTCCCGTCGATCGCATAGAATTTATTTTCCTTCAAAATGCTCCTCCTTCGCCGCCTGTGCGGCCGTCCTGCTTACAGCAGGGAAAATGATTTCATTCCCAGATTCCCGCTGCCCTTAAACGTCAGGTATATAGACTGTACGCCGTCCGGGATCCTTACGGGAGCCCGGTGCTCCTCCCAGACATTGGAGCTGTCGATCCGGACGGACGCCAGAACCTCGCCGTCCCACGCGGTTCTCACCTCGAAGACGCCGTGCCCGTATCCCCTGGTCGTGATCCCGATCTCCTTCACGCCCCGGCAGTCGAAATACCGAAAACCGGCCGTCGCCGAATTCTGGATGTTGCCGATATAGCCCGGTTCCTCATCCCCGTCCCGGCCGTCCTGCATGACCTTCGGGAACCGGTCGCCTCCCACATAGACCGACGGCGTGTCCGTGAACAGATGGCACGCGATATAGGCCGGATACTCGCCCTTTCCTTCCAGCGGGCCTCCGTTCAGTCCGCAGGAGGTGATCTCCGCCTGCCGGATGCTGCCGTCCTCCGCGATCTGAAGCTTCTCCGCGCAGCCCTGCCTGCTGTACCAGGTTCCGTTGGTATGACGGTGATAGAAAATGTACCACTCCCCGCCGATCTCCACCATGCTGCCGTGGTTGTTGGCGCCGTAGGCCATGGGCATACCGGCAGGCTTATAGGTATCGATGTTCAGGTCGCAGTTGCTGACCAGCACGCCGCCGTAGGTAAAGCCGCCAAGCGGATCCTTGCTGACCGCATAGCAGAGCTCGTGCATCACCACCGAGGAATAGATAAAATAGTAGGTATCTCCCCTCTTCCGGATCGACGACGCCTCGAAAAACTCATGGCCTTCGAAGCCGGTCCCCGCGCCGTACTCGCATCCGGGAACGATAAAGACCGGATCCTCCGCGATCGTCACCATATCCGGCTGAAGCACCGTGGCCATCGCTCCGGTCCTCGACTTGTCTCCGCGTCCGCAGAAGCCGGTATACAGATACGTTCTGTCCCCTTCCGTCAGGACGCCGGGGTCAAACTGGGGCTCGTCGCCTTCCCGCTCGCCCAGAATGGTTCCGTCCGCGTAATGCACATAGCCGTAGAACTCATATCTTCCCGCCGGCGTATCGCAGACCGCCACGGAGACGATGGATACATGATCCAGGACATAGTAGAGATAATACCGGCCGTCCGGCCCCACCGTCACATCCGGCGCGTACAGGCACATTTTCCCGTCCTTATTCAGCGGATCTTCATTGCGGGGGTAGATCACGCCCTCGTATCTCCAGTCCGACAGATCGTTCACCGGCGCGGACCAGCAGACATAGTCGCCCATGCAGAAGACGTACCCGTTGTAGAAATCATGGGAACCGTACACGTAGACGCGGTCGCCGAACACATAGGGTTCTCCATCCGGAATGTACTCCCAGGACGGAAGATACGGATTAAAAGCCTGCTTCTTCATCATCTTTCTCCTCTCTCTCTTCTTCCGGCGTCTGCCGCCGGACGCAAAATCTATTTGAATATTCCTTCTGTTTATTGTATAGTGAACAGGAGGAGGCATTCCAATGGATACATCTGTAATGGGCGGCGAACGCCATGATTATTATTCGGTCAACAACGACTGGGCAGGGATCCGGGACGTTCAGGACGCCCGCGAAGCCGTTCAGTACCATACCGGTTCTTCCATCCGCATCTGGTGCAACGAACAGGATATGACCTACGATTATCACTGGCACACCGCGCTGGAAATCATCATGCCGACGGAAAACTATTATGACGTCGAGCTGGGTTCGACCGTTTACCACATTCAGCCGGGCGGCATCCTGTTCATTATCCCTGGCGAAACCCACCGGCTGTCCGCCCCGCCCGACGGACGGAGATTCATCTTTCTCTTCGACGCGTCCCTGTTTGCCGGCATCAAGGGGTGGTCCTCGATCACGACCCTTTTGTCGCAGTCGCCCCTGATCACAAGGGAGACGTATCCCATGGTCTACGAGGACGTCCGCGAGACCCTGATGCGGGTCCGGGACGAATATTTCGGCATGCGCGAATATACCGAGCTCACCGCCTGCGCCCTGATGCTCAACCTGTTTGCGAAGCTGGGCTATAACCATATCTACGCGAAGGACCGGTTCCCCGGTCCGGGCCCCTCCAGACAGCAGGAGCATATCAAAAAGATCAGCGACCTTCTGGACTACATCGACGTCCATTATACGGAAAGCCTGAATCTGGAGAATATGGCCGCCCACGTCGGCTTCAGCAAATTTTATTTCTCCAGGCTGTTCAAGCAGTACACCGGCTTTACCTTCAACGATTACCTGAATTACCGGAGGCTGAAGGCCGCGGAAGAGCTCCTGGCCGATCCCGGCATCTCCATCACCGAGGTGGCTCTGCGCTCCGGCTTTTCCAGCATCTCCTCGTTCAACCGCCTGTTCAAGGAATCCCGGCGCTGTACGCCTAAGGAGTACCGGATCCTCAACAAGAAGGCGTTCTGACGCCGGCAGGAGCCGTCATGGGGCTTTCCTCCGGCCCCAGATAGGACGCCTTCACAGGGACGTCCGTTCTGCGGATCCGGATCTGCTCCAGGATGACGCCCGCCTCCAGCGCCCCGACCGTAAGCTCGCAGACGCCCGCTTCCAGCGGAAATGTCACCGCGGTTCTCCGTTCCTGGTCAAGCGCCGCCTGCGCCCACCGGCTGTCGCCCGGTTCTCCCGAGCGGAAGTCCGCGGGGATCAGCTCTGCTCTTACCGGCCCATGTCCCCCGCACGCAACCGCCAGGCCGACGCTCTGAGCGTATACGAGGGGATTCGAAGGCGCCGTCAGAAGCTCTATCTCATATTCACCGGCGGCTCCCGCCAGGAACCGGTAGGTCAGCTCCGGCCTGTCCTCCCCCTGTCGGAATGACGCCGTTACGGGGAACACCCGGACGCCGCTGCCGTATTTTCCATAGTCCGCGATCGTCCGAAATCCGCCCTTATCCGTATCCTTCTTCCTGGCATAATGCTCCGCGCCGATCACGACCAGCCCGTTCTGTTCCGCGAACGTCATCTCCGGCAGAGCTTCCTCCAGCCGGTCCGGCGCTTCCTGTACGTCGAAGCCCTTCACGGCTCTTCCCAGAATCTCCACGATCACCTTCGTATCTTCGCCTTTTACGGCCAGACGCACGGTCTGCGTCCTGTCCGGCAGAAGCCGCCGGTCGCAGCACAGGGTCACGGTCTGAAGCTCTTCCACTGTCCCGCTCACCGGCGATACGGTAAGCCACCGTGGGAGAGCGCAGGCTGTCTGCCGGCTCTCTGCCGCCGGATCTTCCCCGGCCGGCTGCCGGCCCTCTGCCGCCGGATCTTCCACGGCCGTCTGCACGCTCTCGACGGTGATCTCATAAGAAAAGCTTCCCGTCCCGCCGTTGGCGATCTCCAGGACCGCCTTCTCACACCCAGCGTACTGGAAATCAGGGATCCGCACCGTCATCGGCGGTCCGTAGCATTTCGTCGCCGTCTCCTCCCCGTCGGCCCGCGATACGCTCATCCTGGGTCTGGGAACCGGCTCCACCTCCATGGTCACCGGCATGCGGCTGTCGTCCTCATTCCAGCGGGTAAACCCGATATGCGGCGCCAGCTCCATCCCGCTCCATTTGCCGTCCCGAAACGCGGCCCATTCCTCCGAAAGCCTTCGGTCCCTGGCGATGCATTCCTTTGCCAGCTTCCTGTAAACGTTGGCCACAGGGCGCCCCTGGGCCGCATAATGGTGGTTCTTTCCGGTATACAGATGCATTTTCAGCAGATTCATACTGGCCATGGCCGGAAAATGAACCATGCTGTAATAGGCGTCCCTCTCCCCCGGCGCAAGCTCCTCCATGATCCGGCTGGACGCGGCCTCCACCACCTCCGCCGCATGCAGCATCCGGTCCGTCTCTTCGTAATGGCAGGGATGGTACACGCCGGCGTGCAGCGCTTCCGGCCTGCGCAGGCTGTTAAGCCGGATATATTCCGTCAGCACGGAGCCGATCCGGTCCCGAAGCTCCCCGGACGCTTCCGGAAACGCCGCTTCCGCCCACTGTGCCGTATACTGCCGGCAGCTGTCCGGGTTGCCACCGCCCCATTTCTCATAATCGTAAGCCAGCGCCAAGAAATAGGACAGGGGCACCTCGTGGAACTTCAGATCGCCCACATTGACGATCCAAACGTCCCGGATGCCGTATTCGTACGCCTGTCCCATCTGCTCCCAGATCCTGGAAAGCGGCGTGGAATCCACCCATTCGTAGGACACGGGCCCGCCGTGGTAATCCAGATGGTAATACATGCCGAAGCCGCCCTTATGACCGCGGATCTCCTCCGACGGAAGCGTGCGCATATATCCGTAGTTGTCCTCGCAGAGCATGCAAGTCACGCCGTCAAGGCCGTCCCAGTTCTTCAGGCCGGTCGTCCGGCCATCGCCGTAGAAATACGGCTCCACTTCCTTATAGAGCGCCAGAAGCAGCGGGATCCTGCCGTTCTCCCGCTTTACGTACCGGCCGATCAGGGCTCTCTGCTTCGTGATGATGTCCTTCAGCAGGTTTATATTCTCCGCGACCGTGGCGTCCGGCCCCAGCATGGAGGTGTCCCGCTCGCCGCGCATTCCGACGGTAATGAAATTCTCATGGCCGCCGCTGCGCTTTAAGGCGTCTTCCCAGTAGTTTAAAAGCCCCTGCTCGTTGGTATAGAAATTCCATTCATTACCGTACCGGGTCCCCTCGCCGCGCACCTTGTCCCATTCCTCGCTGGCGCGCAGGCAAGGCTCATGGTGCGAATAGCCCATGACCACCCCGTAGAGATCCGCCAGCTCCTCATTGGCGCTGCCCGGCCCGTCCAGGGGGAAGCTGGCCGTCCACATGGCCGGCCACAGATAATTGCCCTTAAGCCGCAGCAGCAGCTCGAATACCTGCTCGTAGGCGTCCGCGTTGAAGCCGCCGAAACGCCGCGTGACCCAGCTGCCGAAGCAGGGCCATTCGTCGTTGATGAAAAAGCCCCTGTATCTCACGCAGGGCTCCTTCGACAGCGCCGCGAAATCCTCTCCCACCGTCAAACTTTCCCGCCGGGCAGGCTCTGCGTCGCCCCAAAAGCATAGCGGGGATACACCGATATATTCCGACAGGGAGAACATCCCGTAGATGGTGCCCCGTTTATCGCTTCCGCAGATCAAAAGAAGCTGTTCCACGCCCTTTAAAAGCACGGAAGCTTCGCCGGAAAGCGCCACTCCTTTCAGGGACAGAAGCTGCGTCCGCCAAACCTCCCATTTCCGTTCTCCTCCGTCCTTACAGAGACAACCGGGATCAAAAAGCCCCGCCTCCGCCAGCGCGTCCAGCATCGGGCTTCTGCCGAGGGTGGCGCAGAGGATAACGGAAGAAGCTGCCCCCGAACCTTCGGGTTCCTCTTCGGCGGCCGGTGCAGCGGGGGACATCTCCGTCGCTGCAGCGGAGGCCGCCTCTCCGGCCCGGGAGATCTCTGCCGCTGCTGCGGAGGCCGCCTCTCCGGCCCGGGTGGTCTCTGCCGCCTGCCGCCGGGATGCCGCCCATGCGGGCAGCTCCCTCTCTGTCACGACCTCCGGCCGAAAGCCTGCGACCCGGCGGATGTCCTCCGCCACTTTCCACGCGATCCGCCTGACGCCCTCATAGCCGTCGCTTTCCACGACGATCAGCGGCACATGCTCCTTATCCCATTCCATTCTCATGATCCTGTTTCCTCTCAGCCGTTATCCGGCCGTTATCTGCCGTTCTTCCTCATTCCTCCGCAAGCATCCCGAACACATCCTTCAGCGCCGGATAGATCTTCCTGAACTTCTGGTACTGCTTCTCATACTTTGCGGCCAGCTCCGGATCCGGCTCCACGGTGCCGGTCACCTTCACCAGCTTCTCCGCGGCCGCCTCCACGCTGGCGTACTCGCCGCAGCCCACCGCCGCCAGGATCGCTCCGCCGTAGCCGGGGCCTTCCTCGCTCTCGATCACATCCACCTTCAGGTTCATCACGTTGGCGATGATCGTCTTCCAGAGCGGGCTTTTGGCGCCGCCGCCGCAGATCTTCGTCCTCTCCAGACGGATCCCCAGCGATCTGGCCACCTCCAGCGAATCCCGCAGGCCGAAGGCCACGCCCTCCAGAACCGCCTGCGTCATGTCCTCCCTAGTGGTGTCCATGGTCATCCCGGTAAAGGTTGCCCTCGCCCTGGGATCATTGTGAGGCGAACGCTCGCCCATCAGATACGGAAGATAGAACACCGGATTCTCGCCCAGCTTTCTGATCCCCTCCTGCTCCTTCGCGTATTCCGTGGTCCGCAGGATCTCGTCCATCCACCACTTGTTGCAGGAAGCCGCGCTCAGCATGCAGCCCATCAGATGATAGTTGCCGTCCGCATGGGCGAAGGAATGCAGCGCGTTGTTGTCGTCGACGCGGAAGGAGCGGCTGGAAATGAAGATGGTACCGGACGTTCCCAGGGAAATGTTGCACCGTCCGTCTCCGACGGTCCCAGTCCCCACGGCCGCCGCCGCGTTGTCGCCGGCGCCGGCGATGATCCGTACCGTCTCGGGAAGCCCCAGCTGCGCGGCCACATCCGGCTTCAGGGTACCCACCACCTCATAGCTTTCATAGAGCTTCGGAAGCTGCGCTTCCCGGATCCCGCAGATGCCGAGCATCTCCTGGGACCAGCATTTATGCTCCACGTCCAGCAGAAGCATTCCTGACGCGTCCGAATAATCGGTACAGAAGGCGCCGCTTAAGCGGTACGCCAGATAATCCTTGGGAAGCATGATCTTGGAGATCCTGGCGAAGTTCTCCGGTTCATTGGTCTTAAGCCACAGGATCTTGGGCGCGGTAAAACCGGCGAACGCGATATTGGCCGTATACCGGGACAGCTCCTTTTTACCCACCACCTCGTTCAGATACTGCGTCTCCTTCTCTGTCCGCCCGTCGTTCCACAGGATCGCGGGACGGATCACCTGATCCTGCTGATCCAGCACGACAAGACCGTGCATCTGTCCGCCGAAGCTGATGCCCGCAACAGACGATTTATCGCAGTCCGCCGTCAGCTCCCGGATCCCGGCGATCATCTGATCATACCAGTCGTACGGATTCTGCTCCGACCATCCCGGATGGGGGAAATACAGCGGATATTCCTTTGAAACGATATTGCAGATTTTGCCGTCCTGATCCATCAGAAGCAGCTTGATAGCCGATGTTCCCAGATCGATACCGATGTATAACATTGTGTCCTCCTTTACCCATTGGGCTGTCCACCCTTTTGCATATTTACAGTTATTTTTATTTAAGCACATTTTCATGAATATTTCCAATTAAATCTTGTGAAATGCTGCTCATATATTGCTAAATTACCAAATAAATGCTGCGCCGGACCGCGCGTCGCGCCCGCATCTGCCGGTTGCAAATCCGGCTTAACTCGTTTAAAATGGAGAGAAGAAACCGATTTTAGGAACAGGGAGGAAACCTTCTTATGAAAATGAATGCCGACACCATCGTGTCTCAGAAACAGGAATGGGAAGCTCTGGGCGTGAAGCTTCCGGGATTCGACCGTCCGGCCATGATCGCGGCCACGAAGGAACACCCGGTGTGGATCCACTTCGGCGCGGGCAATATCTTCCGCGGCTTCATCGCCGCGCTCCAACAGGAGCTTCTGAATCAGGGACTGGCAGAGAAGGGGATCATCGCGGCGGATACGTTTGATTTCGATATCGTCGACCGGATCTATGCGCCCTTCGACTGCCTGACCATGAACGTCACGCTGAATCCGGAGGGCACCACCTCCCGCGAGATCATCGGCTCCGTGGCCGAATGCTTAAAGGCCGGCGGCGCGGATCCGGTCCAGATGGACAGGCTGCGCAGGCTCTTTCGGGAACCGGGGCTCCAGATGGCGTCCTTTACCATCACGGAAAAGGGCTACGCCGTGACCCGCCCGGACGGAAGTCTGCTGCCAGTCGTAGAAGCAGACATGGAAGAAGGCCCGCAGAAGGCGCGCCACGCGATGAGCGTCATGGCAGCGCTGCTCTGGGAACGCTTCCGGGCGGGGGCGCAGCCCCTGGCCATGGTCAGCATGGACAACTGCTCCCATAACGGCGAGAAGCTGAAGGCCGGCGTCCTGACCATCGCCTCGGCCTGGGCAAAGAACGGTTATGTCGGAAGGGATTTTATCGACTATCTTTCAGATGAAAACAGAATCTCTTTCCCGTGGAGCATGATCGACAAGATCACTCCCCGTCCCCACCGGATGGTGGAAGAAAGCCTGACGGCTGACGGCATCGAAGATATGGCGCCCATCGTCACGGGAAAGAATACCTATATTGCCGCGTTCACCAACGCAGAGCGGCCCCAGTATCTGGTGATCGAGGACCGGTTCCCCAACGGCCGTCCGACCCTGGAGAAGGCCGGCGTCTATCTGACGGACCGCGATACGGTCAACCGGACCGAGCGGATGAAGGTGACCGCCTGCCTAAACCCCCTGCACACGGCCATGAGTATGTACGGCTGCCTGCTAGGTTATGAATTTATCTGCGACGAGATGAAGGACGCGGATATCGTTGCGCTGATCACCAGGCTCGGGTACCGGGAAGGACTGCCTGTGGTGGAGCATCCCGGCATCCTGGATCCGAAGGCGTTCCTCGACGAGGTGATCACGCAGCGCCTCCCCAATCCGTTCATGCCCGACGCGCCGCAGCGAATCGCCACGGACACCTCCCAGAAGGTCGGCATCCGTTTCGGCGAGACGGTCAAAAGCTATCTGGCGGAAGGCCGGAGCCTGGATACGCTCGTCGCGATCCCGCTGGCGCTGGCCGGCTGGTTCCGCTACCTTCTGGCAGTTGACGACGAAGGCGGCGCCATCGAGGTGTCTTCCGATCCGCTGAAGGAAGAACTGCAGGCGAAGCTTTCCGGGATCCGGGCCGGCTGTCCCGGCAGCTATACCGGGCAGCTGAGGGAGATCCTTGGTAACGCCTCCATCTTCGGTACGGACCTTACGGCGACGCCGCTGGCGGATCGGATTGAGCAGTATTTCATAAAGGAGCTGGCCGGACCGGGAGCCGTGCGCAGGACACTTCACGAAGCGCTCCGTTAGCCTGGTTTACGCCTCGTTTACCGGCCGGTCCTCCGCGAGATACTCGAAGAAATCAAAATCCGCGCACTTCTGGTGGAACATCCGGTCCGCGCAGGTGATGCCGACCATGGTTCCGGTAAACTCCCCGAACCTGCAGTACTCATCGGAGAACCGGGTCGTATCGAACTCCGGCCCGATCCTTAAGTATTCGTCTCCGCCGACGCTCCACTCAAACCAGGTCCGACGGCCCGAGATCACCAGCCGCAGGAACAAAGGCCTTTCGTCCACCGGCGTTCTGGTATCCAAAAGCTCCGATTTCACGCCGTTTTCCAGGTGAATGACCGACAGGGCGCTCTGCCCCAGGGTCTCGCTGTAATACTTGCGGAGATTGATGTAATTCATATTGTCATAATACAGGATCAGACCGGCGCTGTGCTGGTAGATCTCCGGATGGAAGTCCATTTTCGTCGTGATCCGGGCATATACGCTGGTCAGCTTCCTGGCAAGGATGCTGACGCGGTTTAAGGACGTCCTGGATTCCTGCCCCCGCAGGCGCACCCAGCCCGGACGGCTCTTCACATCGGCAAAGGAGGACGGCATGATCCGGGGCGCGTAGTACCAGTTTCCCAGCTCCCCGCCGTCGAAGCCGTCAAAGTCCGGGATCTGCGGAAGCGGCGCTGCAGAAAGCCCGGGCTCCGGCACCTCAAGCTTCGCCATATTGCTGCCGTCGGCCATGCGGAGCCACCCGTCCGCCGTCCACATCATCTTCTGGATCGCGGTCTCCCGCCCCAGCGTACAGCGCAGCTCCGGTACAAAGGGTCTGGCGCAGAGATGGACCAGATAGACCTCTCCGTCCGGCAGCTCCACGTAGCTTCCGTGGCCGCACTTCTGCAGCGGTGCATCGGGATTGAAATACCGGGGCTTTAAGTGATCCCAGTCGGCGCGCTCATTGGAATATCCCGGCACCGACGTGACAATGGGATTGGCCGGATCCGGCTCATACGGCCCCTGGATATCGCGGGCGCGGGCCATGGTAACGCAGTGATTATAGCCGGTTCCGCCCTCGGCGCACATCAGGTAATAGTATCCCCCGTGCTTCGTGATATGCGGCGCCTCAATGCAGCCGCGGTCTGTTCCTCCGCTGTATATCCGTCTGGGATAACCGATGATCCGCTTCTCCGACGGCGAATACTCCGCGAGACAGATGGCTCCGGGCTTCTCATAGCCTTCTCTCGTCTCCCACTCCAGAGACACGATCCATTTCCGTCCGTCGTCGTCATGGCAGATCGAGGCGTCGAACCCGGCCGAATGCAGATACACCGGCTCGCTCCACGGCCCCCGGATATCCTCCGCGGTGATCAGATAATTGTCCACATCGAAATACCTGGCGTTCATGGAATGCATGATGCCATAGATCACATAAAACCGATCCTCCTGTTCGCAGTAGGTCAGGCAGGGCGCCCAGATCCCCTTGGCCGACGGCAGGCCCTTAAGATTCACCTTCTCATCGTCCGTCAGGACATGGGTATACAGCTCCCAGTTCTTCAGATCCCGGGAATGATAGATGGGAAGCCCCGGAAACCACTCGAACGTCGAAACCGCCAGATAATAATCGTCGCCTTTTCTGCAGATACACGCATCCGGGTTAAAGCCCGGCAAAATCGGATTCTTAATCATGACAAAGCCGCTCCTTCTGACTCATCGGTCGTCTACTGTCCGTCATACTACCAGAACCTCCGCCGGCTGTCAAACATTTTTTGCCCGCAAATCTCTTACTGGAAATTCCCGATCTGTTTATGTATAATGAAGGAAGAACTCTCATGGCCGGCTCAAATTTGAATAAAATGGAAAGGACGAAACTCCCTATGCTAAATAGTCAGAAAATGCGCCGGCTCGCTCCGGAAATGGATCCGCTCCGTCTGGGAACAGGCTGGACAGCGGAAGATCTGAGCAAGCCGCAGGTATTTATTGAAAGTACGTTCGGGGACAGCCATCCCGGCTCCGGACATCTGGATCAGCTGGTGGAAGCGGCAAGAGAAGGGATTGCGGAAGCCGGAGGACACGGCGCCAGATACTATTGTACGGATATGTGCGACGGAGAAAGCCAGGGTACGGATGGGATCAATTTTTCTTTGGCAAGCAGAGAGATGATCGCTAATATGATCGAGATTCAGGCCAGCGCCACGCCTTTTGATGCCGGTATCTTTATGGCAAGCTGCGACAAAGGACTTCCAGGTAATCTGATGGGCCTGGCCCGGGTGAACATTCCCTCCGTGGTGGTGACAGGGGGAACTATGGCTGCGGGACCTGAGCTTCTCACACTGGAGCAGCTCGGAACGTATTCCGCCAGGTATGAGCGCGGCGAGATCAGCGAGGAACAGCTGAACTGGGCGAAGCACAACGCCTGCCCGGGCTGCGGGGCCTGCTCCTTCATCGGGACGGCCTCCACGATGCAGATCATGGCCGAAGCCCTTGGTCTTGCCCTGCCCGGTTCCGCCCTTCTTCCCGCTGCCAGCCCGGATCTAACTGAGTACGCCAGAAAAGCCGGAAGGCTGGCGGTAAAGCTGGCAGCTATGGAAAACATGCGTCCGAGCGATATCGTAACCATGGACAGCTTTGAAAATGCGATCCTCGTTCATGCCGCTGTCTCCGGCTCCACAAACTGCCTGCTTCATTTACCGGCGATCGCTCATGAATTCGGTATTGAGATCACAGGTGATACCTTTGACCGCCTCCACAGAGGCGCTCACTATCTGCTGGATATCCGTCCTGCCGGCCGCTGGCCTGCCGAATTCTTCTATTACGCCGGAGGCGTTCCGGCCATTATGGAGGAAATCAGGGATGCGCTTCACCTGGACGCCATGACGGTGACCGGGAAGACTCTTGGAGAAAATCTGGAGGAGCTAAAGCAAAACGGCTTCTACAACCGCTGTCAGAGGAGGCTTGACGAGGCGAACCAGACGCATGGCCTTAACCTCAAAAGGACCGATATCATCCGGCATTTTCATCAGGCTATCGGAACGGACGGTTCCATTGCCGTTCTCAAAGGGAATCTGGCGCCTGAGGGCGCCGTGATCAAGCATACCGCATGCCCGAAGGAAATGTTTTCCGCCGTTCTCAACGCCCGCCCGTTTGACAGTGAGGAAGCGTGTATCGATGCCGTTCTTCATCACAGGGTGAAGCCCGGCGACGCGGTGTTCATCCGTTATGAGGGGCCAAAGGGTTCCGGAATGCCGGAAATGTTCTATACCACCGAAGCGATCTCATCGGATCCGGAATTAGGACGGAGCATTGCGCTGATCACGGACGGACGTTTTTCCGGAGCGTCCACCGGCCCTGTGATCGGGCATTGCTCCCCTGAAGCTCAGGCGGGAGGGCCCATCGCGCTGGTGGAAGAAGGCGACCTCATCCACCTGGACGTACAGAAGCGGATTCTGGAGATCGTCGGAGTGAAAGGCCAACGCAAAACGCCGGAGGAGATGGAGGAAATCCTCGCCATGCGGAGACAGCGCTGGCAGCCCAGGCCCGCAAAATACCGAAGCGGCGTTCTGCGTCTGTTTTCAGATCTGGCCGCCTCTCCCATGAAGGGCGCGTATCTTGACTATGAGACGAATGGCGGCGGGCATTAGCCATTCCCCGAGGAGGCCCCATGAATATCACCCATTTTTAGTCATCGGGGGAACTCGGCTCATGCCGGCTCCCCTCTTTCTTCCCATCTATCCTACAAACCAACCCGCATCGGCAAGCATTCTCATTTGTCCTATTACTTTCTCATAAGAGACAATGTCGGCCGCGAAGTAGCTTGTGACGGTCTGATAGTCCTCCCTGTAAAAGGAATTGTCACAAAACTCCAGAATAACGGCAGGTACATCAATAGTATCCTGCGCTGACGGGCATACCTGTATCCTGGATCGGTGTTTCCTTACTTCCCTGATCAATGCGGCAAGTTTCTCATCAAAGCTTATCAAAGGCGTTAATTTATAAATATCATATAAGTGGCGGGAGCAGCGCTTCGACCTTCCCTGAAGATAATAGTCACACAGGGCAGTCTCGAGCTTTACATACTGCGGCAGACGGTCATCCTGAAAGTCCAGTACCGATTCATAGGAAAACAGATAGGCGTTGTAATCTCTATCGCTCTGTGTTTCCTCCCAGTTGGCAACCGGCATTCCCAATTCTTCACTGATCCCCTTCAAAACAACATTTTTCAGTTTCTTCCTTACAATGAACCCCTGTTTCATAAATCGCTTTGTATATTTTCAGCGGATAATTTATCAACAACCTGTCAACCATTGTTTTTGTAATATCATGCTCCTTTGCATAGCCTGTAAGGATTTGTCCGCAGACTTTCGGTTCTTCCTCAGCGCATTTTTCCAGATCTTTCAGACAGTCCAGGAATTGCAAAGCCGCAACATTCTCATCCGTTACCTCCACCAAAGGACGTCTCAGGATATATCTGCGGTTTTTAATAAACAATTCCCTGACCTGCGCCGGCGCATAATTGCTGGTGATCTCCTCCGTATGCGGGACCTGGGTAGACAGGCCCATACGGTTGGCCAGCGTATATCCCGAATAATATCCTATCCTTTTCCCTCTGCGTCTGATATATTTATGAAGAGCGACCGTATCCGCCGTCAAAGCCACTTTCTCTCCAAAAATATCTGTTTTGGGAAAGTAATAGATTCCAGCCTCAAATCTGTACAGAATGCCGTCATCTGTTAGCCGCTTTAAGTGATACCTGAGATTTTCTTCCGATAATCCGGGAAAGGCAATATCACCGGAAAAGATCGGTTCTCCTGGCTCATAATTTTCTTGTAGGTATTCGCATAGCATAACTCTTTCTCCTATTGATTTGTAAATGTCTTGTTTACTTATTGTTAGTATATCTAAAAATCAGAGAAACGTCAATGGTAAAATGACGATAACGAAGGCGGGATCATTATCTACAATACCTGCGCATTAAGCACGTGCTGGTGCAGATTCCAGGCACAACAGCAAAGCTCCTGCCTCCGTCAGATGCAGAAGAAGGCACAAACCCGCGCAGGTATTCCGTTGCATATGTAATGACGGCCGTGTCGCTAGAGAATACCATTGCCAGCAGATCGCCATGGAAAAATACCGGCAGCGCGATCACATAATTGACAAAAACTATATCATGATTGGGTAGTCAAAAGGTGGACTTAAAAAAGTCCCCTTATTATCAAGAACCTTGATAACTGAATATATTGCTGTAGATCCGTATGGAAATCCTGTATGAAACGCACTTTCACTC